>CAMVGH010000011.1 GCA_947166945.1 uncultured Clostridia bacterium
CGAACACTACCTCGCCCACGAACTCCGCAAGAGGGCGGCGCTCAAACTCGTCTCCGGTATCTTCGAGCAGATATGTGCTGATACGCTTCGGACGGGGTATTCTCAGCGCGTCGGGACCTTTGTCTGTAAGTTCCTCAAGCCCCTCGCCCATCTGCTTTATAAGCTCGGCGCCCATATCATCGTAGAACTGCTCACAGCCGATATTGTACTCGTCTGCGGGATTTTCACCGCCTATCGCACGCAGGTGTATGCTCTCACGGAACCATGTGGCAAATTCAAGATAACCGCTCCACTGCATATTTATCATGGCAAGGACATATTCACGCTGCTTTTCCGCCACCTTTTCAGCGCCGTACTTTTTCACTGCCTTTTCGTAAAGCTCCGGGAATTCGTCCTGCCATATCGTAGGTTCTTTCTCACGGGTAAGGTATTTCTGACGGGATTCGAACACCTGGTCACGATGCTTCTCGCCGATCATGGTAAGTTTCAGCAGACGTATGCGCTGATCGAGCTTCTTTCCCTGCGATATCTTCTGTATCCGGGCAGTTTCTTTTACAACGGTCTTATCGGTGATCTCGTCCGCGGTCGGGTCGGGATATTTATTTGAAGGGATATGCTTTTTCAGCTTGTATATCGTCATTATCGGTTCGTCCAGCGATACGAACAGCCGGCTTTGTCCCGGGTCTCCCTGACGCGCTGCTCTGCCTCGAAGCTGATCGTTTATCCGGGCGCTCTCCGCCATGAATGTTCCGATCGCGTACAGTCCTCCCGCCGCGACCGCTACACTTCGATGCATCTCGTCCGCGCCGCCGAGCTTTATATCTACTCCGCGTCCCGCCATATTGGTGGATACGGTAACAGCTCCGGGCATACCCGCGCTCTTGATTATCTCCGCTTCTTCCTCATCGTTCTTCGCGTTCAGCACCGAATGTTCTATCCCCGCTTCGGCAAGCAGCTCCGACAGCTTCTCTGACTGTGCTATATCCACCGTTCCGATAAGCACCGGCTGTCCCTTGTCACCGGCTTCCTGTACTTCACGGACAACAGCTCTGAGCTTGCTGTCCTCGTCATAGTACACTGCCATTGGCAGATCCTCGCGTATCGAGGGTGTGTTCGGCTCGACGTGCTTCACGACCAGCCCGTACAGCTCGTCAAACTCCTCCCGCGCGGTCATCGCCGTTCCCGTCATACCCGAAACCGACTTGTACTGCCGGATAAAGAACTGTATCGGTATGCTTCCCATAACGACCCCTCGCTCGGAAACATCAAGCCCGTGTTTCATCTCGACGGCAGGCTGGAGAAATCCCGGATAGCAGCGGTCTTCGGCTGTTCTTCCGGTAAACGCGTCGATTATGCGTATCTGCCCGTCCTTTACAATATAATCCTTGTCCTCGGTGTACATATAAAGCGCGTTGAGACACTCATTCAGGCGGGTAAGCAGACCGTTGTTACTGCCGGAATAAATGTTCTCTATACCGAAATGCTCTTCGGCTTTCTTCTCGCCCGAACGGGTAAGGAAAGCATTTCCGGAACCTTCGTCCGTATCGTAGTCGCCCTCCTCAAGCGTTTTCGCAAACTCAAACACCGCCGGCAGTTCCTTGTCCTTTTCGATATCCATTATCCCCGCCGCTATGAGCGGTATTCTCGCTTCATCGATCAGCAGAGAGTCCGCTTCATCGACAATGACGCGCTCATAGCCGTTCCCGACAGCGTCTTCCGGGTCGAAAACGAGAAAATCCCGCAGGAAATCGAAACCGCACTCTTTTACGGTGGAATAAAGCACGTCTGCTTTGTAAGCGGCTTTGCGCTCTTCATGCGAAGTTTTTTCGGTAATATACGCCGTGCTAACTCCCAGCAGGTCATAGGCAGGCTTCATCCATTCGCAGTCACGCTTCGCAAGATAGTCATTGAAGGTGAGAATGTGGATATGCTCGCCGCGGCAGACCGACATATATGCCGCGAAAACCGCCGCCACAGTCTTGCCTTCACCCGTGGCAAGCTCCACTATATTGGCATCGTCAAGATATCCGCCCGCGATTATCTGCGACCCGAAAGGAGTCAGCCCCAGCCCCTCTTTTACGGCAAGGTACACCGCCGCATACGCGGATACCGGATCCTGTGTTTCTCTTGCCTTGTCGGCAAGTTCCCGCAGAGCCGAACTTTCCGCCGCTTTCCGGACGCTCTCCGCGAACTCATGCGGCTTTCTTTCAAATCCCTTTATCATAAAACCACCCTTATAGTCATAATAAATAAAGTATAGCACAATTTTCAATTAAAATCAACCAAACCTATTGATTATTTTTGTAAAATGTGCGATAATATTAGAGTATGCGGAAGAAAAGCCGATATTGGACAAAGAAAGGTATGACATGATGAATATAAGCGCACTGATACTTGCCGGAAGCGGCAAAGAAACAAATCAGAAGAGACCGGAGGCAATGTGGGAGGTACTCGGCGAACCGCTTATCGGCTGGGTGATCGACAGCCTGAAAGGTATGGGGATCGACGATGACCGTATCGGGATAATTGCGGAAAAAGCTCCCGCATGCCTGACAGACTATCTGTCCGGGCGGGGGGGACTCCGCGTTTTCGGCCGCACCGGCGACGCCGGGGAACTGCTGAGCGGCAATGTGCTGATGATCGGCGCGAATACACCGTTCATAAACTGTGATACCCTTGCCGCAGCCCTCAACGAACATACATTCACCGGAAACGCCGCCACCGCAATAGGCTTTGCGGCATACTGGTTCAGAGCCGACGCCCTGAAAAAGCCGCTTACCGGAAATATGGCGGACATAGTCGCCGATATTGCAGCAAACGGCGGAAAAATCGGCGAACTTGAGATAACCGATCCGAATATCCTGCTCGGTGCGGAAACCCGCGGCGATCTGCTGAGACTTAACATAACCGCAAAAATGGCAGTCATCGGAAAGCTGCTGGACGAGGGCGTGGAATTCGTCTCAACGGACGGGGTCATTATCGAAAAGACCGTTAAAATAGGCAAAGATACAACCATACTCCCCGGAACTATACTCCGCGGGAATACCGTTATCGGCGAGGACTGCGTACTCGGACCGAACACCCTCATAGAAAACTGCACAATAGGAAACGGAGTGATCCTCAATTCCGTGCAGGCTTATGAAGCAAAAGTCGCGGACCGCGTAAAAGCGGGACCGTTCGTACAGCTGCGCCCCGGGACGGTACTCCACGAAGGCGTGAAGATCGGTGATTTCGTGGAGATCAAGAATTCCGAGATAGGTACGAACACCGCCGTTGCACACCTCACCTACCTCGGCGACAGCGATGTGGGAAAAGGTGTCAATTTCGGCTGCGGCTGCGTGACCGCGAACTACGACGGTGTGGATAAATTCCGCACAAAAATAGGAGACCACGCATTCATCGGCTGCAACACCAACCTTGTAGCCCCCGTGGAGATAGGCGAGAACGCCACCACCGCGGCAGGCTCCACCATAACAAAGCACGATACGGTCCCCGCAAACAGCCTTGTCATACAGCGTGCGGAAACAGTGGTCAAGGAAGACTGGGAACACAATTTCAAGCGCAAAAAGAAAGCATAAATAACAAGGAGAATGAAATGCCGGAAGAAAATACAGCCGTTGTCCGCGATACGGCGGAAGTCACGAAGGACTTCAGAAAGACTGCCCTTAAAGTCGGACTGTTCTTTCTCATAGAATTCATACTGCGATACGCGGGTACATACACCATATCCGCGGTGTCGCTCGCTATCGGGGACAGCCTCTCATATACCCCGAAATATATAATACAGCTCACGATGTCGGGACTGTTCTTACAGGTGGCTCCGGCAGTGATAGGAGCATTCATGTTCGGCTGGCTCGGAAAGAACGGGACCGGACTGAAAGTCCATTATAAAATACCGAAAAGCAATACACGCGCTGTCGCAAATTTCCCTGCCGTCTATGGCGCGGGGGCGACAGTGAACGTGATAACCCTCGTTATCATATTCTTCTTTTTCCGCAGCGTCGATCTCACAAGGCGGCTCAATACCGTATCACCTGCGCTTGAGGGAGATATAGGGGCATCGCTGTATATGTTCTTCATGCTGGTGGTCATAGCTCCGGTATTCGAGGAATTTGTGTTCAGAGGCGTGCTTATGGACGCTCTGAAACCCTACGGGAACGGCTTTGCCATATTCACAACAGGCATTATGTTCGGTATTGCCCACGCGAATTTCCAGCAGCTTTTCTACACTATGGTCATAGGCATCTGCCTCGGTTATATAGCGAATGTCACAGACTCCATATTTTCCACAACGATAATACACGCAATGGTGAACGGGATCAGCGGAATTATGATACTCCTGATGTCCACAAACGGGGTGCAGGAATTCATACTCCGGGGCAATTCGGACGAGATCCCCGACGGAGATATGATCTGGGTGGCTGTGTTCGGAATATTCATGGTGAGCGTGTTTATCCTGATGATAGTCGGATTTGTCTCCGCGATAATGAAGATACGTCAGATACGCAGATACAAGGTCCCGAAAGTCTGCCCGGAAATTACCAACGGCAGAAAAACTCTTATATTTGTCACAACGATACCCGCGGTCATCACTGTGATAATGATAATCGACACTCTGTTCGGAATATCCTCCGGAGTTATCGCTCCGCTGATACAAGGAGCGTGACAGCATGAATCCTGTTCCGGATACACCGCAGAAGTCTCTGAGGGATATATCCGTAAAATACGGCGCGGCAATGCTGTTTATGATATTCAGCTACATCGTTCTGGGCATAGTACTGAATATAATATTCAGCATTATCATACAGCTTGTCACCGGGACAGCCGGACTGGATACCTCAACAGACGCCGGTTATGCCTTCTATCTTTTTATCAACTCGTTCGTTTCGTATGTACCGCTTTTCCTGATGTTCGGTATTCTGTTCAGACGGGACATTGCGGAGACCGCATATCTTACGCCGTACCCGAAGACTGGCGGTGAGCTGATAATACTCTTCCTTGCCGGCGGCTGTCTCGCAAGGACAGGCGCACTGATAACATCATTCATCTCGACTGCGCTGAACGATCTCTTCGATGTGCCGAGACCGGAGATGGCATTCGCCGACTCGATCTCCCAGAGCACAGCGCAGTTCATAATATTCGAGATATTCGGCGTGATAGTCGCCCCGATATGTGAGGAGCTTCTGTACCGGCATCTGCTCCTGCGCCCCATGAGAAAGTACGGAGATATGGCGGCGGCGGTCATATCGGCACTTATGTTCGGACTGGGACATTTCAATTTTGACCAGTTTCTGTACACATTCCTGTTCGGCTTTACGCTCGCAGTAGTCGCTATACGCAGGAACTCGGTGGTGCCGGCGATCATTCTGCACATGATAAATAACATAATGGCCGGGTTCAGCTCTTATCTCCCAGAAACCTTCGGCAACGAGCTTGCAGACACGATATTCGCGGCACTGGCAGAGTTTATGGTATTATCGGGGTGGATCCTGCTCTTCGGCGGAGCTGTGGCGGTCGTTATCGCTGTAATAAAGCACCTGTTCGTGTTCCGGCAGCCCGATCGGATGACCGATGCCGAGGAATTCAGGATCATATTCACCACTCCCGTTGTTTTGATCGGGATAGCCGCGTCACTGGTGCTGACTTTTGTAATGCTGTATAAATGAAAGGGATCGATCGGAAATGGATATATCAGATATTATTATTATAGTCTGCTGTGTCATCAATATCATACTGCTTGCCGTCGTGCTGATACTGCTGATAAAAAAGAACAGCCGTACCGATGACGGGAAAGAACTGAAAGACCAGACAAGACAGCTGAAAGAATATTTTGACGGCGGAAGCAGGAATGTGCTTGACCAGCTCGGCAGACAGAATTCGGTCATTTCCGATACTGTCAGGCAGAACGTCGAGCTGATGGGCGGAAAGCTCGGCGCGGAACAGAAGACAATGAACGAAAGCACTGCCGCAGCCGTAAAAGCGATAGGAGAGGACGTTTCCGAGCTGAAAAAGGATAACAGGGCAGGTCTTGAAAATATCCGGAGCATAGTTACGGATAAAATGCAGGACACTCTGAACAGCCGTCTCGAAACTCTGAACCAGACCATAACCAACAGTTTTTCCGAACTTGGAAAAGGTCTTCGGGAAGAACAGAAAAATCAGCTGAATATAATAAATCAGAACATGGATAAGCTCAGGGAAGAGAATTCCCGGAGCCTCGAAAAGATAAACGGCACGGTCAGCGAAAAGCTTCAGGAATCTCTCGACAAGCGCATCAGCGAATCATTCAAGACCGTCAATGACCAGCTCATGAACGTATCCCGCGGACTGGGCGAGATGCAGAGCGTGGCAGGAAATATCAGCGATCTCAAAAAAGTCCTTTCCAATGTAAAGACAAGAGGAAACTTCGGAGAAGTGCAGCTTGAGGCTATACTTGAAGAGATCCTCTCCCCCGACCAGTACGAAAAGCAGGCGAATGTGTCCGGAACCGGCACATACAGAGTGGATTTCGCAATAAAGCTGCCCGGCGCGGAGGGGGAAGGTCCGGTATGGCTGCCAATAGACGCCAAATTCCCGGGAGATACATATTCCGCCCTTATAGACGCTGTCAGCAGCGGTGATACGGAGGAAGCCTCAGAGCGCCGCAAACGCCTTGCGGCAACGATCCGCGACGAAGCAAAGAGCATACATGACAAGTACATCTGTCCGCCCCGCACCACAGATTTCGCTCTTATGTTCCTGCCGTCCGAGGGGCTTTATTCCGAAGCGGTCAACACCCCCGGGCTGATCGAGGAGCTCCAGCGCAGATACCGCGTGAACGTCACCGGACCTTCCACTATGGCGGCAATGCTCAGCAGCCTGAGAATGGGATTCCAGACCCTTCGCATACGGGAAAAGAGTGCGGAGATACAGAAAGTGCTTGAAGCGGCGAAAAAGGAATTTTCCAACTTCGACTCGGTTCTCAATTCCACAAGAGAACGTCTCAGGAAAGCGGACGAGGAGCTGGGAAAGCTGGTGGGAACACGTTCCAACGCTATCAACCGTGCGCTGAAGAATATCACCGAGACGGATTCCCTCGAAACCGCACAGAATATAATAGACGCGAACTGAAAAACAAACAAGCGGCAATGTCTGTTACAAGACACCGCCGCTTGTTATTTTTATCAGTATGACACCACATCACCCACAGAAAGTCCGCTGAGAACTATCGTGAGATCGCCGACCGTCTCGCCTGTCTCGATCTGTATGCGGGCGCGTTCTCCGTTTTCCTCTATGTAGCAGTAAGTCGAGCCCGAATACTGCATCACAGCGTCCTTGGGTATGCACAGAGCGCCGTATTTGCTGAACACCTTGTTTATCACTGTCGCCCAACCGGCTGTTATTATATTGCCTGCTTCCGCCATGGCACGGTCAAGCTCGCCCTCGTCAAACGCGATCAGCACCTTTTCCCTGCCGCTCTCCGGCAGCATAGCCACCTTGCCCTTGTAAGTCTCGTTGGTGCCGAATTTCAGCTTCACAGGCATTCCGAAAGCGAATTTGTCCTTGTCGCGGTCAACCGTTACATAGACTTCGTCCGGTTTTGCCACTGTCACTACCGGAGTTCCCGCTGCGACTGTCTGCCCGGTCTCGAAATGCTCTGCCGCCACGACCACACAGTCATACGGCGCTTTTATCGTATATTCGTCGATATGGTACTGCACGAGCCTGAGAAGTTCGGCCTGCTGCTCATATTCGAGCCTTGCCGCCGTACTTCCCGACGCGGCGTAAGCGGAATATGCGCTGTCTGCCGCTATCTGCTGATTTCGCAGATCGTAACTCAGGGCAGACGAATCGAACACCGCGATAACGTCCCCCTCTTTCAGCACATCGCCCTTCTTTACATTGTATTCGAGAAGATTGGTGTCGTACTCTATCGGGTACGTTTCCGCAAAGGGGTACTCCACCGCCGCGCCAGTAGTCATCTCATTCTCGATATCAAAAAGCTGTACCTCTGCGGTCCGGTAGCTTTTTGAGGAATCCCCGTCCAGTATAGGTATCTTTATCTCGGCTTCCACGGCCTGCGCATTGCAGCCGGTGAGAAGCATCACCGCGCCGAGCAGTACAGCAAACATTCTTTTTTTCATAGTAACTCTTTCCCTGTCGGAATCTGCCTTAAATTCAAATATAGAATATTATATCACATTTTTTTAGTCAATGCAATGGAATTTTATGAATTAAGCCATTTTTTTCTTGAAAAAATCACTTGAAATATGGGTGCGGCTATGATATAATAACAATGTATCTTTTTACAGAAGGAGAATTTTTTTGAGAACTGCCATAACGGACAGGACGCTGTCCTACATAAAATATAACGAGGAACATGTCACAAAAGCAGAACTGGAAGCGTACACGAAAGCCGTGTTCGCGTGCGGGACCGACTACATCGAGATGAATGCGGCGACCGCAAAGCTGCTGGACGCGGAGGACTATTCCGAAAAATATATCCTCAATGTCCGCAGTTCCTTTGACCTCGGATTCTGCGCTGTGATGAAGTTCGCGTATGTAACGATACCTTTCGCGTTCGCCGGCTGGATAGAAAAAGTCCCCGACGATCAGCCGGTCATACTCGAAGTGAACGCCGACGAATACAGCGCGCAGGCGATACTGCTCTATCTGCGCCGCTTCACCTTTATACGCCGTATCGCGGCGGTAAGGCTCACAGGAGTAATGGGCGACGGGGTCGAATCCCTCATAAGGTGGTGCAGGAACAACTATTTCACTCCGGTGGATATCTGCCCCCTTAACACTATGATGACCGGGTCTGCCGACGCGGTGACTGCCGCGGACGCCGGGGCGTCGATGCTCACACTGTCCTTCGGACGCGGGTATTTCTATACTGCACTTGAGCAGTACCTCATAAATGTGAATATCACCCGCAGGACCGTCATAAAGACCGATGTCGTGAAAGGGATATGTGTGGCGAGCCTGCTGTTCACCGATATTTTCGGAATGCTCCCCACCGGGCTTGCAAACCTCGCGGACACCGACCGCGAAGTCATGACCGCTGTGTACGATACCGAAACCGGAGTCATGTTCCGCCCGTACAGAGTGATGAAGCACAGCAGGTATGAGCCGCGGGAAAATATCGTCGAAAAGCGGATAAAGAGCATCGGACTTGAAAGAGATATAGAATCGGCTATTCTCGAAATGCTCAGAAAAGTGGATTTCAAGCTCTACAAGGAAATAACCAAACGCAACATTATTGATTGAAGTGTGACACCACTGACATAACGGAGGGGAAAATGGACAACGGCATAGTCGCTTACAAATGCCCGTCATGCGGCGCACCGCTCGCCTATACTACCGAAACGCAGGATTTCGGGTGCGTCTATTGCGGATCGCACTACACAAAAGAGACTCTCGATGCTCCTCTTGAGGGGCATACGGAAAAAATAAGCCCTGAGGAATCCGAACTTTACGAAAAGCAGAAGAAATTCGGAGAAGAAAATATACTGTATCTCTGTCCGGGCTGCGGAGCCGCCATAATCACCGACTCGGAGCTTTCGGCATCATCGGAGTGCGCCTACTGCCACAGTACGGTCGTGCTGTCCGGCAGACTTGCGGGCGAGTACCGGCCGGACAAGATAATCCCGTTCACCAAAACACGCGACGACGCGGTAGCACAGTTCCGCGCATGGACGAACAAGAAGAAATTCTTCATGGCAAAGGGCTTCGGAAGTGAGGAAGCCATCTCAAAATTACAGGGCATCTATATCCCGTTCTGGCTGGCGGATTGCAGCGTCGAAGGCAGAATGAGCGCCGTCGCTTCCAATACGGTATCCAGAGTACGAAAAGGTGATTTCATAATCACCACCGAGGCAAAATACGATATCTGCCGCGAAGGAAGCATCATCTATCAGGGCGTGCCGGCAGACGGTTCTTCCAGCGCCGACGATGCACTGATGGACAGCATCGAGCCATTCGACTATACAAAGCTCGTGGAATTTGATATGTCATACCTTTCCGGTCACAGCGCACAGCGTTACGATGTGCCTAAGGACATGGTATTCCCCCGAATCAACAACCGGGTGCTCGAAGCTACCGAAAAAGTGTTCAGAGACAGCATCAAAGGCTACGGAAGTGTTAATATCGGCTCCAAATATTTCGCCGTGAACAATATCAACTGGCAGCACGTAATGCTCCCGGTATGGTTCATGTCCTACAAATACAAGGACAGAATGTACTACTACGCAATGAACGGACAGACCGGAAAATTCGGCGGAATGATCCCGATGAACAAGGGCAAGCTGTTCCTGTTCGCGGTATGTCTCCCGTTCCTCGCAGCTCTCGTGCTCTCGCTGATCCTGGCGTTTCTGGGAGGTGCGGCATGAAAAGACTGATATGCATATTCGCCTCCGCGATAATCTGCGCGGTCATGCTGTGCGTACCCGCTTGCGCGGCGAAAAAAGCAGGCGCATGGGTGATCGACGACGCACAGGCATTCACCTCCGATGAGCGCAGTCTCATTCTGAGTGAGGCTGAGGAAACCGCGGAAAAGACCGGATTCAACATAGTCGTATTCACCTCGGACAATGTAGGATCCGACAAATCCGACTACGGTGTCACCGATTTCGCAGACCTCAAATACGAAGAAATCTGCGGCATGAATACCGACGGCATACTTCTCTTCATAAACTTCGACAACAAGTATGACCGCATATCGACCAGCGGTGCCTGCATCAACTATTTCAGCGACTACCGCATAGACAATATGTGGGACGACATGGACAGGTGTTTTGCCGACAATGATTATTTCGGCGTGGCGATCACGTTCATCGACGACGTCGGAAAATACTACGATGCCGGCAAGGTGAACAACCAGCAGGAGGTACTCGGCAGGGAAGTTGATATCGATTACGTACTCGGCGACTTCTTCTCCAGCTTCATGTTCACCGGATTCGGAGCTATGATAGTCGCTGTCTGCCTGTATGCTTGCTTCTCGAAGAACTATCAGATCGAAAAGCCGGAGACACGCGGCTACACCCTTAAAGACTCCCTTTACTTCTCGACCCGTACCGACAGATTTACCGGCAACGTGACCCACCGGAGCTACGCCCCGCGCAGTTCCTCGTCCCACAGCAGCGGCCGCAGTCACAGCGGTCACAGCTCCACACACCATTCCTCTTCCGGCGGGCGTCACGGCGGCGGCGGACATCACAGATAAGTCCGATGAACGCAGCAGCCGTCTGCGGAGACTTATATGAAGCAACAGGGACGACCCCATAAAAAATGAAGCGATGATCGCAGAACGGTCATCGCTTATTTGTTATTTCATCTATTGCCGCGGCAAGAACCTCATTTTCCGCATGGGTGCGGACAGCTATACGGAACCAGCCCTGCTCCAGTCCGGAGTAATTTGAACAGTTCCGGATAAGGATACCCTTTTCAAGAAGCAATTCGTCAAGGGGGATACCGCACCGGAACAGTATGAAATTCGCGTCCGACGGGATCACATCAAAACCGTGCGCGGCGAGCATTCCGGCGAGATATCCGCGTTCGTCCGAAATGAGAGAGACAGCGCTTTTCAGATACTCCTTCTCGTCAAGCGCCGCTGTTCCCGCAGCCTGCGCAGGCACGGACACGCTCCAGAACTGTCCCGAGCCGCGCACTCTGCCGGCAAGCTCCGTGTTTCCGAAAAGTGCGTACCCCAGCCGCAGCCCTGCCATAGCGTATGTCTTCGTGAACGCTTTGAGAATAATGACATTCTTATTCATAAACGGTCTGACACTGCGCGTTTCCGCATTCCCGCAAAGGTCTATGAAACATTCGTCACACAGGAATACCGCACCTGTCTCTATGCATTTTTCACACAGAATTTTCAGCGATTCCCGGTCATACAGTCTGCCGGTCGGATTGTTCGGATTGCAGAGTATTATCATATCCGTGCTGTCCGAAGGCGCTTCACAGATGTGTTCCGGCGGGTATTCACCGATCACGCAGCCTGCTTCCGAAAGCGCTTTTCCGTACTCCGAAAATGTCGGAGCGGCTATCAGTGCATTCTTGGGGCTCAGGGCGTGTATTGTCCGGTAGATGAGATCGTCCGCCCCATTGCCGCAGACGATGTTTTCCGCCGGGAGATCTTCATACCGGGAAAGTTTACCGATAAGTTCCCGGCAGTACGGGTCCGGGTAGCGGTCACTTCCGGATATTGCGGAGACGGCGGCTTTTTTCACGCTCTCCGGCATTCCGAGGGGATTAAGATTTGCGGAGAAATCGTACAGTATTTTTCTCCCGCTGATATTTCCGCCGTGTATGTCATTCATGCAGAGATCACCCCGCATATCAACGCCCGCAGCATCGCCGCCAGCACAAGAATTATCACCGAAGTAAGATACATGAGTCTGTTCGCACGGGGTATGTCCTCGTTCTCTATCGGTCGTATATCGTCGCCGATGTACTCCTTTTTGTGAAGCTCTCCGAAGTAGTACGCGTCCCCCGCAAGGCGCACATCGAGCGCACCCGCGCACACCGACTCCGTCTGTGCGGAGTTGGGGCTTGCGTGCTTCCGTCTGTCGCGCTTCCATATCTTAAAAGCGTTTTTGCCGTCAAGACCGAGGAGGAATGACGATAATATCATCATCAGAGCTGTGAGTCTGGACGGGATATAATTCAGCACATCGTCTGACTTTGCGGCGAATTTCCCGATCCTGCCGTATTTTTCGTTATTATAGCCTATCATGGAATCCATGGTGTTCGCCGCCTTGTAGAATACGCCGCCCACGGCTCCGAACAGTGCCATAAAGATGATCGGAGCGGTCACGCCGTCCGAGGTATTCTCCGCCACAGTCTCCACTGCCGCACGTATTATCCCGCTTTCGTCAAGGACCGCCGTATCACGTCCGACTATCATGGAAACGGCTTTGCGGGCTTTTTCCGTGTCATGCTCCCTGAAAGCATGATACACTTTCATACTCTCGTCACGCAGGCACTTCGCGGCCAGCATATAATAGCAGAGTATGCTCTCCGCAGCCACACCGAGCCACACATTGACCGTATAACAAAGGAACAGCAGTCCCCATGCCGTCCCGGCGGACAGCAGAAGAACAGTCACCGCAAGAAATACGCCCCCCGCGGTGAGGTTTCTGAAATGCGCCCGCACAAATTTCTCAAGCGCAGATATGAGCCGTCCGATGAGCCGTATCGGGTGCGGCAGACTGTAAGGATCACCGAGCAGGCAGTCCAGCAGGAACCCTGTCACAAGCGGCAGTACCGGTATCAGGAAATTCATATCGCTCCCCTGATCTCTGTTTTTTCGCCGTCATATTCTGTCATAAAGCCGTGACCGTTCTCTGTGATATATTCATAGAATTCCTTATGAGGCACCGCGAACCTCTCCATTATCGACATTATTGTGCCGCCGTGAGCGATCAGCGATATTGTGCCGCAGTTCCCGTTTTCACCGACCGCACGCAGGAATCCCCGCACACAGCGTTCGCGGAACCCGTCAACATCTTCGCCTTCCGGCGGAGCGGTCATTCCGTTATTGGCTATCCACTTCATATAGACCGGATCCCCGTCCATTTCCGCATGGCACTTTCCCTCGAATATACCGAAATCACATTCCCTCAGTTCGTCATAAACCAGCGGTTTCTTATCCGGGTATATTATACCGGCTGTCTGCAAACAGCGCAGCATGGGGCTTGAAACAACAATATCACACGCGGGGTACACTATCCCCGCAAGCTCCGCTATGCCCTCTTCACAAAGGGGCTGATCGGTGCGCCCGATAAAGCGCTTTTCGATATTTCCCGCAATCTTTCCGTGGCGTATGAGATTTATCTTCACTTTATCACCTCCGGGATACCGCAGCAGACGCGGACAACTTCCTCCGCACGGGAGGCGAGGATACACCCCGCACGTCCGGTCATCTCCCGCCATACCCGCTCGCTCTTTTCAAGCGGTATTATGCCGCTGCCTATCTCATTGACAATTACAACTTCAAATTCGGTTTCCCGCGTGAATTTCAGCGGGTCTTCACCGCTTTCCGACAGCCGCTTTACCGCAAGTTCATAATGCTTCACGTATTTTGCCTTTTTCAGCGCGGACAGCTCACAGCTCCCGCCGTCCGCGATATCGCCGTCCGACAGGGAAAACCGCTTCTTCGCGTAATCCGTCTTTCCCTGGAACGCTCCGCCTGTTATCATTACCATAATAATGCTGTCAACACCTCAAGTCTTTCTGCAATATACACCGCTGCGAGTATCGCCGTTTCTGTGATCTGGAGGAACCAGCCCTCTGTGTCGCCTGTTATACCTCCGAAATTCCTGTATGAGAAAAATCTGTAAAAAACAAAGCTGAGAGCCGCCGCCGCACATACGATGACCCCGATGTTCGGCGCACCGGAGAGGAATATCACCGCAGCCGCGCACAGCAGCACTATGACCGCAAGCACAGACACCGTCACCGCTTTGTGAGCGGGCTTCACGAAATTCTGCAATGCTCCCCCGCTTTTTGCCGATCGGAATGTCACCGCAGCAAGCCCGCTCAGCGACCGGGAAAGCACATACCCCACAGCGGCAGCGAAACAGTTCTTTATCTCGCAGAACAGTCCGAACTGCAATATAAACATTCCGCACAGACCTATAACGGCAAAAGAGCCGATGTGCGGGTCCTTCATTATTTCAAGGCGTTTCTGTCTGTCCGAGTATGATGATATCGCGTCGGTGGTATCACAGAAACCGTCGATATGTATGCCGCCTGTAACTATCACCGGTATAAGGACACACACCGCAGCGTTTACCGCGCTGCCGATGCCCGCGGCATGGCAGACCCGCTGCCACAGCAGCAGCAGCGCTCCTATGACCGCGCCGATCAGCGGAAAAAAGCACAGTGAATACCGTCTGTTTTCCTCTTTCCATTCCACCCCCGGCATGGGTATGCGCGAGTACATCAGAAACGCACTCGCAAGTGACCTCAGAAATATCATAATTCACCTTTCAGAATAACGGGGATCCCATAAACGCACTCTGCCACATTGTCCGCGAGCGCGGCGGCAAGTACGTTCAGCCTTCCCATTGCCTCTATGTATCCGTTGGTCTCCGGACTGTAATCAATACCGTCCGAGCCGACATTATTGGTGACTATCACCAGCGTTCCCGCAACACGGTGCAGATGCTCAATACCCCGCATTACCCGCTCTGTGGGATCTGTAACAATGCCGTTATCCGGGAACATTTCATTCGCACAGAGATTTCCCAGACATTCCAGCAATACCGCACAGTTTTCCGGCAGTTCCAGTTCGTCCAGTCCGGTGTATTTTTCTATCGTTTCAAAACCCCTGCCCGCCCGTATCTTCCGGTGCCGTTCTATTGCTGCATGAGCTTCTTCGCCGTAGGGCTGCATTGTCGCTATGTATATCTTGTTTTCCGTGTAATTGTCCAGCAGACTCTCCGCAAGACGGGATTTCCCGCACTTCGAGCCGCCTGTTATAAGTGTTGTCACAGCGGTATGTACCTTTCAAGTTCTATGCCGTCAAATGTATGCGCCCTGCGGTAAACGCTCAGCGCACAGTCCAGAAGCGGGAGCAGCATCAGTCCGCCCGTACCTTCCCCGAGCCGCATCTCCGCCTGTATCGGAGCTTTCAGTCCAAGACTGTCCAGCAGCAGTCTTCCGGCAGGCTCGGAGGAACAATGGCTGGCAAGCATATATCCCGCGGACTGCGGTGCCAGAGCTGCCGCGACCGCTGCGGCTGCCGCGGAGATAACACCGTCTATAACCACGGGTATATGATATAACGCACCGCCGAGGAAAAGCCCCGTCATTCCGGCTATATCAAATCCGCCGAGTTTCGCAAGAAGCTCTGCGGGCTTTTTTCTGTCCGGCGCGTTCAGCGCTATCGCACGCTCTATCACTTCAATCTTCCGTGCAAGACGCACATCGTCGAGCCCCGCGCCCCTGCCTGTCACATCGCGGGGCGGCAGTCCCAGCAGCACAGATGTGAGCGCCGCCGCTGTGGTGGTATTGCCTATCCCCATTTCCCCGGTGACTATTATCTGCGTTCCGCGCTCCTTGTGTTCTTTCACAAGCTCTATGCCGGTATTTATAGCTGCTTCCGCTTCTTCGGCGCTCATTGCCGCACCCGCCGCTATATTCCGCGTTCCGCAGGCGATCTTGCGGTTACGTGCGGAGGTATCGGCGGCAACTCCGATATCTACGGCTTCCACCTGTGCGTTCACGGCTGCCGCTATGACATTCACGCTTGAATGCCCCGACACTATCTCGTCCGTACAAAGCGCGGTCACGCTGCTGTCCGACTGAGTGACTCCCTCACAGACTACCCCGTTATCAGCGCACATCACTATCACGGCACGGCGGGATATATCGGGCATATCCGTACCCTGCACCGCCGCGAGCCTGCACACTGCGTCCTCAAAAAGTCCGAGACTGCCGAGTGGCTTCGCTATGCTGTCCCAGCGGGCTTTTGCGGCTGCCGCGGCGTTCTTGTCCGGCGCAGATATATTGTTCAGAATTTTCATTTTCTTCCTTTATTCCGATATATTTTCATTGTCTGAACGTATCACACCGTCTGTGTGCCGTTCAGAGCCGCGCTCAGTGAATCGGGTATGCCGCGCGGTCCCCTTACGGCGAAGATCCCGTACTCATCATTCAGCACTCCGAAAGTGAACCTGTCCGGAGGATAGCGTCTCAGGAGCTGTATTTTCATAAGCGCCGTGATCGTCAGGTCTTTCACGCGATAATCATACGGTATATCCGTTTCGATGACGGCACATTTATACAGTATCGCCGATACGGGCGCACCCACATACATATAGACCGTGTCGCCCTTCCTTATGCCCTTTCCCTGTTTCCATTCAATGGTGTCGCTGCTGTCAAAGGCGCGGACTATGTCATAATACTTCGGATTTGACGGGATCACCCATTCTTTCGGCGGACGTATCTGATGCTTCTTTGCCGCCGAAGCGGTAACTTTGTAGCTTGTATCTATCAATGCGGTTATCCGTTTCATCGGAACAGTCCCGTCAAGCAGTACGGACACCCAGCAGCCCCGGCTTATATGATACCCCGGCAGAAATCCCTTTTCCCGCACCAGCATATCCGCAAGCAGAGGGTCGTTCAGTTTCACGTTAAGCACGTCCGCGAACTCGTCGCCGCCGGGAAGCCCCAGCTTTTCCCGCTTCACATTCATAACTATGCAGTACCATTTGTTGTTGTCCGTATGCCTGAACACCGCATATCCCGGATAGCGCGCCCAGAGATATTCCGGCTCGCTGCCGTACTGTTTCTTCACATAGTCATATACGTCCGCACGTAAGTTTTTCTTTTTCATTTTTCTACCTGTCCTCACTGTTCGCAGAATATCTTCACCGTAACGCCGTCCGCGCAGGGTTCGACCCGGGCGGAAAGATCCGCTGTCTCCAGAAACACGAGTTCCGGGCTGTCGGTATGTATTTCAGGCTTGCAGCTGTCGAGAGAGCTGCCGTTGTTCTCGATAAAGACGCTGCACGGATTTCCCGCAGCGTCCTTTCCGACGAGCATATACCTTGCCGACAGCCGCAATTTCCCGTCCGGCGTGATGCGCTGCGTATCATATCCGTTTTCCGGAGTGCTGCCGGTAAACAGTTCGCCCTGCGTATGCGCGGAGAACGGTATCATAACTATTGTACCGTTCTTTCCCGACACTGTCCGTGCCTCGTATGTCCTTACATTTATCGTCATTATCTGTCTCAATCTGTCCGTTCTCCCTGCATTTTATTTACTTCATTATTATAACGGAAAGTCCGTAAGATGTCAATATCTGCTGCATTACATAAGCGTATATGAGAAAGACCCGCCGTTCCTTACGAGCGGCGGGCCGGTATTACTGTCCGTTTTCTGTATTGCGTTTCTTGGTAAGGTAGGCAACGCCTGCGGCGCTCACCGCTACAAGACCTGCTGTCATGAAAGGCAGGACACCCGTGGAGGGGTTGCCGTCATTCGAGTTGTCGTTGTACAGCTCTGCCTCCGCGATCTTGCCGCGGTCGTTCACATCATCATCGTCGGCAATATCGGCGGTATCATCGTCATCGGTGATCTCGGCAAGATCGTCGTCTGCTGCCGTGATGCCGATACCGTCACCGTCGGCGGGGCTGACAACTGTGTCATCATCGCCGCCGGTGATCTCATCGACGGCGTTTCCCGCACCGTCAAGCACGTCGTTTGCAGCGTCACCGACTCCGTCAGCGGCATCGCCTATCGCGTCGCCCGCGTTCTCTATGATATCGCCCGCACCGTCGCCGATCTGCTCAACGGGTCCCTGCGCACCTGCGGAAGCTCCCATGAGCGTCGCCATAAATGCGGCCGCTATAATAGCCGTAATCTTTCTTTTCATAATGATCCTCCGTTCGTCACAGATCATAACTGCTTTTGTTCGATTATCCGAACAACGTTATTTTCTGCATAAACGAACGGATTATTATTTGAAAAAATTTCTAATTGTCAGGTACGGAACGGCGCGAGCGGCAGTCCCGCCTCATTGTATATCGGAATATCCGCCGAATAGTTCGTCCAGAGATACCGGACGTGCAGCGGAGCCGCAACCTCCGGCGAGTACACGGATATCCTGTCCCCGTTCAGTCTGCACTCTGCCGGCAGGAATTTTCCGTCCGCGCCCGCGATCTCAAAGCCTGTCGCGCCTGTACGCTTCACAAGCGGCGTGGAGGTGCGCACCTTCACCGTTATACCGCCGTTTTCCGGCAGCGCCGAATCAAACATAGGCGCATTGTACGACTCGTTCTTATCGCCGTAAACATTGTACAATGCCTGTAAACACAACCTGTGTCCTACCTGCTCCTTGTCATGGGGGTGTATCTCGTTGAACTCACCGCAGTCGATGATGACCGCAAGTCCGGTATTGCGTACTGTGCGATAAACCTTGTCCTGTGCCTCACGGATAAGGCACCAGTTCTTACGGTCGGTATCGCCGCTGTACAGGTGCATGGGAAGCTGCACGATAAGGAAAGGCAGTCCGCTGTCGCCCCAGTCGGTACGCCAGAGATCGATCAGCCCCCGCAGAAGCTTGTAGTAAGCCCACGGATTGTCGTCGTCGCTCTCGCCCTGATAGTAGGCAAATCCCGCCAGTGTATAGGGGCATACCGCCTTTATCATACTGCGGTACAGCGCTGTGGGACACATGGGATTCAGGGGAACGGGCGGACCCGGGTACCTGCATTCCCCGCAGAGCTTCAGACACTCGTCCCAGCTTGCGTCCGGGGTATTTATGTAATAGTCCTCCTTACGCTTGTTCCATGCCTTGTCGTAGGCTTCGTACTCACGGTATATGGCGGTAAGCTCCTCTTCCGTCCTGCCCTCACAGGCGGCAAGGTACTTGTCATAGTCGAACCGCATATCAGAATCACTTTTCAGGCTCTCTTCGCTCATCCAGTGACTTGCTTTCGTGCCGCCCCAGTTGCACCCGATGACGCCCACGGTGCAGCCCAGCCTTTCGGAAAGCTCCTTTGCGAATATATATCCCACTGCCGACCAGTATTTCGGGGACTCGCCCTCAAACCTGCTCCAGCCGGTATTTGTCATCACCGCGTCGTAATCCGGCTCAAGGCTGTTTATCTTAGGTGTATAATAGAAGCGCACATCGGGGTTGTCATTCTCAAGGTGCTGCGCTCCGGTGGTGCAGTTCCGCAGCTCATACTCCATATTTGACTGCCCGCCCGCCAGCCACACTTCTCCGAGCGCTATATCGGTGAACTTCCGGGTATATTCTCCGCTTGTCACGGTCATTTCAAGTCCCCCGGCATAATCCGGCTGCGCGGGAAGCACCGCAAGCCACTTTCCGCCATTTACCACGGTATCCGCGGTAGATCCCCGGAACTCCACCGTGACCCGTGCGCCGTCCTCGCCGGTGCCGAACACGCTTATATTTTTTCCTTTCTGCAATACCATTCTGTCGCTGAATACCGGTGCAATTCTGAACATAGCAGCCTCCGTAAGATACATGAAAATTAATTGATATATATATTATAACATTTTATCATATAAATGTAAAGAAAAAATTGTCGCATTTCAGGCGACCTTTTCACTCCGGGAATGTGGTATTATACAGGTACAAGGTAAACAACACCACAAAACACAAGGAGGAAACTACAATGACAAAGACAAACAACAACATCACAGAAATGGTATTCATTCTTGACAGAAGCGGTTCCATGAGCGGACTTGAAGCGGACACGACCGGGGGATTCAACTCCATGATCGCAAAGCAGAAGAAAGAAGCCGGCAAAGCCTATGTTTCCACTGTTCTGTTCAGTGATACAAGTACCGTTATCCACGACCGCGAGGATATCTCGGATATCCCGGCTCTTACCGACAAGGACTATCTCCCGCAGGGCTGCACCGCGCTCCTTGACGCAATAGGCGACGCGATAAAGCATATCCGCAATATCCACAAATACGCGCGCCCCGAGGACGTCCCGGAACACACGATCTTCGTCATCACCACCGACGGCATGGAAAATGCAAGCCATAAATACGACTACGACAAGGTGAAGAAGATGATCGAGAAGCGCAAGGAGAAGGACGGCTGGGAGTTCATGTTCATAGGCGCAAACATCGACGCTGTCTCGGTCGCCGCAAAAGTCGGGATCGGCGCGGACAGAGCAGCCAATTACCGTGCGGACTCCAAAGGCACCAGAAAGGTGTTCGAGACTCTCTGCGAACCCCTCATGGCTATGCGCTGCGGAGCGGCGGTCGATCGTTCGTGGGCGGAGGACATCGAGGCGGACATGACCGACCGGTAAAAGAACTCTTCCGCAGGGGCTGTACCTGTAAAAAGCGGCAATTTATAAAAAACCTGCCGGTTCAGTCTGAACCGACAGGTTTTCTGCTCTGTTATATCACGCCGATCACTCCGTATCGTCGCCGTTCTCGGCTGTCTCGTCCGTATCGTCCGTATCGTCGGCATCGTCTGCCGGGATCTCATCTTCCTCCGCGTCGTCCGTATCGTTGTCAACGAGATCTTCCTCTGCGGGTTTTTCTATCTCGGCTGTCTGCTCGCTGTCGTCATGTTCCGTTCTGGTGAATGACACCACCATATTGTCACCGGAAAGCTTCATAACGCGCACACCGTTTGCGGGACGGTTCAGCAGATTTATGTCATTGGCTCTGATACGGATAATTACGCCGTCCGAGCTGATAAGTATAACATCATCGTCCGCCCCGAGAGCGCGTATCCCGCAGACATGACCTTTGACATCGTTGGCGCGGTAGTTGAGCACACCTATGCCGCCGCGGTTCTTGACAGGGTAGTTGTACTCATACTCACCCTTGTCATTGGTCTTACGGGTACCGTCACTGTTAAGCCTGAACAGGGACGAGCGTCTGCCGTAGCCCTTGTCGGTAACGGTAAGGATAGTCATATCCTCGCTGTATATCTTGGTGGCGCCTACAACGAAATCGCCATCACGCAGTCTTATAGCGCGGATGCCTCCCGCAGTTCTTCCCATGAGACGTACAGTGTCTTCCATGAAGCACAGCGCTCTGCCGTTATGGGTAGCCACAAGAACTCCCGAGTCACCTTCGGTGATGTATGCTGCCGCTATCTCGTCATTATCCGCAAGTGTGATAGCGCGGAGTCCCTTTTTGCGGATATTTTTGAATGCCGACAGCGGGGTGCGCTTTATCCTGCCGAGTTTTGTTATGCAGATAAACACCTTATTATCCGCAAAATCGGAGGATTTCATTATCGCGGCGACTTTCTCGCCCTCTTCGAACTGCACGAGGTTGACGATATTTGTTCCTCTGCTCTGACGGGAACCCTCGGGAACTTCAAAGCACTTTATCTTGTGCATATTGCCCTTGTTTGTAACGAACAGCAGATTGTCATGGGAGGAGGATATGAATACATTCTCCACGAAATCCTCATCACGCTGCTTTATTCCGGAAACGCCCTTGCCGCCGCGTCTCTGGAGATTATAGACTTCTACCGGCTGGCGCTTTAAGTAGCCGAGATTGGTGTATGTGAGGACACATTCCTCCACGGGGATAAGGTCTTCGATATCCACCTCGCCGCTTACCTGCTCGATCGAGGTACGGCGCTCGTCACCGTATTTTTTCTTGATAACTTCAAGCTCATCGCGGATAACGCCATAGACCTTTGCCTTATCGGAAAGTATCTCCATAAATCCGCCTATCTTGCCCATTATATCCGCGAGTTCTTCTTCTATTTTTTCTTTTTCGAGCCCTGTGAGCTGTGCAAGGCGCATCTGTACGATAGCGTCCGCCTGTGCTTCGGAAAGTCCTGTCTCATGCTCGAAAACTATGTTCTTGTACTGCTCGTCCATTGCGCGGGTGAGGAGCTGGCTCAGGTCTGCCTCTTTGAAGCGTTCCATAAGGCGTTCCTTGCCCTCCTGTACCGTCTTGCTGGAGCGGAGTATTGCTATGACCTCGTCGATATTGTCTATAGCGAGCATGAAGCCTTGCAGGAGATGTGCGCGGTTGCGTGCTCTTTCGAGGTCGAAGCGTGTCCTGCGCTCGATAACCTCTACCTGGAAATCGAGGTAATTGGTGAGCATATCTTTAAGCGGAAGGACTTTCGGCTCACCGTTCACCAGTGCGAGCATGATAACGCCTACGGTATCCTGGAGCTGTGTATAGGTGTAGAGCTTGTTCAGCACCACATTCGCGTTTGCTTCACGCTTCAGCTCAAGGACTATCTTCATACCTGTTCTGTCGGATTCATCGCGCAGGGTTGATATGCCCTCGATACGCTTGTCGCGCATGAGTTCACCGATAGATTCCAGCAGGCGTGTCTTGTTGACCATATAAGGTATCTCGGTAATGACTATCCTTGTATGGGTCTTTTCCTCTACTATCTCGGCTCTGCCGCGAAGGGTTATCTTGCCGCGGCCGGTATAGTATGCGGAGCGTATGCCCGAATAGCCCATGATGATGCCGCCGGTGGGGAAATCCGGTCCCTTGATGCAGCTCATTATGCTTTCCGGTCCTGCGTCGGGGTTGTCTATAAGGAGGTCGATAGCGTCAATGACCTCGCAGAGATTGTGCGGAGGTATATTTGTCGCCATACCGACAGCTATACCGATACTGCCGTTTACCAGCAGATTCGGGAAACGCGAAGGAAGCACCTTCGGTTCTTTGAGCTTGTCATCGTAGTTTGTACCGAAATCGACTGTATCCTTGTTGATGTCCGCGAGCATTTCATTCGCGATCTTTGCAAGTCTCGCCTCGGTATAACGGTAAGCAGCCGGCGGGTCTCCGTCCACGGAACCGAAGTTTCCGTGACCGTCCACCATAGGGTAGCGCAGTGAGAAATCCTGTGCGAGACGCACCATAGCGTCATATACGGAAGCGTCACCGTGGGGGTGGTACTTACCGAGCACTTCTCCGACGGTGTAAGCGCACTTGCGGTACGGCTTGTCCGAGGTGTTGCCCGCGTCATTCATAGTGTATATGATACGCCTGTGAACGGGTTTCAGACCGTCTCTCACGTCCGGCAGCGCTCTCGAAACGATTACCGACATCGAGTAGTCAAGGAACGACTTGCGCACCTCTTTCACAACATCTACTTCATACAGTTTTTCATTCGGGTGGATCGACTCCACATAGTTCTGTTCCATTGGAATTTGTTTCCTTTACTTATTTTTGTCACCTTGCGGCGATAGGTCGCTGCGCTTGAGCCGTCGCCTTGCGGCGATAGGGTCGCTGCGCTTGAGACCGAGGGGAAACTTTTTTGAAAAAAAGTTTCCCCCCGGACCCCCTTTCAAAAAACTTTTATATGCTGCGCATTTAAATCCGTTATTTATCTGCACCTGTTGCAAGACAAAGCGGTTCGCCTTTCCCGCACGCTAACAGAGACCCTTTTCCTCAAAGTATGCCTTGAAATCAAGGATCTCCTTGTCCCCGAGACAGCGCTTCGGGACCGCGTGGATATAGGAGCGGTTGACGAAGATGAGAAGCAGATCCTTGCGGTCCGCCATAAATATCTCAGTCTCCGCAAGACGGTAAACTGTTTTGGCTATCTGAGTTTCGTCTTTCAGGAGTTCGGGGCGTTCGGCAAGTTCTTTTGCCGCATCGCTGCCCTCTTCCACGGGAAATACGCCGTGAGCGGTTATCGCTACCGTCTCGGTCTGAGCATCGGCAGGGGTCACCTCCGTCTCGATCTCGATCCTGTCATCGAACAGCGTCATATTGTATGTTTCGTCCGTGCCAAGATCCGCCATTCCCTGCATCATCTTCTTACGGATAAGTACAGGCTTCACCCAGTTGAATACCAGTATGCCGAGGGAAAGCCCGCCCGCTATATAGCCCATAGGAGATGTGGGGTTGCGTATTATCAGATCGGCGGCAAGCACTATCACTATCAGATAGATCACCGAGTAGATGATCTTCCGGCGAAGAGTGTACTTGTCGTGAAACGCTTTGTATGCCGCTTCTATCTCTGCGGGGGCATTGTCAAATCTTACCTTTAAAATCTCACTGCTCATAGCTTAAAATCCCGTATTGCTCACAAGCAGGAGGATACCGAGTGATATCGTCGCAACTGCGACAACAGCCGATACGACCACATCGCCTTTCTTGCCTTCCTGCAAAAATTTGGTTATGCAGAGTGCCGCGTAAACGCCCGCCGTTATCAGCATAGCGCCCGCCGAGATCGAGAAATCCCCGCCTGTCACCAGCGTGACCGCGCACGCCGCCCACACTATGAGCAGCGCCCATTTGAAGAATTTTCTCGCCGTGGCGCAGATATCCTCGTCCTCGTCCTTTATCTGATCGATGACCGAGTCATGCTTCTTCTCATCTGCATAGATCCGCTCCATGCGTGCGAGCTTCTCTATCTGCTTTTCGTTATTTTCTTCGGAGTTCATAAAAATACCTTAAATGTCGAGGTTTTCGACGAACCGTGCGTTTGTTTCGATGAATTCACGTCTCGGCTCCACCTTGTCGCCCATGAGTATGGAGAATATCATATCCGCCTTTGCCGCGTCCTCCATGCTTACACGGATCATGGTCCTTCTTTCGGGATCCATTGTGGTCTCCCAGAGCTGATCGGGGTCCATTTCACCCAGACCTTTGTAGCGCTGCACATCGACCTTTGCGTCCTTTTCGCCCGAAAGCTCGCTGATATACGCGTCGCGCTCCTCGTCGGAGAACGCGTATCTGACCTGTTTTCCGCGCGACACCTTGAACAGCGGCGGCTGCGCGAGGTAAACGTGACCTTCCTCGATCAGCGGCCTCATAAATCGGAAGAAGAATGTGAGCAGCAGGGTGCGGATATGCGCACCATCTACATCGGCATCCGCCATTACGACTATACGCCCGTAGCGGAGCTTGGATATATCGAAATCTTCTCCTATACCTGTGCCGAGAGCCTTGACCACCGGCGACAGCTTGTCGTTGTTATATACCTTGTCCGCACGGGATTTTTCGACGTTCAGCATCTTGCCCCACAGCGGCAGGATAGCCTGGAATGCGCTGTTCCTGCCCTGCTTTGCGGAGCCTCCCGCGGAATCTCCCTCGACGATATATATTTCTGTCCTTGCTGTATCCTTTTCGTAGCAGTCCGCGAGTTTTCCGGGAAGTCCGGCGCCGTCCGCCGCAGACTTGCGCTTTGCTTCCATAGCCTTCTTTGCGGCATCGCGCGCGGCCTGTGAATTTATCGCCTTTGTGACGATTATGTTTGCGGTCTCCGGGTGCTCCTCGAAGTAATAGGTGAGCTGATCGCTTACGATCTTATATACGACGGGCTGCACTTCGGGATTGCCGAGTTTTCCCTTTGTCTGACCCTCGAATTCGCACTCCGGCAGCTTTACGGAGATAACGGCGTTTATAGCCTCGCGTATCGCCTCACCGGAGATACGGACGAATTCTTTTTTCTCGTCCTCGTTATCTTTCTTCTTGGTAGTCTTTTTCGGCTTTTTCTGAGCCGCCTGCTGCTCCTGATACGCCTTTACGAAGTCATTGACTACCTTGTTGAGAGCGTTCTTGAATCCTGTTTCGTGGGTACCGCCGTCTATTGTGTGGATATTGTTCGCGAAAGAGCGGAAAGCCTCGCTGTTGAAGTCGGTATTGTACTGGAACGCAGCCTCCACGGTTATATCGTCCTGTACGCCGGTAAGGTAGATGACATCGGGGTGGAGAACTTCCGCGCCGCGCATCTTCTGGAGCCATTCGACATAGCTGATGATACCGCCCTCATAGCGCAGCGACTCACCCTGCACGTTGTTCTCGTCGCGGGTATCTGTCAGGTTTATGAGCAGACCGCCGTTGAGAAATGCCTGTTCACGCATACGGTCGAGAAGGGTCTCATAGCTGAACACTGTTTCGTGGAATATGGTGCCGTCCGGCTTGAAGCGGACTTTTGTACCTGTCCTGTCGGTCTTTCCGATCACTTTCATCTGTTCATCGTAATGACCGCGTTCAAATTTCTGGTAATGTATTTCCTTGCCGTCATAAACCTCAAGCTCCAGCCATTCGGACAGTGCGTTAACGACAGACGCGCCTACGCCGTGCAGACCGCCGGACACCTTATATCCGCCGCCGCCGAACTTTCCGCCCGCGTGAAGAATGGTGTAAACGACAGTAGCCGCCGAGATGCCCTCTTTGGGGTGTATTCCCGTCGGTATGCCGCGCCCGTTGTCGGACACTTCGATTATATCTCCCGGCAGTATTTTCACGTCTATCTCGGTGCAGTAGCCCGCGAGAGCCTCATCGATAGCGTTATCGACTATCTCGTAAACGAGGTGGTGCAGACCGCTGGGTCCGGTAGAGCCGATATACATTCCGGGGCGTTTTCTGACGGCTTCAAGTCCTTCGAGTACCTGTATGTCGTCGGCGCCGTATTCATGATCTGTTACTTTAGTATTTTCGTCCATTTTTGAAAATCCCTTATATTATAAATAGTATAATACATTATAGCACATTTCAACAAAAAAAGCAAGTCTTTTTTACGGACTTGCATAAATAATTTGACGTGTGAGGGGTCACAGTCACACCGTATCGGGTATCTCCCATTCCTCTGCCATTTTTCTGTACTTTGCGGCATTTTCCGGATCTCCGGTCTTCTCATAGCAGTCCGCGAGCAGTTCAAGGTTTTCCGTACCCTGCACAAAAATACTTATCACGGCTTCTGTCTCGAATATCGCGTCATTGAGCCAGCAGAGAGCTTCCGCGTAATTGCCGCTGTCGTAGAAGAAATGTCCCGTCTCGCTGCACATTTCGGCGCAGGGCGCCGCTATCACGTCCCGAAGACACAGCGCAAAAAATCCCGCAGTGTCGCCGCACAGCCTGTATGCCCGTGCAAGCACGCACCTTGCTTCACGGTGTTCGTCCTCCGAGCGCGACGGGTCGGCAAGGCTTTCTCTGAAAAACGGCACCGCCGCTTTCAGATCTTCGGTATCACCCGCTATAAACAGTTCCTTCGCGTACATGGAATGAAGCACCTTGTCAAGCTTCACTCCGCGGTCTATAGCTTTTCCGAAAGCCGCAAGATCGCGCTTTGCGTGATGTCCCCGTGCAAGATGCCTTATCTCGATATCGCTGTTGTATATGACAGGGTCGAGCCGCACCGTCTCATGTATGGGATTTATCCACTCAAAGGTCCGCAGCCGTCTGAACAGTTTCGGGCGCAGCTCGCGCCTGGAATTATAAACAGCGTTCTCCTCCATGAGATTGAGATAATACATCTGCACTATTTCCACCTCGGGAGGAAGAAGCTCCTTCACACGCCTGAACAGTCTTATGTTGTCCTCGTCGATGACCTCGTCCGCGTCGGCTGTGTAAATGTAGTCCATTGCCGCCTTCGAGAAGGCAAAATTCCTCGCCGCCGCGAAATCATCTATCCACGGGAAGTCATAGATCCTGTCGGTGTACCTTGCGGCGATCTCCTTTGTGGAATCTGTTGATCCGGTATCCACCACGATGATCTCATCGGCTATCGGCACAAGGCTGTCAAGGCAGGCGGCGAGCTGCTGCTCCTCATTCTTTACTATCATGCAGACAGATATGGTCATTTTGCGCTCCTTTTCAGTACGACCGCATTCCAGCCCTCGGCGCTGCGCTTATTGACAGCCGAAAATCCCGCTTCCGTGAGAGCGGTCATAACTTCGTCAAGGCGCTCGTCGATTATGCCGGAGACTATAAGTGTGCCGTCCGCTTTCAGGAAGCCGCCGAAAAGCCCGCTCATCGCGATTATGACATCGGCAACGATATTTGCCGTTATGATGTCGTAATTTCCGCCCAGCTCGTTTCTGAGCGCCTCATCGTCGATGATATTGCCACGCCGTGCCGTGAAGCGGTCATTGCCGAATCCGTTCTTGCGCACATTCTCCGCCGCCGTGTTCACCGCGTTCTCGAATACATCTATCATAGCCGCGCTTTCTGCTCCGAGCAGAAGTCCGGCTATCGAGAGTATGCCGCTGCCGCAGCCGAGATCAAGCATTCTCTCCCCGCCGTGTACCACGCTTTCCAGCAGTTCCATTACCATTTTTGTTGTATGGTGCTGTCCGGTACCGAAGCTTGACGCGGGGTCTATCTCCAGTATTTTCCTGCCGTCCGCATCGTTCACATCTTCCCATGACGGCTTCACTATCAGTTTTTCACCGACTCTGAACGGCTTGTAGTACTGCTTCCAGTTGTTTGCCCAGTCTTCTTCGCGGACATTTCCGATATGTATATCGGGCTCGCCGTAAAGTTCCGGTGCGCCGGCGCAGAGTTCCTGCATGACGCCTTTCAGCTCCGCAAGTGTTTCAAGACCCTGCGCATTGTCCTGCAAATAAAGCGTGATATGAGTGGGAACGGTCTTCAGTCCCATCAGCTCATCGTCCACGTAGTCCCAGTTTGCGTCCTTGTTTTCGAGAAATTCATCGAAATCCGCGCTGTCGTGTATCTCGAAGCCGTTTATGCCGAGTTCTGACAGTCTCATAACGAGAATATCGACAGCTTCCGACTTTGTGTAAACATCAACTTTCAGAAAATCCATAATTCACCCTCACTTTCCTTTCTTTTATTATGCCTTATTTTCGGAAAAAAAGCAATAGTTTACGAAAAAAATCCTTTCTCCGCATCAAAACCGGCGAAAGGATTTTTTACGCTGATTCCCCGTACAGGAGCACATGGTACCGAATCTGCAAGGCGAAGCGGTCCGGTTTAGGGATCCAACCCCTTTTTAAAGGGGTTGGCCGCCGGAGGCACTCAAGCGCAGCGACCACTCTCCCCCGCCCGCCGGAGGCACTTCTGCGCCCGCAGGCGCCCTCATGCCCCGTAAGCCTCACCGAGCAGGCGGTAATACCACGCCGCGGAACCGGTGTACATTGACCAGCCGGCTCGTCCGTAACATTCGGGATTGGTATAGATATCCGCCGACATGAAGTACGGCTCATTCTTATATTCGCTGCCGCGCTCGGCGGGGTTCAGAGCCTGTATGAGCTTTTCCGCGGTCTGCCTGTCGCCGCTTCTGAGGAACGCAAGCGCCAGCCACACTGCCGCGTGGGTGTACTGTCCGCCGTTCTCCCTTATGCCCTCCGGATAACCGCGGACGTAGCCGGGATCGTCTTTGGACTCCGGGAAAAACGGCGGGTCGAACAATTTTATGATACCGTGTTTTTCGTCGTAAAGACGCCTGAGAGCTTCGGAGAGCGCCGAGGCACGCTTCGCCTTGTCAGGCAGCCCCGCAAGTTCCGCGAATGCCTGCGGGAGCAGATCTATCGCGCAGCATTCGCTGCCGTAAGCGCCCATTTTCCTGCCGTCGTCATAGAACGCCCGGAGATAATATCCGTTCTCAAAGGCGGTGTCCTCCGCCGCGGCAGAAAGAGCGGCAGCGCGCTTTTCCAGTATCGCCGCGTAACCGTCGTCGCCCATTTTCCGGGATATCGGCGCGAACATCTTCACCACAGCCACATAGAACATAGAGAGCCACACGCTTTCGCCCATGCCGTCCTCACCCACGCGGTTATAGCCGTCGTTCCAGTCACCGCTCCCCATTTTTATGAGAGAGTGCTGTCCTGTGCGATAGCAGCGGTCGAGGGCTTTTACACAGTGTTCATAAACGCTTGCCGATACTCCGCTCGGGGTCACCTGCATATATTTCTCGCGGGCATTTCCAAGTTCGTCGCCGTTTATGAAATTCACCCGCTCCGAGAAAATACCGGTGTCACCTGTCACCTTTGCGCAGTGCGCGGCAGCGTAAGGCAGCCACAGCATATCGTCCGAACATCTTGTGCGTATGCCCTTTATGCCGTTTTCGCTCTCATGCCACCAATGAAGCACATCACCGGCGACGAACTGTGCGCCGCAGCAGCGGATGATCTGCTTTTTCGCTTCCGAGGGCATGAAATACACGGCGGCGGTGCTGTCCTGAAGCTGGTCGCGGAATCCGTATGCTCCGCCGTTCTGGTAGAAGCCGCTTCTTGCCCACATACGCGAACCGAGTATCTGCCACGGGAGCCACACATTGTAGAGCCTGTCGAGAGTGTCGCTGCCGCTGCGGATAACGGGGTGAAGCTCATACTCCGGGATAAAGTCGGACGGTAGGGCTTTTTCCGCGATATCCAGCATTTCCGCCGCGTCGGTGCGGCTGTAGCACAGAGTAAAATGCAGTTCTTTCACAGAGTGCGGCGGGAGCTTCACCTTTGCCGTGACCGCAGCGCAGGAATTCGCGGAAGCCCGTACCTCGCCGCTCGCTTCGCCCGCAAGGAACCTCTCGCGGTCTGTGGTCATAACGCAGGCATGACTGCAAGCGACCGCCATTTCTCCGGAGAAGCCTTCATTTCCCGTATTCCTGACAAATACGGCGCGTCCGGCGGCACGGTAAATGAGCTGTGCGCCGAAACCGGCCGTGCTGCGGTCGTATGACAGGGTCGGCTCGGTATAATAGGAAAGCGCGCACTGCTTTTCGAGATCTCCGGTGTTCTCGATCCGCACGGTCAGCCGCTTCGCCATGCCCTTCTGAATAACGCCCACTTCGGTGCGGAATATGAGCTTGCCTACACGGGACAGGTATTCGGCTTTGCAGGGAGAGAATACAGCAGTACCGCCCGCTATAATGTCATAGTACCGCCCCAGTCCCCGCACAAGAAGCATTTCCCCGCCGTCACCGCGCATGATGTCGTTGTACCACGGGGTAAGCTTGTTTTCACGGCTGTTTAGTGCGTAAGTGAAACCGAGGGAATTCTGCGAGACGATGCAGCCGAATTCTTCCGACGCTATCACGTTGCAGAGCGGGTGACCCGATGCTGTGCCGTGTTTGCCTATTATATAGCTGCTGTCGCGGAAACCGTCCTCCAGTCCCGTATCGAAAGGTTCGGCAGGGACGATCTCCATGAGCCTGTCGGGCGGGAGACGCTCCTGTTCCCCGCCGATAACACAGACGGCGGCTCTCATTATATAGTTCAGCTCGCCGGAGGTAAGCTCGGAGTACATTACGGGATATACGCACTTTACCGAGGTATTCGCGATATACATGGCGCGGGATTTGTCGGCAAGGTTCTCACACAGCATAACCATATCCACCGGGAAACCGCATTCCGCAAGTCCCTCCGCAGTCCGCGCGGCTGCTTCGGCGCGGGGTTCGTCCCCGTCAAAGCGATATACCGCGACAGGCAGATCACCGCTTATGCCGAGTTTCCAGAAAGTGTCCCTGCCGAGAGGAGATGCGTTTTCCCCGGGCAGCCGGCTGCCGCACAGCACAGCAGGCAGCACCTCGCGGGCAAATCTTCCCGCCAGCGTGGATTTCGGCAGAGGAGAAACAGCCGCACCGTACGGCGCGTCGGTGCCGATGACCGGATCGGTGCCGCGTATCTCAAGGGCGAGCGCTGTCACCTCGTCACGGGTATCGCCGCAGCATACAAACAGCGAATTGCGGTAGTCGGAATTGGCGGGAACAGACGCTTTCAGCCGCAGGAACACGCATGGAGAGGGTATATGTCCGCTGTCGGAGCGTTTAAGAGAGAACCCGTTTGAAAAGTCCATGGGACGGTCGTGCTTCAGGACCTTTTCTCGGGAAAACGAAAATACAGTCCCCCCGCGGAAACGAAATCCTGCCGCAAGCCATGTTTCTTTTCCGGTTTCACGGTCGCGGCGGCGGACAACATACAGATCGTTCCCGGAGTCATACTCCGGACTTATGAAAAGCTCAGTGAAGACGGGGTGGGCAATGATGTCCCGCTCCGGCGCAAGCGCGGGGCGAAGATACACGTATATCTCGATATCGCGGTCGCTGCCGAGGGTATTCTCCACGGCGATATCGCGGATAACGGCGGCTTTTTCGCCGAACAGCGACACTCTCATGCCGCAGGCAAGTCCCACGCTCTCAGCATAATACTCCGCCCCGTTCTCGGTGAAAGTAACGGAGCGCTTCACCGGGGAGCCGTCATGGAACGCCGTCATATAGAACGGTATCTCCGCGTCTCCCTCGCGCACTCCCACGAACATACCGTCGGGGCGGCGGAGAAAGTCACGCACAGGAAAAGAAACGGCACGGCTTCCGTATCTGTCGGTGCATAGACCGGTATCCGAAGCGAAAACCGCTATCCGGCGGTTGGCTATGATATTATACCGGGGACGGAGCGCCGAGAACTCATCAAAGCTTTCCGCACGGTCGTCCGCAAGCCCGCGGTCACGCATATTCTCTATATCCACGACTACCTCCCCGGACATGACCCGCTCTTCAAGCAGTTCGTCCGCACGCTGCATCGTCTCGTCCGCCATGAACAATTCGCGGAGCCTGCCGTGACACAGTGTATTCGTGATGCCGCAGATACTCATTCCGACATGGTGCGCCATGTGGCTCCTCACCACCGCTGCCGCCGCGCCGGTGCGGGTGCCGGTGAGATCCACCGCCTCGTACAGACCGTATTTCACATGGGAGAATGTCTTGTCCGCAAGACGTGACAGATTTCTCATGCAGGCGGTGAAATTGTAGAACAGGGCAAGAAAAGTGGAATAGGGGCTGACGACATATTCCCTGTCCATGCCGGCGCAGAGCGCGAGCTTCTGGACACCGTGCGCCTTGTAACGGTAGTTGAGATCGCGGTCAAAGGCGTAATAGCCGCTCTCCGAGACTCCGAAGGGCATGTGCAGCTCTCTGCCGCGCTCCTTCTGACAATGCACCGCGTACCCGAGCGCCTCATAACAGAGACTTCCGCGTTTGGTGCCGAGGAGCAGTTCGGGCATGAAATACTCGAACATGGTACCCGACCACGCTATGGGACCCGCATAGTAGCCGCTGCGGCTCATCACACGGGACAGCGCCCGCCAGTGCTCCTTGTCCGCGTTCCCGCGCGCTATGGCAAAGTAGCTGAGCATTCTCGCCTCTGACATGAGCATATCGTAACAGTTGGGAGCCTTTTTCCCCGTATCGGCGTTGATACCCACCGAGAACAGCCTGCGGGAACGGTTGTAGAAAGCGGAGATATCCGCGGCGTTTATGAGGTTCCCGATCCGGCGGATAAGAGGACTGCCAGGGATATCTTCGATGAGCTTTTGCCGCACCGCAACAAGACAGCAGAGGAAATTTCCGCTGTCAACCGAAGAAACAAACGGATCGAGAACTTTCAGTACATCGGTGGAATACCAGTTATACAAGTTCCCGCGGTATTTCGGGAGACTTTCCACGGTGGTCATCGTCCGTTCCAGCATCGTTTCAAGGCGGGCATTGTCGATAAACCCCAGTTCCGCCGCGCTGACACAGGAAAGCAAATACATTCCGATGTTGGTGGGAGAGGTGCGGTGAGACACCCTGAATACCGGAGAATACTGCACATTGTCCGGCGGCAGGAAGTTGTCCTCAGCCGTAACACGGTCGAGGTAGAAGTTCCATTCCCGACGGGCTTCATCAAGGAGCAGTCTGCGGTCGCTGTCCTTTATCGGCTTTTCGTGCGGTCGATACAGCTTGTCGCACATCACCGCCGCCGGAAGACTGCACGCAATGAACAGTCCGAGTACCGCGTCAAGGATATTCCCGAAGTACACCCCCGCCCCGAAGAGTATCACGCCCAGCGCGGAAGCGGGTATCATTCCTATGATGCCGCCGGGGTCGGTATTGTCAAAGGTGGAGGCGGTCTGCCATTCCAGCAGATCGCGCCGCGTGAGCATTCTCCACGCGGAACGCACAGCCGCGTCAAGACCGAGCAGCGAATTCTTTCCCCAGAATACAAGTTCCGCAAATATACGCGTGATGAGCTGGCGGGAGAGAGAGGTTATCGGCGCGTAGAATTCACGGGTATTGGAAAACCCGAGACCTTTCAGCGCAGCGGGTATGAGCCCGAGAATAAACGGAAGCGTAAGAGACAGCACCGATATCACGGCAGGTATGAAGGAGCCGGCTCCGGCAATGCCTGCCGTGAAAGCCACTGTAAGCAGCGCGTTGAGCGGGGTCAGCGCCCGCCTTATATTGTCGGAGAGCTTGTATTTCGTCAGTACGGACACATCTTTACGGAATATAAAGGGAAGATTCTGAAAATCCCCGCGCATCCAGCGGTGGGCGCGGCGGAAATAGCCTTTTGTTGTAGGGGGCATACCGTCACTGAATTCTATATCCCCGCAGTAAGCTGTGCCGAGGATACCGCCCTCGATTATGTCATGGGAAAGGATACGCTCCTCCGGCAGTTCACCGACACACTTCCTGTAGAATTCCCCGGTGCGGATAAGCCCCTTTCCGGTGAATGTTCCCTCGCCAAAACGGTCAAAATACAGCTCGGAAGATATGCTGTCATACACACTGGCGCCGGAACAGCCTCCGGTGCCGAAAAGCCGTGTAAGTCCGGTGCGCAGGGAAGCGGAAAGCGATGTGGTTATACGCGGGGCGAAAATGCCGTACTCGCTGTTGCAGGGGTGAACAGCGGCGGCTATGAGGGAATTTATGCTGTCCATGAGGGGCAGGGTGTCATAGTCAAGAGCGCAGACGAAGGGGACTCCGGCATAACCGGTGATATCGCCGTAAACCCTGCGGAATCTTATACCGTCGCCGCAGATGAAGCGCACAAGATCTTCCACGGCTCCGCGTTTGCGTTCGTGCCCCTGGAAGCGGCGCTGGGTGCGGCAATATGTGCGGCTGCGTATTATCACCGCAGTCTTTTTGTCGGAGGATTCAAAGGCTTCTTTTGCCGCGCGGAGAAGGACATCGTCGGCGGCAGTTTCCCGCTCATCAGCTGCGGGCAGGTCACAGAGCAGGCACCAGCTTATATTCTGGGTAGGATTTTTTGCTCTCGCCCGCCGCAGACGTTCAAGGCCGTCCCGTATGTCGTTTTCGGAGGAAACAAGCACCGACAGGGCGCATACCGCCTCATAATTCTCAGCCTCGGACAGCTTCACCGAGGGGACGGTCCCCGCCTTAGCCCCACGGAGCAGCATGGCGTCTATGAGCGTCTTTGCCACAGCCGCAGCGGGAGCATAGACCGCAAATCCCGCCAGCCACCCCGCGAGCAGTACGGTGAGAGCGCAGATACCGAGCGCTATCGCGTTCTGCACGAGCATATAATAGAAAATGTTTACTTTCGGGAAGACGCGGTCAACATCTGCGCGTATGATCTCACCGAGACCGGTACCCGAATGTTTCGCCGTTATGAGATACTCGGAGGACAGCCTTCTTTCGTCGATGCCGGTGTACTGTGCGCATCGTGTGGTATCGCTGCGCATCATTGCCTTTGTCTTTGCGTCGGATATGCGGTATTCTTCGTCTCCGGAATATTTTATACACAAAGGATTCAGTCTTTCATTTATATATTCGCAGTCGATGTCGGCGACGCTGTAAATAAGATCCCTGCCCTCTTCACGGTGCAGCGCCGCGTATCTCACCTGCCACATCAGGGACATCATATCCGCGTTGTCAAGAATATCCGCGTACGGAACAAGTGCCTCGAACACCCCCTCGGTGGTAAGTTCGGCGTCCGATACCGCGTATGATATCAGCGGCATACCGCCGGTGAAATGTACTTTATACGGCGGTATATCCCCCGCAAGAGCGGTCACTTCGGCACACAGCCGGTGCGCACCCTCCGCTTTCAGGCGCTTGTTCATCTTCCGCAGTTCTTTTCTGTAAGTTTCAAGTTTCACATATTTCATAGATGTAACCCCTTTCCTGCTTCCTCTATTATTGCCTGAAATATCCAAATTTATCGCTATATGTTAAAAAATTGTTTTTTTCTATTGATTTTTTGGAAAATATGTTGTATAATAAAGAAGATATTATCGGAAAGTATTGCGTTGAAGCAATTAAACCATAAAATAAGAAAAATAAAATATCGGAGAAATGTGTAAATGAAGATCAAAGGAAAATATTCTGAAAGTGAAAAGCTGCATTTTATAATACTCGGCATTGCAGGCGTGCTGGCGATAGTTGTATTCTTCGTGGTGCTTGCCGTTACCGGCGGCGGACTGTCACTGCCGGGAGGAACTTCCTCCGAGACAACGACCACATCCGCGACCACCGTTCCCGCAGAGACAGAGCCGGAGGGCTATGAACCGGACGATGCGCTCAAAGAGGAAATGAGGGACGCAGTAATAGAGCTTATCCCCGACAACTACACCGTTCTCAGTCTCTACTACATCAGAGGTCTCAGCCATAAGGACGAACCCTACGGAAACGCTCCCGAGGACGGTTATTACACCGTTGACAGCGATACCTATACTTCGATCGAACAGCTCGAAGAGATCGTTGACCGCACATTCACAAAGGAATTTGCCGAGAACATAAAGACCGATCCCCTCGGCTACGGTCCGATCTATAAGACCCGCTCAAACGGTACCCTCGGCATTATCGCTAACTTCACGGCAATGCCCTATGACCGCACATGGAAGAACCCGGACTATGATATCGAACCGATAAGCGATACAGAGTGCGATATAAAGGTGTATATCCACGAAAAGTCCGATGAATCGCCCGTTACCGTCGAAGGTCACATGACCAAGACGAGCAGCGGCTGGAGACTTACCTCGATACTGTTCTGATTACCTTTTCAAATATATGAAATGATGTGTTCTGATGGCAAAAAACAATAAAAAAGACAATCCGATCGCGGTATATGCCGTGGCGAGCCAGATAGGCTTCATAGTTCTGGTGCCGCTGCTGATATTCGTGATCGGCGGGACATGGCTCGTCGATACCCTCGGCTGGCCGAGCTGGCTGAGTATCGTGTCGGTGGCGATAGGTATAATATCCATGACTGCCGGCGCAATGAACTACCTGAAAAAGCTCATAGAGATGTACGACAGCAATGAGTCCGGCACAGGCACTTCGGAAGTAAAGCATGACCGACGCGATCATGACTATTACGATCCTTACAGCAGCAATAAGAAAAAACTATGAATAAGAGATTTGCATACGCGGGGGAAGAGCTGAAAGCCATGCTCCCGTATCTGCTGATATTCAACGCCGCCGCGGTCGCCGTGTCGGTGCTGATCGGAGCCGTTTACGGCTTCAACTGGCGGGTCTATACCGGGCTTGCCGCGGGGAACGCGCTGATGAGCGCGAATTTCCTGCTGATCGGACTTACTGCCGACAAGGTGGTGAAAAGCAAGGACTTCCGCAGAGGGAGAAATCTCGCGGGAATGTCCTACGGACTGCGGTATGCGGGAATGTTCGCCATACTCGCCGGACTGCTCACCATAGGCGCGGTGGATCCGTTTGCGGCAGTCATTCCGCTGTTTTATCCGAAAATATACTACACTTTCTTTTATATAAAACTCAGATCCCGTGAGGAAGAACAAAACAATGATGCTGACTTCACTTAATCTGTTGGCTGAAGAAGAGTTTACCGTCAACGGACCGCTCCGGTCGATACCGCTGCCTTTCCTCAATGATATCGTAGGTGAGGAGAACGCGTGCATCGCGGAATCCGTGGTGACTCAGTGGGTAGTTATGGTTATCCTCGGAGTTGTGTTCTTCATACTCGGACGCAACCTCAAAGAAAAGCCGGAGACCAAGCGGCAGGTAGTCGCGGAATGGATAGTGGGTTTCTTTGTAGGCAATGTCGAGACTTCGATGGGTACATACTACAAGAAGCGCTATGCACCGTATATCGGCGCACTGTTCTGCTTCTGCATACTGTCGTGCCTCATGGGGCTGTTCGGACTGCGCAACCCCACGGCGGACGTTTCGGTGACGGGTACATGGGCGATCATAACCTTCGTGCTGGTACTGTGGACAAAGATACGCACAGGCGGTATAAAGGGCTATCTGCACAGCTTCATCGAGCCGCTGCCCTTCATGCTTCCGTTCAATATCATCGGCGACTTTGCCAACCCGATCTCACAGGCTATGCGTCTCTTCGGAAACAATCTCTCCGGTATGGTCATAGGCGGGCTTATATACTTCGCGCTGGGCAGTTTCGCGATCGCGGTCCCGGCAGTCCTCTCGCTGTACTTCGATCTGTTCTCTGCTGTTATACAGTCGTATATCTTCTGCACACTGACAATGTCTTACGTCGCCATGGCGGATATGTCCGAGTGACAGGACAAAGCTAAAAAAGTTATAAAGCGGCAGACGCCGCTTGAATAAAACAGGAATAATCCCGCGGTATAAAGCGGGTCGAAAGGACGGGTTTCTTTTATGGACAATTTAGGATTTGTAATGGGCGCATCGGCTATAGGTGCGGGTCTCGCAATGATCGCAGGTCTCGGCCCCGGTATCGGTGAAGGCTACTGCGGCGGTAAGGCAGTCGAGGCTATCGGAAGACAGCCGGAAGCATCGGGCGCGGTAACAAGACAGATGATCATAGGCGACGCACTCGCGGAAACAACAGGTATCTACTCCCTGGTAGTTGCCCTGCTGCTCATGTACGCTAACCCCTTCATCGGCAGACTCTGATCCGCAGGAAGGAGCTCTGAAAATGGGTATTACACTGATGGAGGCTGAAATGCTTCAGCTCGTCAACATCAATCCGAGTACTATCGTTTTCACGCTTATAAATACCCTCATAATACTGCTTCTTTATACCTTTTTCCTGCATAAACCGGTAATGAAGATACTGGAAGAACGCAAGGAAAAGATCGGAAGCGAAATGAAGGCTGCCGAGGACGCACAGAAAGAGGCGGAAGCCGTAAAGGCGGAATATGCCGCAAAGCTTCAGGAATCGAAGGAAGAAGCGGCACAGATCGTATCCGCCGCCGTAAAACGTGCGGGCGAGCGTGAAAGCCAGATAATAGCGGAAGCTCAGCAGGAGGCTGCCGATCTGAAGAAGAAGGCAGAGGAAAGCATCGAGCTTGAAAAGAAAAAGGCTATAAACGAGATCAAGGATCAGATATCCGATATCGTCATCATGGCGAGCGAGAAGGTCTGTGAAAAGGAGATCTCAAAGTCCGACAACGAGGCGCTTATCAATAAGTTCATCGCTGAAGTCGGAAATGAATAATAGATCCCGAAAGGAAGAACTCTATGGCAGGATCTGTGGAAAAGACCTACGGCGACGCGCTGTTTGAGCTTATCCTCGAGGAAAGACCCGCCGGGCTTGCCGATACAAAGGCGGAGCTTGACGCGGTAAGTTCGATAGTTTCGGCAGTCCCGGAGCTTATCAAGCTTGCGAAAACGCCTACCGTCGGGAATGAAGAAAAACTCGGCATCGTGGAAGCGGCTTTCGGAGGAAAACTCTCTGATTATGTCTATAATTTCGTGAGAGTGCTGACCGAGGCAGGCAGACTTGACGATCTGAGCCGTATCGCAAAATACTTCGGGCAGCGGTGCAACGAGTATCTCGGCATCGCGGAGATCACCGTAGTGACCTGCGAACCCCTCACCGAAAGCGCGAAGAACGCTCTCGCAGCCAAGATGAGCGGAGTGCTCGGCGGAAAGAAGATCGTCATTACCGAGGAGATCGACAAGTCGATCATCGGCGGCATCGTCGTAAAGAACGGCAATACAACGCTTGACGGAAGCGTGCGGGCGAAGCTTCGCGCCCTGCGTACCGATATCGGCAGCGTTATCTGCTGAACGGACGTCATAACAGAAAAACATTCTCCCGCACACAAAGCGGGATGAAAGGAAAGACGAGAATATGGAATTACGCCCTGATGAAATAACAGGTA
>CAMVGH010000012.1 GCA_947166945.1 uncultured Clostridia bacterium
CTTTTCTCAAAAGCTTGTCGTTGGAGATAACCCCATTGTGTGCAAGCGCGAAATGCTGCGTTCCTGCCCTGCCGGGGAACGGGTGATTGTTGTAGTTCAACTTCTCGCTGCCCTGTGTTGCCATGCGCGTATGCCCCATGACAGCATAGACTTCATCGGGCAAGTGCAGGTGCATCTTCCTTGCCGGAAGCGGTCTCTTAAAAATGGAGATGTGACCGTTGTGGTTAAATGCAAAGCCGGTTGCATCAGTACCTCTGATCTCGCATTCTTTCGACAACACTTTTAAGATTTTCTCTTTCGCCCTTGTTGTAAGGCGGTGTTCGTAATCTATCAGACCAAATATCGCACACATAATCATACCTCCTCGCTTTCATCTTCAATCGGTTCGTTCACATACAACCTGCGTTCTTTGAGATACATGATAAGCTCTGGATATTCGCTCTCCGGTATCGAGAGAACGAAGTCAGTCCAGCTTAACTTTGAAATCTCGTCATCGCTGAATTTCACGGCCATATCGCACACGATGTTTACAAGTTCAAGAGTTGCTATTATCGTATTAACTTTCAGTGTGCCACGAAACATTCTGAATTCGATTGTATTGTAGTTAGTAAGATTAACGCAAGCATAGCGTCCTATCCCCTTCTTCTTAGCATTATCCATAACCTCCCTTGGACTGTCCTTATAGCCGTATCGAGCTGCCCAACGATTCATTTGCGATTCCGTTCTTCTGCTGAATTTCAGAAGCTCCTCCCAGTGATGCTCGACAAAATAAAGAACCCGCGAAACGCAGTCATCTTGCGCTTCACGGGTCTGTCCGAATGTTGTTCTGTTGACGTGGATATGTAATCCACAGGTGCTTGTTTTGTGGCTCAGATAATCAAGTCGCAGAGCCTCATCTGCAACAGCAATCCACGGCATTTTGTTTTTATGGAAATCCAGAGACATCGGGTGTGTGACTATTTCCAATCCCTCATTTAAAGAGCCGTCCGACTTAATGTATATAAGTTCACTGCTTCCGTTAACTGCATCAAGAATGGTATCGGCGTTATCCTTGTCTTTCCCTCCGCCGTCGATTTCCAACTCCACACCGAAGAATCTGTCGCTGTCTCCATAGAATACCGGCTCCGGCTTGTAAGCATAGTCATGAATAGGGCTGGAACAGCAATCGTGATAACAGTGATAGCAATATGGTGTGTCGTCATCGTCGTAATAGACATCATCATTATTGAGAAGTGTGTCACAATGGTAACAGCGGGTGTAGTTCTCATCACGACAACTCTCACAAAGACAAATGCTATCATCACCGTAGTCGTTCTCGTTCCAGATACGATCACCGCAGCATTCACACACAACTGTGCGATCATCAAGGCACTCCCTGCACATCGTAACGCCGTCGAATTCGCATACTTCATCAACTGTCAGCTCTCTTCCGCAATGCTCGCAGAAAGTAACTTCCGCATTCGTAGTTTTTTCGCTCATAATAGTGTCCTCCTACAACACAAAAAACGCCCGCTGTGGACTGCACCACAGCGGGAAAATTGTTTATGATCCGAATATTTCGGGTCTGCGCATATCACAGACACTATTATAATATATAATTATAAATTCTCAAAATAACGTGATATATCAAGAGAGTTTTTCAGTTTTACTACCCTATAAAATTACACTACTCTCAAACCCGGCACCGAGTGTCTCCCCGAAGCTTTTCGTTTTACTACCCTATAAAATTACACTACTCTCAAACGGAGACTGTGCTGTACCGTTTACTGATATGGTTTTACTACCCTATAAAATTACACTACTCTCAAACCTGTAACATTTCTGTTCAATGTTCCTGCCGGTTTTACTACCCTATAAAATTACACTACTCTCAAACTGTGAGTATGAAATTCGCTATCTGTTGTACGTTTTACTACCCTATAAAATTACACTACTCTCAAACGGAATAACCGTTCCGTTTTCCAGTGTGAAAGTTTTACTACCCTATAAAATTACACTACTCTCAAACTTCTTCATCAGCGTCCTTTCTCGCTCTTTGGTTTTACTACCCTATAAAATTACACTACTCTCAAACCTCAAATTTGAGAAAAATGACACTACTCATCCGCATAAATTACAGGGTTTTTATATAATTATACCAAATTTGGTATTATTTGTCAACATTTTTTATATAACGCATCTATCGTTATCTATGATCACCCTCTTCTCATACCGGGTGTTGTTGTGTTCACAATTTTCAATTTCTGGTCAGTTCATAAATATAGCTTTCGATACTTGACATAAGATCATAGGTCTGCCTTATCATAGTTTCAGCCATAGCTTCCCTTGCAAGAAAAGTGTATATTTTATTCAGCAATTCTTTGCTGTTTGCAGAGAATGGAACAAACTGAGTAATTATTTCTGCGTTTTTATAAATCGGGATAGACTCATAATTTTCTGACATCACAAAGTTTCCGGACATACCTTCTGTTTGTGAAGATATGTCCGAAACTATATCGTAGAATACTCCCGGATGCTCTATTGTCATCGTCAGGATCTCATCATCCTTAGTCTCCATGCACAGATTTACAGGCGGATAAGCTATCATTCTCATAATATGATCAGCCTTTCATCACTGTCAATAATATCGGTACTGAAACTGCCGGAAATAAATTCCATTTTTGAAAACTGCTTTTCTGTTATTGTAAGCAGCATTACAGAATAACTACCGTTCTCCAGCTCATAAGTCAAGAAGATTCACGGATCTCTTTTCGAATAATCCGGTGGGTGATTGGTCAATAATCGAAATGGATTCAATATTATTGATTTTATATAAATTCATATTCAATACTTTTACACCCATATTCTTTTTGCCTCCAATCAGCAAAAGATCAACACTTGTCTTTCTTCCTGTTTTTAACAATCTGACCATTTCAGAAAGAACAAACAATTGATCAAGAAGGTCCAATCGTTTAAATTCAGCTTCTTTTTCAATAAATAATTTACCGATATCCGAGTACATTTTCACAAAAGGCACTGTATTACATTTTTGCATCAAGCATTCATATAACGCAATATTATCATCATTGGTGATAATATCTGACGGGACAGGATATTTTTTCCCTCTCACGCTTTTTTCTAAAAAAGAGCTTATCCTTTTGTAATATTTCTCCTGCACTGGAGGTAAAATCAAAGATTCTGCAGATGTATATTTTATACTGGAATTGGTTTTAGCTACAATATTGACACGGTAGCCGTCAATATCAAAAACAGTATTTATTTTTATGATACGATTATTTAGAGGGAATGACACCATATCTTTATCGACTTTTTTATTTAACGCATTACTTAATTTATTCGCTACATACTCTTTTGCGTAATCTAAATCACTCACATACTTATCTGCAATTATCAATTCTACTGCAATTAAAATACAGCCAATACCACTACATTGAACAATAGAAAAGAATGAAATTGTTGCATTATCATAGCCACCGTATTTCTCAATCGAAAGGTTCTTTTTTAACGGAACCATTCCTTTCCCTTTTCTCAGTGGATTCTGATCAAAAAATCCCCCGTTTTGACCATGTTTTCTCCTATAGCAATACCTAACATAACGTATGCTGTTCTTTCCCATCATTTTTCGCACAATGTCAAAAGATGAATCCGGATCCCATGCTATCAAACCATTTCTCTGGATCTTTTTTGTAAGCATACCCTTCGGTTCGCCTTCGCTGTCAGATTTGAACAGATTCATTGTATAAAGCGTGTTGGACCTGACAAAATTAAGAGGGTTCTTTGTAAACATAACATCATATACGTTTCCGACAACAATGTTCAGATATGCGTCTTTAGCGTGATGCAGGTCGTTGATCTCGCGGCACTTGAGCATATCGAATTCTTGTCTGAATTCCAAGACAAGTCCTGCTTTTACATATACGATATCACTATCGGGACAGATTTCTTTGAGAAGCTCTGCCACTGCTTTTGTAGATTGACGCGTCTCTACAAGCTGCCTTGCTATAAAACCTGACAACTCTTCTTCCGTAAATGGTGTATTTCGGTTAAGTCTCTGGTATTTCTTTTCGCTGATGAGTTCCTTGGCCCGGAGCATTGCCCAGAATCCGTTCATTTTATTGCGTATTTCTGATGATATGGGGTAGTTGTCTCCTTTGGCACCGTTGACTTTCGTGTTGACCAGCACCTTGTTGTCTATACTGTCGTCTTTCGTTTTAGCCTGCGGCCAGATGTGATCAATATTCCACCTGTGATTGTCAGCTATCTCATCAAACGGAATATCCTTTCCGGTATACATACATTTTCCGAGCTGCATAAAATATAGAAAATACTTATCACTGCGAAGCTGCCCGTCATCTGTCCTGGCAAGCTCTCCTTCCAGTCTGCCCGCATCATCTCCGCCTGCAGCCTTTAGCCAGTCGGTTATCCTATCTCTTCGTGAAACAGTGCGGCTGCCCTTAGGTGTGTCACCTGTACCTCTCGGCATTTCAATAAAGATCTTATCGGGATCTTTATTCAGAATACCTTTGAGTTCCTTAACAATATCAACAGTCCTTGTGATGGATCTTCTGACAGATGTAGGAATATACATCTCTTTCATTCTTTCGTCGATCGTTTTGCAATTCTCCGGTATTTCATAATACACTTTGTTGAAATGATTTACTCCATTAATATAACCGTATTTAAGGCCAAGCAGCTTCATAAGATTTTCATTCGTTTCCCAAAGCATTGTGATTATATTTTTATCACTTATGACCTCTCCGGTATCCGCATCGATCGCATAGATCTCTTCAAAGAATTTGCGTGAAAGTCTGCCGTAATCTTTATACCCAAGTCTGGAGATATACTTGATATCATCATCAGAAAGCGTATTATAATTACTTTTAAGCCATTTTTTCAGCCGCATTGTATCTGTAGTAACAGTGATTCTTTCAATGATCGCCTCAACATCATTCTCAGTCAGTTTACCGTCTGTAAGCATTTTTTTGAAATCAAGGTATGGCTTTAATGAAGACTTTACATTATCATCGATACCGGAAATTTTCTGCCCTTTCGTCATATTTCCTGTATTGATCAAGAAGTCTTCTATTGCCTTTTTGGTAACTTTCTTTTTCTGCATAAAAAGCTCATTATAAATACGCTGTTTCAAATCAACAGATATCATAACGCCTTCTACACAAATATTATTTATCTCATTCAGAACATTGAACTTGCTATAAAGCAATGAGTGCTTCGGTAATACGTCTTCTCCGGCAAGATATGTACATTTGCAGGTCATTCTACGAATAAACTCATTCTCGGTTTTTTCGTGATCAACTATTTCATTAAAATTCCATGGATAAATCTTACCATCTGCTTTTCTTATCATCCATGCATTATTACTTCTGTTGCTGCTAACAAGCGGGCCCACATAGTAAGGTATTCTGAACTCCATTATGCTTAAGATCTTATCGGCAACCGTACCGTATTGATCTTTTTCATTAAGAAAAGGAAGATATTCTTTTGCATTTTCAAGTATCTTTTTCAACTCTACGTAATACAGCTGATATGGAATCACTCTGTTATCTGTGGTCACTTGTTTTGGACAGAGTGTTTTATCATTGCATTTCTGTAACAATTCGTCAAGATCGTCCTTGTCAGATACATTCGGTTTGATCCCGGAAATATATCCCTGAATAAATTTACAGAATTCCCCCTGATCTTTGCATTTTTTATATTTCTCCGGTCGTGAATCGGACGGAGCGTTGTAAACATAACTTGCATAATTAGGTTTATCACATATATCTTTGAATATTGCTTTATAATCGGCAACAATAAGATACTTTTTACATATACGCTTAAGTTTTACCAAATCGCTTTTATGCTGTTCATAAATATCAACTTTTGCTTCCGATATCATACTATGATTACCAAGTATATCTACAAGGAGCGACCAATCGTACATTGCTTTTATATTCTCTATCAGTCTGAATTCAGTTTCTTCTATCTGACCATAAAGCATCTCCAATGTATCACTGAAATCTGCAGAAGATACGCTTACTGTATTTTTCTCAAGTTCTTTGTACTCTTCCTTTCTGAATAATTCGGACAGTTTTACACTTCCTCCGGAAATCATTTTAATCATAAGATCGATCCGGATCTCATACTCATCCTTCTTTGGTCTCTTACCGCCGAAAAACAGTCCGAAAAATTGCTCTTCTTTCTTTGTTATCGAACGTCCAGAACGAAGTATATCAGCTACAGGATCTGAATCCGAATCAAATGGCACTGTATCTAATATATCACTAATACTGTCATAAAAATTAGAATAGATCTCGGAGAAATCATTTATCTGTGATATATTGTCTTTATCAACTTCAAAAAGGAAATGCCCTCTATGTCCAAGAATGTATGCACAAGCAAGATATACAAGCCGCACATCGTGAGGACTCCTGTTATTCATGAGCGAGCATATCAAGTGATGAATGGTTGGGTACTGTTTGTAATACTCTTTGTCAGTATAATTCGGATCGTCAAAGAAAATGCTTTTATTTCGATTTTCAGCATCCTCAGGTAGAAGTCCGCTTTCTTTAATTCTAAGAAAAAATTGTGGATCTATTTTTATAATATCTTCACCGAAGAACTCCTTCAACAGCTCCAATCGCTGCTTTTTTCTATCTCCTCTTCGTCTGGCAGTTCGAAAAGAACGTCTTTCAGCAGATTGTGACGCTTCATCAAACAGATTTACGCCCCACATCAGATTATTGCGAAATTTTTTTAGTTTGTAATTATCATCAGTAACTGCCCAACCTACCGAATCGGTACCAATGTCCAATCCAATAAAATATTTTTCATCCATCTCTTGACAAACCTCCTCAAATATGCTATTATATATTCATAGGATTTACTACCCTATAAAATTACACTACAAAGTTCAAATAAAAATTCTTTCAAATCGTTCGGTTATTCCGTTCGCACAAGTGTTGTGCATTTATTGGAATATACAAATTATAACATATTTTTTGTAATATTTCAACATTTTAGTGAATTTTGGTTCAGTTTTTTTGCTGAACCTTTTTCTTTTATGTCACGCTTGCTTAACGGAGCACTAAGATGGCTTTTCCATTCGTTCATCATTACTTTTACGTTTTGTATAATTATTTAACTTTTATTATAGGTTAATTTCAATCCATTTCACTTGCAACTCGCTTATTTTGTCCAAAAGCCCAACACTTATTGCCAAATACAGTAATGTATGGGAAAGTGTATTATTAAAGGATTTGCGGCGAGTATTGTAAAGTATTCAATAGCATTTTCAGTTGACCAAAAGTAACTTTGTTGACCACGAGTTGACCCAGCAATCATAGTTAGACAGCCGAATATTCAAGAACAGGACAGGCGATGATCTCACCTGTCCTGTTTTCTGCACCGAGAAAAATATAGCGTTTTAAGCCCGCCAAGGTGTCGGGTAGGGTAAGTATATTACCCACCGATTCCTGTCGGTTTACAGCGTCAAAAATAGCCGTTTTTCTTCCCGGATTTGCCCCGAAAACGAACAGTTTAGGAATACCCAGTATTGTTATTGCTGCTATTATTACTATATTTTGAGATAACAAATATTCATTTTATCTTTTTAACAGCATGATTCTCGAGTTCTATAAAGTCTGTCTTAAGGACTTCCTCATTCCATATCCGGATAACATTCTGATCAAAAACATATTGAATTTTTCTCATAATATTCGAGGTATCATACATATTTTGATCCATAACAATTTTGGGTATTGTTGGCAACATTGGCGTGCCTTTTTGTTCCTTATTAGATAAAATATACTTTTCTAACAATGGCAGTTTTCCTTTGTTTTTTGCTTCAAGGTATTTTTTAGATAAATCGGGTTCTTTGTCAGCTAAAAGGCTTTCAATATCATCATATTTTAAACGCGCCAGCATATCCAAAGCCCAGTAAATTGTAATATCACCAAATCTTGGATCAATATGAATATGACTATAAAATGATATATCTATAATACAACCGTGTACGCGCCCTTCTCCCCCGAATGATTTTACCTCTTTGGCGATGGCTTGTAATGTATTATAATATGGTGAAATAGCAGTTTTTACTTTTCGTCCGTATTCTTCCATATTATTGTAATAATAATCTATATCAGTGTTATCCATTTTTCGTCTACCTCCCCCGTTTAATAGACATAAGCTTCTTGTGCTTTTCAAAAGGAATAAATATGTGCCGCTACGCTTTAACGCATATATTTGTCCGGGACAATTACATCCTTCGCATTCAATGCCCATTCCTCTATTAAAATCAAGATAATCCTGTAATGTGATTTTATGTATACCATCTTCGTAATACTTAAATGGGTCATACCAACCGGATAATGTGAATCCTTTTAATGACCATTTTTGAGGCTTATATCCAATTTGATTATCGAACAATACGGTCGGCCCATTCTTCTCAATGATTGCATTATTATTGTGAGTATGACCATTTATATAGATCCAATTGGGATTATATTGTTCATGGCTCCAATCACTCATAGGGTTATGAGTTAAAACGATAACCTTAAGATGTCCGGCACATCTAATCAACTTATCGTGTATTCTTCTAAATTTCTCTGTTTCCTCCCTATCTTCCTGTATAGTTTTTATTGTCGACCTGTAAATTCCTTTATCAGCATTATATACAGGGTTATATCCAGAAAATCCTGTTCCTCCTAAAATAATAAGTGATGATTTTTCACACAATTCTTTTAAATTCTCACATAAAGAAGTGTTTATCTGCTGTTCAGTAATAATACGAGAGCCACATCCCTTGTAAGTTATAAGAATGGAATTATGAAGATAAGTGATATGATTATTTCTGCCTGAAATAATATAGTCTTGCACAATTTCTTCAACATTCCTGCCATTAAAGCTAATATCGCTAACTGGATTACCGTCCCACAACTCATGATTTCCTAAAATTGAAATAATACGTCCTTTCCATTTTTCTGAAAGCCGCTGATAAAATAATTCTGACAGTTCAATGCTATAAGAGACATCTCCCCCAATGAGAAGCATATTTGAAGTATCAACATTTTCACACATTTCATCTAATTTTAAGTCAATTGCAGATGAAATTTCAGAATAAGTTGAACTTATATTCATAGCAGATAACTGGTGTTCTAAGTGTAAATCACTTATATAATAAATCACCTTTTCATTTAAGTAATTTGTTTCTTCCAATAAACGAATTTCATTTTTGCTCTTATTAACGGAAACAGCTTCATTGTCTGAAATGTCAGGAATTACACTTTCTACAGGAGTGATAGATAACTTAGCTTCACTAGCTAAACCATCAGAAAATCCACTTTCCAATGGCGTGATAGATAATGAAGATTGATTAGACAAATAAAGAGACCTATGACTGGTCATTCTATCATTTACCGCTGTATTGTATGCTTCGATTTTTTTCTCAATATAATTTCTACTTTCTTCTGACAGTTTATTTAATATACCTTCGGTAAAACCTCTATGATTTAATATTTCGTATGGAATTTTAACGAGAATACCCATATCACTAAATAATATATTAGGAATATTATTAAGAATACTTACTCCTTCTTCTAATAAAACAGACCTTTTATAAGAATAATCCGATGAAAACAAATCGGAATTAAACTTGTTGATTGCTGTTATACACATTTGACGAGTAATAAGCCTTTGTGGTATTACTTTTATTACCTTGTAATTTTCTTCAAATGCGTCTTTATACATTTCTTCTGTAACATATTCCTCAGGTATCCATTCAATTGCCGACTTGTTATTTTTATACGCCATCATACATATATCTTTTGTTCGTTTATGGGCAGGAACAAATTCTAAAGTGAGCGGCTCACCGTTAATAGCAATATTTATTAATTCTTTTGTGATAAATCTTTTGGGAATATCCCTCAAACTTTCCGGATTGTTTGTGACTGACATTTTGACCAAGTCTTTTGTAATAAGAACCTTAGGTACATAGCCGATTGGATATTTATAATGTTTTCCGGTACAGTTATTGATCGCTTTTACTGCAAGATCAGCCGTAATATAGTCTGTATCTATATATGCTATAAGCGATCCGTCAACGTCTAAAGCAAATTCACATAATCTCTTTGTCTTATACTTGTCCGGTATATAGTAAAAAGAAGAGGGTTCTTGTAGTATTGCCTGTTCACAAAGATATTCGTCAATCAGTTTTCTTGACACAGATTTTATAGAATTCCCATCATGTTGAACAGCATATAATGCAAGTTCATAAGTCTGTTCTGCTTTAGGAATCCTTCTAAAGCAGAACTCCTTAGGGTTATTCATAAAAACTTCATATGGCGTTAATTCTCTTAATCCTAATTCATCTTCAAGTTTGTTCGACATTGTAAATCACCTCTTTCTGCCATTATAACACAATTATGTAATATTTACAATAGAAATCTGACAAAAATGATTTGTTGAAATGGTCAGTCACGGAGAGTAGCAAGCATATGATTTGAGTACTCAAACCAACTTTTTCGGCATTTTTCTTTCAGGAAATCTTGAAATTATTTTCAGAAAAAAAAAACACTGACGGCAGGAAGTGCGCACTTATATACCACAGATGTGGTATCGTGCGGTTTCTGCGGAAACAAAAATGATCTCGCACTGCTGCTCGATGAAAAATCTCGCTCACTGATTTGAATAAAAAGCTGAAAAAGCAGAGAATCTTGAACAAGCTGATGAAAAATTTTCCCAAAAATCACTTTTCTACTAGCTTTATATGAATATATATTTTCTGACTTTAAAACCATGATTTTCCAATTAGTTGTCATATTTTTAGAAACAGTTGGCAAAATATCTTGAATGTTGGCAAGTTTGTTGCTATAATTGAAGCAAGGAGATAAGGCTATGCAGCCAGTAATGATTAAATAATTATTACAAAGGGATTGAACCATAGAGTTTCAAATCACAGAGCGTTGAGTTTAGATCGAACACAACTGCTATCCAACAAGACTGTATCGGAAAAGCCCAAAAGCTCGCACCAGAGATACTATAGCGTCCCGTAAATCAGCTATTTTCTCGTTCTTACATCAAAAATCCCTATGTGGCATCCACATAGGGATTTTCTGTCTATGAACTTATATATGGCTTTACGCATATCGCTAACATTTCCGTAAATAGTAAATATTTCTTTTCACTTTATGATCGAGCGAAACTTTCTTTTACATATGCTGATAAGATCTGCCTTTACATCTTCTATGCTCTGATATCTTTCCCAGGGCAATTCAGCTGTACAGTTCTTTATTACCTTATACAGACCGGGATCGTATCTGCGATTAAGTGTATCAACAGTCTGTCCGAAGGAATACACATCTGCCCTGCCGTCCACATAAATAACATTATACTGCTCCGGCGGAGAGTAGGAATCTGTACCGTTGAACCATACTTCAACAGGAAACCCGTTCGGAATACTTCTTACAGATTCAAAGTCCTTTATTATTACCTGACCATTACTGTCGATCACAAAGTCGCTCGGCTTGATATCAAGATGTATAATTCCTATTCTGTGAAGCTCTGATATTGCCTCGCATATCTTTACAAGCATAGGATAGAGTTCCTGTTCCGGCAGAACTGCGCCATTCAGAAAAGTCCCTTCAACATACTCCGACAGCAGATAGTTTCTGGAATAATCCAGTATATGAGCCGTGTGCGGAGGCTTGAACTTTGAGATCGTTTTAAAAGCCTCTGTGTCAAAATAGCCTTCTTTCAGATAGTACTTCTTACCTTTATCGTCAGTGAGAAGTGACCCTCTTCTGATGATGTCATCGTACAATAATTTCCGGCTTACAAAATTGATATCCATTTAAGTAATCTCCTTGATTGATTTATTATCTCTAAGCGTCTTTAAGCGTTATCAGAGATTACTTTTATGTTATATCATAAATAGAAAATCACAAGAATTTATAATAATTCTTGTGATTTTTCAAAATGTTGGTATTAGCCGGCTTCTATCTCAGAGAAACTCAGCTGGCACTGCGGAAACATACTGTTCTTTTCAGTATCTTCAACATACACCATGGATATATATCCGTTGTAAAGAGCCGGATCCGTGCATTTCCACTGCACTGTTCTTCCAAGTCTTGTGAAATTATCCTCAATCAGAGTACTTTCACCAAGCCATGCTGTTATGCTTTCAGCAAGGTCATAAGCTGTATCCTTATCGAGTTTTTCCCATATTACTTTCTTCACATGGTTCTTGTCATCAAAACTTGATATTCCTTCAGGAAGCTCAGGGAATCCTCCAGGAACAAAAGGCAGATCAATCACTACGTTTTCTTCTGTAATTAATGATTCAGAAACAGTTTTCGGTTGAAAAGTAGTGGTTGTAGTTTCAGAAGCTGTTATAGTTTCCGATGTTGAAAGAAGCGTTGTAGTATCAGCAGTTTCAGGCTGTTCAATATTGCTGATCTGAGCAGTTGACGATTCCGAATAAAGTTCATCATTGGTTGTCCCATCATCTGAAGTTGTTGTAGTTGCGATTATTTCAGAGATCTGAGTCGCAGGCACTTTGCTTATATCTGTTGATGCCGATGTTGTGATTTCAATGATATTAATAACAGGCTCTGAAACAGAAATACTCTTGGTATTATTCAGAGGTATCAGAGTACCAACAAATACACCAGCACCAAAAACTGCTGCACAACAAACAATTATCGCCGTCCTATGCTTTCTGAATTTTAAGGCAATTTCTACCTGATCAACGCTTTTGTAACGCTTATCGGGATCGAAACGCATACACTTTTCTGCTACCTTGCGGAACTTAGAACTTTCATATTTATCCCTCAGCAGCAGCTTTATTGTTACTCCCAAAGCATAGATGTCACTGCGTTCATCGGTCTGCGTGAATCCATACTGCTCAGGAGGGGCAAATCCGTCTGTGCCTATGAATGAAGTGTCTTTGTCAGCATCAGGCTTCTTTATTCTTGCAGCATCAAAATCAATTATTCTTATATGCCCGTCATTGGAAAGCATAATATTCGACGGCTTAATGTCACGATGTATTACTCCGGCGCTGTGCAATGCCGCAAGCCCTTTGCATATCTCGCATATCACTTCAAAGAGCTGTTCCTGCGGTATAGATATCTCTGATAACGGCTTTCCGGAGATGTATTCCATTATTACCTGCGATTCGGAATATGATTCAATCTTTGCTATGTAAGGAGAATCGATTTTTGATATTGCAGAAAGAGCCTCGGCGCTGAATTTCCCCGTTTTGCGGACATACTCATTTCCGTTTTCATCTGTTACAAGAGCTATCTCACCATGCTCCGATCTGTGCAGAACTTTTTCATCTGTGAATTCCATTGTCTCCCCCCCTGATACATTTGCATTATATCATTTTCTGCAATAAAAGTCAACTTTGTAAGCTGTCAGCTAATTGACATTGACTGTGATTCCATGTATAATAAAACAGGGTGATATTATGGCTGAAAAAACTACAGACGAACTTATGAACGAGATCAGGCAGACAAACGAGATCGAAACTTTTCTCAAAAAAAACAGTGCAGAGTTCCATGAGAAACCTCTGCACAAGTATCTGAATGATATTATTGACAGCTCCGGTGAATCCAAAGCTGATATTATTGCACGCAGCAGCCTGAATCGTATCTATGCTTATCAGATACTTTCCGGCAAGCGTCTTCCCTCCCGTGATAAGCTGTTGGCATTTGCGTTCGGTCTCAAACTCGGGCTCGATGATACTGACAGACTGCTGAAATATGCCGGATATTCTCCTTTGTATGCAAGGAACAAGCGTGATGCTATTATTATTTCTGCTATCGACAAGAAAGGGAGTATCTTTACTGTTAATGAGATGCTATATGATAATAGGTTTAAGATATTGACTACATAAAACTGCCCGCAGTTTTATCTGCGGGCAACTTTTTCCTAATATGGATCTTCAGACCCGTCATTAGGTCCGCATTCACCCTCCGGACTACAATCCAGTCCATAATCCGGATGGCATTCACCCTCTGGGCTGCAACAATCCGACCAATCATCCGGATCACATTGCATAGTGGTGTTGCCTTCGAAGCAATCACTCAAACATTCAAATTCAAACATTTTTACCTCATTGCTTGTCATCATTAAGTATTTGAGATATAAAGCTGTTTTCATCTAGCCATTCTCCAATATATGGATCGTACGTGCAGTACCACGGCTTGGCATAAACATCATCTGAAAGAGAGTCTGGTCTGCAATCAAAACAACAATATCTAAACTCGCAATCCTTACATCCTTCAACATGATCTTTACTAATATTAAAAATTTTCGGTTTTACAACTTCTTCCAAATGTTTATTGTGTAAAGAACCATGCTTTATTCGTCTTTCCATAACGCATGGATATACATCAAGGTTATATGATATATACAGTCTGTGTGAAAAACAGTTGTGCCCTGATATTGTTTTATTAAACAGTTTCATATTGATAGGACGTTCAAAAGATTTCCTTGTAATCAGCTTTCGCTTAAGCAGATTCGGATTTAACAGTTTAAGATTTGCTCTTCCTATCATACGGACAATATCCTTTTGAGGATTAATGGTAAATAAATCTGTGTTTTTGTTTCCTGTATCTACTCCGTCCATATATACGGTAGCAGTTCGGTATTTTATTTCATTTATCTTTAATAATTCTATACTATGTACTGTTTTTGAAAAAGAAGTCGGAATCCCGGTGACTTTATCATGCATTTCGGGGATATATGAGTAAATTGACAAGGCAATCTTAACATCATACTGCTTAAAGGTATCAATCCAATTTTGGTTAATTAACGTTCCATTTGTAAATACTTCAATTCCTTGAAACAGCTTTGATGCATAATCTATCATACTTTTCAGCTTATCTCCGAGTACTAATGGTTCTCCGCCTATAAACTGAATGTTTTTAACTCCATAATCATACAGCTCATCTGCAACGTATTTAAAATCTTCAACCGACATTTCACCTGTGCACTTGCTTGAAGCTTCATCGTAGCAATGTTTGCAAAACAGATTGCATCGTGTTGTAACCTCTATCCATACCATTGTAATGTCAGAATTATTTTTTTCAATATTTATTTTGCCATCATTAAATTCTTTTTCCGACGTTTCTGTAATAATGCCGCAACTCATCAAGAAAGACAATGCGGTTTTCTCTGTTTCATTTAATTGTAATTGGCTTGAGTCTTTTCCTATAACATAGGATAAAAATTCTTCTTCAAGTCTTTGGTAATGGTATAACTTATTTGAGTTAAAATCATAAATACATGAATTCACTGCACCACTGCACATGAAAACATTTTTATTAAATGAAATCATTGTATTTGTCTCCTGTTTTGAAAAAATCTCCATGATTTTGTCATGGAGATTTTTTGATTAGTCATTAGGATCACAGCTTGGCATGCAAGGCGACATCTCAGATTCTGGAGAGCAGCCATCTCTATCTCCCACATCGGGACCACATACCCAATCTCCAGGACCGCAAATGTCATTAGACATAGATACAGACTCAAGTGTCAAGCATTTGAATTCGAGCATAAGTATACCTCCTTTCGAATTACTATATTATTATATTTTATGATTCCACCACTTAGCTTATCAAAAAACCGGGTGTAACGTCATGCTTCCTCAGGTCAAGAGCTTAACCCTTGTTCCGTCTGCAAAGACAGCGCGTAAGCGCCCTGGTAAGTTATTGAGGTAATCACATTATATATTATATATTTTGGGGTGAACAAAAGGTGAAATTGTGTCTTTTTTCTTATATCTTTTTACATCAAAATCACCCTCAATCTCCTCACACTGAAATTCTCCTTCTTCTACTAATTCATGAAAGACTCTCCCTATGTTTGTTAAATCATTTTCTTTAGCCATATCATCTCCAAGCAAATCATGGAGAGTAAAAACAGAGTTTGCGGGTAATTCTGTAATTTTTTCTTTAAGACGGTCAATAACTGCTTTGCCATTTTTTAGTGTTAAGTCGCTCATCAACATATGCTACTCGATCCTTTTATTTTTTATAATTATATCACAACCTATGTGTTTTGTCAATAACAACATTTTTATTTTTTATTTTACACCCGATTTTTGTTATAATAAACAAAAAGGAGGCGTTATTTATGGTAAAAAACCTTAAAGCTCTGCGAGAAGAACACGGTCTGTCACAGCAGAAGCTTGCCGAGCAGCTTGGGCTCACACAGCAAGCGATCTACAAATACGAACGAACTTCTGTCGAACCGGACATAGATACCCTTATCGCAATGGCGGAGCTGCTGCACACCACAGTTGATCACCTTATTGGTAACGATACAGACAGCGATACCGGTATGAATCTGACTTCGGCAGAAGCTGACCATATAAGGCACATACGAAGACAGCCGCCTGATGTAAGGGAGAACATCTTCCGGCTTGCCGAAAGCATGGACAGCTACCATAATTCCTGAATATATTATAGCTTATTTTTTTGGTGTTGCGGTAAGCTGTCAGCTTACAAACTAAACGCCCGGACAAGAATTCATACGATTCCTGCCCGGGTACTTTAATATCGTAATTATATCAAAAATGAACTTTTATCCGACAAATTTCGCTTAAAATAATTTTATGAGACATTTATCAGAATATTCCTATTGACATTTTCTTATAAATGTCGTATAATTTGATTGTGAGGTGATATTATGCTTGAGAGTGAAGTAATCGAACTTGTTTCTCAGTTACAAAAGAATAAAAGCGAAAGCAACTATGTCGAAGTAAAATCTGCAAAAGCAGGCTGCCCGAAGATATTTGATACACTTTCATCGTTCTCCAATCAACATGGCGGCGGCAAGATATTATTCGGCATAGATGAAAGCAGACGTTATGAAATATGTGGGGTCTATGATGCTGCCGATCTACAAAAGAAGATAATGGAGCAGAGCATACAAATGGAGCCACCCGTCAGACCTCTGTGTACAGTTGTTGATATCGAAGGTAAAACTGTCGTATGCGCAGAAATACAAGAGATAGACAACTATCAGAAGCCGTGCTTCTATAAAGGCGCCGGCAGACTTAAAGGCTCCTATGTCAGGGTCGGTGATGCAGACCGCCAGATGTCGGAATACGAGGTTTACAGCTACGAAGCCTTCAAAAAGAAGATACAGGACGAGCTGCGTATTACAGAACGAGCTGCCGCCGATGACCTTAAGACCGTAGCATTGGAGAAGTACCTGCTTGATGTGAAGATGAAGAAGAAAAACCTTTCGGCTCTTTCTGATGAAAAGATTTGCAGACTGCAAGGCTTTACAATTGACGATAGACCTACTCTTGCAGGTATAATGCTTTTCTCCGACTATCCTCAAGCCTTCTATCCCCAGCTTTGTATTACGGCTGTATCTGTCCCGGGAACGGAGATGAGTATGGTCGGTAGCGTCGGTGAGCGTTTCATCGATAACAAGCGCATTGATGGTACTATAACACAAATGCTCGATGAAGCTATCCTTTTTGTACGCAAGAATACCCGTCAGAAAACTATAATAGACCCCGTGACCGGAAAGCGGAACGACAGGACAGACTATCCGACAGAAGCTGTCAGAGAACTGATACTTAATGCTCTGATACACCGTGATTACAGTATTCACACAGATTCGGCACCCATAACAATTCGGATATACAGCGACAGGTTGGAAATAGAGAACCCCGGCGGTCTGTATGGAAGAATGACGCTTGACCAGCTCGGTAAGGTGTCTGCTGATACCCGCAACCCATTCATAGCTAACGCTCTGGAGCTTATGGGGGTGACCGAGAACAGATACAGCGGTATTCCCACAGTTCTCGCGGCAATGGAGGAATATCATCTTCCCGCACCGATATTTGAGAGCGAGCGAGGAATATTCAGAGCAACACTTTATAACAGCGATGCCGAGCCTCGCAGTGTTGTTTATCTCGATGATAACGAGAAGCTGATACTGGATTATTGCACGACACCTCGCAGCCGTAATGAACTGGAGGAACTTTTTAACGGCAAGATGACAATAGCTTATGTTATGAGCAAATATATTCACAAGCTCATAGAAAGCGGGCAGCTTAAGCTTACAATACCGGAAAAGCCAAAGAGCAAGCTGCAAAAGTATGTCACAGCCGATCTCAGATGACATAGAAACCCTGTAAAATAATCTTGACTGTTGACTGAATTTATGCTACAATATAGTTGCTTTTCCGTTCCGATGTTCCATTGTTCCGGGTGTGTAATATGTTTTCCAAAACTTGTTTTTGGGCAACCGGTGTTTTTTCAGGCTGAAAGCAATGAATTATAAAAAAATAACAAACCCGCTGTTTATGCGGGTTTGAAGGGTCGTGGGTAACACTGGGCGCGGCTCACCTCGACCAATTTTTCTCACAACTTTTTCGGAGTTGTGAGAATTTTTATTTTCATCGGCTGTTTCAGCTGTCCCGGCAGCCGCAGTCATGATACGCTCGTAGATAAAGCGTGGAAGTGTATTTACATACACTTCCACATACTGCTCATACACCACCACCTTTTCGAGGTAGAGATTGATGAGCTGCCGCTTCTCCTCGGGGCTGCCGCTCAGGAACAGCTCCCTCGCTTTTCTGTAAGCCGCGGTCAGCTCTTCCTCGCTTATCAGCTCACCGTTCAGCCGTGACTTCACATCATTCAGCTCGTTTTCGATACGGGCTTTTTCTTTTTCCAGAGCTTCAAGCTCGGTGAGGAGCGCATCGCTTCCGGTCTTGCTGATGACCTTTACTATGTTCCCGATCTTGGTCGTGAGCTGTCTGATATTGGCTTCCATACCCGCGATCTCGGTGTTCGATGCCGAGAGCCTTTCGGAGTAGCTATCCCTGTATTTCTTCACAAGCTCCGGTATCCGCTCGTCCGCAAGCACCACACGAAGTATCTCCTTTATCACGAAGTCCTCCAGCTCGTCGCGCCTGATATCTCTGTTCTTACAGGTGTCGTAGGTCTTATTGTGCTTGTTGCAGCAGCTGTATGAGATGTACTCGTACAGCTTATCCTTGCCCGCGTGCTTGGTGCCGCCTGTGTACCTGTGACCGCAGAGCCCGCAGACTATCTTGCCTGTCAGAAGGTATGTGCGCTTGTGTTTCTTTATCGGATTGAGGTCGCTGCGGCGTTTCATTATCTTAGTCACCGACTCGAACAGCTCGTCCGAAACGATCCTCGGTATGCCGTCCTCGATACGGATTATCTCGTCGGGATATTTGTTTGCGTGGCTGTTGACATGACCGTAAGCGTCCTTTGACGGGCGGCGGTTGAAGATATACACACCCTTGTATTTCTCGTTCGTGAGGATACTGTTTAGCGAATTTTTCCCGAAGTCATTACCCGCATGGGTCTTATACCCCATGCGGTTCAGCTCCTTTATCACCTGCTCGTATGACATTCCCTCGGCTATGCTTTCGAAGATGAAGCGGACTGCGGGAGCCTCGTCCTCGTTGATCTCGTACTTTTTCGTTTCCTTGTTTATTTTAAATCCGAAGGGAGCGATGCCTCCGTTGGTCTGACATTTCAGAGCGTTCTCGGTCATACCCTTGCGGACTTCTCTTGCAAGATTTCTCGAATAATACTCTGCCATGCCTTCGAGAACCGACTCCATCATGATGCTCTCGGGGCTGTCGTCAAGGTTTTCAAGGACGCTCACAAGCACTACTCCGTTCTTCTCCAGCTTGCGGCGGTAGTGGGAGCTGTCGAACCTGTTCCGTGCAAATCTATCCAGCTTGTGGACGATCACAAGATTGAATTTGCCCTCTCCCGAGTCCTCGATCATTCGCAGGAACTCGGGTCTGTCATCGGTAGTAGCCGACCTCGCACGGTCTATGTATTCCCCGACAACTACAATCTCGTTCTGTTCACAGTATTTCTGTATCGCCCTGAGCTGAGCGTCGATGCTCTCGTCGCGCTGGTTGTCCGAGGAGAAGCGGGCATAGACTGCCGCTTTCGGAATTATACCTCTTGCCTTCATTTTATCAACTGCCTGCATAAACTGCCCCTTTCTTTATTTTGCCGATGTACTTGTCGATGAGCCCCATAAGGAAGCTGTCATCGTATATGTCAACGACCTCGTCGGTCTTTGATACTGTATTTTCCGCATTCTCAAACCTGTTGTTCTTCAGGTCATCGCGGGATATTTTTAAGATCATTTTTTTGTATGTCATAGTCCTCCCATATTTCCCGAAGTTTCACTCTTCAAAGGGTTTGACCCCTGCACTCGCCCTGCCGAACGGCTCAACCGTGCGGTTCGTCGGCTCACTGAACCGATTTTGACTCCCGGATTTGCGAAACTCCGTAATTTTGGCGTGTAAATGCCGATTCTGCAACTCCCTCAACGGCGGGCTTTGCCCGACGAAGGTGGACATGTTGGCATCAAAAAGATGCCAACTGTTTTTCCTGCATAAAAATCATACTTCGCACGCCGCTACTCCTGTTCTCGAACCGATACTTTCTGCGTATCGGACTTGTTTTGTTCTATGCCCCAAACGGGCTCGGAAACGGGTCAAATTTCGCTTTTGACTGCCTTGGCGGGTAGTTTCTCCACCCGTCCTGCAAAAGCCCCGCAAATCGGCGGACATTCGGCTCTGAAAAAATGATCTTTTTTACTTTCCAATATACCACATTTCCGAGCCTCAGTCTATCACGAAACTGACCGAATTTTACCGTCACATTTTGGTGTTATTATCTTCTACCGTCACAGAGGTATTCCCGCTCTGTGAAAGGGTTTGCGGATTTTCACTGACAGAAGGGACGGCAGAAACAGGCATACCCTTTCTTCCGTCACTACCGTCACAGTTATCTTCTTTATATGTTATCTCGATATATCTTTTCCCGCCTGTGCGGTACGATTCAACAACCACTCCGTGCTCCGTGAGCAGGTATGCGTACTGCATCAGCGAACGGGTTATTCTGTTTGCATAAAGTGTGTCTCCGAACAGCGGAGAGAGCAGCTCTATCAGCTCCGTGGCATTGCCCTTGAAGTGTTTTCTCTCTTTCATAAATCCAACCGTCTTGTCAACGAAGATGATGCTTTCATCGGGCTCCTTCTCCACAGGCTCGGTGCGTTTCCAGCGGTGAGTGGTCTTGTCGAACACAAGCTCTGTCTCCTTGTTCTCTATGTCACGTCCGGTGCAGTACAGAACAGCTTCGCGGGTACCTCTGCCTTTCTCATGCAGTATGAATTCTCCGTCCGCACAGCCGGTGATCGCTGTCGTTCCCGATACCATATCGAACGGGTCAGCCGATTTCGTCTTGCGGAGATGATGAACTGCCACTATCGCAATGTTGTTCCTGTCCGCAAGAGATTTCAGCACCGACAGTTCTTCATAGTCCGAAGCGTAAGCAGTATCCTGGGACGGCTCGCGGACTTTCTGAAGTGTGTCGATGAAAACAATTCGGGTATCGGGATGCTCCGCTATGAATGTTTCGATTTGTTCTACCAGTCCGCTTTTGATCGTTCCTGCCATGATCGCGAGGTGAAGGTCGTCGGTAGGATCGTTCGTCAGCGCATAGAGTCTGCGCTGCATTCTCGACAGGCTGTCCTCAAGGCAGAGATACAGCGCTGTGCCTTTCAGCGTATCAACGCCCAGCACCTTTTCTCCCTTAGCAATGCTCAGGCAGATGTCCAGTGAGAGCCACGACTTCCCGACCTTCGGTGAGCCTGCAAGAATGTACAGACCCGTGGTGATGAGCCCTCCGACAAAGAACAGCGGCGGCTTCATCGGTGTGTTCATGAGTTCTTCGCATGTGATCGTGTTTAGTTTTTTCAAATATGTTCCTCCTTAAAAATTTCGGATCACGAATGTGATCTCCATTGTTTTTGAGAACAAAAAGAACACCTACCTTTTTAGCAGGTGCTCTTGTTCTCATTCCGATAATCAAGCGCGGATAAAAATACAGTCCCGACTTCTGTATCTTTTTTCGCCCTCTATAATATAACAGATGTTTGCGGAGGTAAAATATTCCTGAAAATGATAAAAATTCTAAAGTTTGTTTATTTTGTATATTTTGAAAAGAATTTTATATGCAATTTCACAACAGCGATGTGCAATTATCATTCAGAAAAGTCTGTTTTCAGTTTTTCACCGATCTTCTTCTCAAGCTTGGAAACATAACTCTGCGACAGACCAAGTTCCTTTGCTATCTCAGCCTGCGTGTAACCATAAAGCTTCATCTCGACGATCTTCCTGTCTCTTTCATCAAATGAATTCAACACCGTTTCAACCATGATCTTACTTATAAGCTGCCCGATCTGATCTTCCTCCGATGCAAGATCTTCCGGGAGTTCCTCCAGCCTTACCTTTTTCAGCTGTTCGGCTTCAGTATGATTGAAGCGTTTGTTGTGATCTTCTTTTGCAAAGTTTGTTCTTTTGGTATTACTGAAATCCTCGTCACAGGAAAACTCCTTTTGTACGTTTGCAATCTCGCTGTAATTCATTGTATCCAAAAGCAGTGACATCACATTTCCAAGTATTTCATCGCCGTCCTTCCCTGACAGCCATGCGGGGACAATAAATGTTTCAGTTACCTCACGAAGTTTATCCTCATCCATAGCAATTTTTAACACGTTTTCTGCAATGATATCACCGATGCGATTTCTTAACAGCTCTGTCGGAGCATCCTTCGTGTAATTCCATGATCGGTATTTCATTCCTTTCTTTTTTGCGGATTCATCCCAGCTTTTATTCAGATATCCGAAGATCCACTCGCGGAATTCTGCCTGATCCTCATCAAGTTTTCCGACATCCCACGTTGGCATACTTGTAAAGTCGTTCTTTTCCTGAAAGAATTTCCGTAAACCTTCAACACATATTTCGCCGTCGTATATTTCTTTTTTAGGCATAGCTGACCTCCCGTGAACATTTTTTTCATTATATCATATCCCGAAAGGATTTTCAAGAGTCAAAAGAATAACTGTTCCGGATTTGGAACAATTGATTCAGTGACAACTCGTAAATCCAGCGTTGTGTTTCACGACGGCAGGTCATTATTAACGATTGGTTAATTCTGAAACGACAAAGGTCGGATATCACGACCTTTGGGGTGAACCGGATTCACCTCATGAAAACCAAACAGGATATCCAATTGTCGGGCATCCTGTTTGTGCATTTTAGACGAAACGGTTCGTTCCCTCAGCTATTCGATGCCCTTGAACACATCTATCATGAACAGTGCTCCGAGTCGAAAGCCTTTGCTAAACGCGGTTTCAATCTCCGTTCCGGCAAGTCTGCCGTTCTTGTCGCGGTATTGATCGAGCAGTTGCTTCAGCTCCGGACACTTCTCAAGCATTTCCTTTTCGATATCGTCAATTTCCGATGTTATCTTCTTGAACCTGTTGTCGGTGGCCGGAGTCTCGCATGGTGTGATGTTGCCGTAGTAAAATTGTTCGAGTATGCTTTTCATTTTGTCTCTCCTGTCTACGAACATAAAAATGACGGGCATGATCCCGTCATCCAAAGTATCCGATTTTATTGCCGTTACAGTACATCTCGTAGTTGACCGAGCCTTCTCCGCCACCGCCTTCGTTAAATATCCAACCGAATCCTATGCAGTAGATGTAGTCTCCGCTCGTCTGCCCGTTGTACGGCTCGGCAGGTGCCGGAGCAGTTGTGGTCGCAGAAGTCGTTGTCGTGGTCGGCGGAACAGTTGTGTCTGCGGCTGTGGTCTGTTCTGTCGTTGTGGTGGTAGTTTCCGTGGTTGCGCAGGTCACGGTTGTCGTGATCTGAGGCTCTGTGGTGATTTCCGCAGTTGTGGTCACGGGCGTTTCCGTTGTCAACGGAGCAGTGGTGGTACTGGTCACAGTCGGCTGCGATGTTGCTGTGGTCGTGGTTACTATCACACGATGCACTGCTTTTTCTTCTCTCGCAGCTCCATTGCAGGCTCCCGCCGCGCACAGCACTGCGATGCAAGCCGCTGCCGCGCTTATTGCCAGTCCCGTTTTTCTTTTCTTCGTCATAATGATCCCTCCGTTTCTGTGATGTTGTGGTTTTCTGTACCACCCACAATACCACAGAGCGGAGGGCTATGTCTATCAAGATTTCGCAGATTCTACCTTTTGCACTGAAATGGGGAGGAAAAGTTGTTGATATGTACGAATAAACAACCGTTTTGCTTTACAATTCTTGACTTTTTTCACAATATATGGTATATTTAAAATAGTTATGTTTTTATTATGTGGTGATTAGATGTCAGTGAGAATTCCGTGGGATAAGTACGAAGCCGCAATTTTGCTTGACGGCTGGCTCAAAGTTAAAGAAGGTATTCCTAGAAATGAAATAGTAACTTTAGTATCCTATAAACTCCGAAAAAAGGCTGCTAATCAAGGCATCGCTATAGATAGTGTTTTTCGCAACACGAATGGTATTATCTTTCAACTAATGAGCATGGCATCCGCTTTTGAAGCATCTGATATGGGAAAAGCTCCTTCCAAACTATTTATGGAAGTTGCCGATCTCTACCATAATGATTATGCTTCTTATTCTGAACTAATAGAGGAGGCAATGCAGATGCTCGAAGGCACATCTGAACTGCGGGATAGCTTTATTCAATTTCTTCACAAGCAAACTCCCGATAAAGAAGATAAAATTCTTGCTGCTATAAAGATCATAGACGAATTTGCAATAGCAACTAAAGCATTGCCCTGTTCTTTTTTTGATGTTTTATCAAAAGATACCATATCCATACTCAGAAAAAAGGTACTCAACCATAAATTCTTCATTGTAAGACATAGGCGTTTTCAGGAATATTCTGTACTTGCTTTGTCTCTTTTGGAAGAGTTTATATTGAATACAGGCGATACTTCTGTCACAAATGGCAGTCAACAGACTGAAAGGTATCATACTGCTGAGGAAGGACAAGTGGATAATGATAATAAACAGATAAAAAATATCAGCTTTGCCGATTGGATTACGCAGTATGAAGGATTAAGTCCGGCAACAGCAAGAAGTTACAGATCAGCTCTTAACACATGCGATGCTTATGCTTTTGAGAGTCAGCTATATTCAGAAAGCATAACGCTTTGCACGACATACAATGATTTTATAATAAAATACAATGCCCTTATGAATGATGAAGGGTTCTTGAAACTTAGCGAAACGAAGCATAACTACCTTGTAGCGGCTCTGAAAAAGTATCATGACTATTTCTATGCTATGGATACAGGCTTTGTTTCAAGTGTTTCTCCCTCAAGAACTGTTCGACCGGAGGAACAGCCGTCCGTATCTGATGAGGTGAAGAATAATTGCAACAGCATTCTCAGTCAGGATTTTGAGGACGGTTATCAGATTGGCGACTATATGCACCAAATGCGTTTCTTATCATGCTATGAAGATACTTTCGGAAGTGAACTTGATATTACAGAAGATGAACTTGATCGCTTATTGAAATTTGTTGGGCAAATCCGTGACGGTCGTATTTTCTGCAAAGGTAATACCGACACTCCACTTCTTTCTTCGATCTTTACAGATGTGGAGAATGCCTTTGAGAATGGTGCATCAGCAGTATTCTTTGAGTGCGTCTATGAAAGTTATGCGGATAGCTTGATTTCCGCATTGAATGTATACAATGCGGATGCGTTAAGGGACATAATGAAAAATGATAACCGCTTTCAGGCAGACTATCATATTGAACGATCTGCTATTGTAAAAAACGGGACAAGCGGTGATACAACTAACGAAATCAGAAAAATTTTACAGAGCAGTCATACCCCTTTGACTTTTGAAGATTTCAAAGAGCGACTTTGGTATGTGCCTATGGATAGGATCAAGTCCGAACTTGCGCGCTTGTCTGAAGCTGTATGCGTTGATAGGGGTACATACCTCTATGCTTTGAATTTCTACATCTCACCTGACGAGAAGATTGCCTTAATAAAGGCTATGCGCTCTGCGATTTACAGCAACGGTTATCTTGTATCAAAGAATTTGCGTGAAGTATTCAATAATGCCTGCCCATCGGCTGCACTTGACGCTGAATACCTCAAAGACTACGCAATCAGAGATATTCTCAAGATAATCCTCCAAGATGAATTTGATTTCAGTTCTTCCGTGATAACGGAGAAAGGCAATCCTCTTGATATAGGGCAGTTGTACCGAAATTACGCAGCCGAACACGAACAACTTACGCTCCGAGAAATCAAGGAATTTCAAGATTCCATCGGTATGCCGATATATTGGGGCGATATTCTAAAGGAAATGGTACGTATTTCCGCTACGGAACTGATCCGCAAGGATAGGGTTCAGTTTGATGTCGATGCCGTAGATAATGCTTTGGAGAAGATGTATCCCAATGAATACACTGCATTAAAGGATATTACGCTTTTCCTGTCATTGCCGGCTGCTTCTGTTCGTTGGAACGGATATGTACTCGAAAGCTACCTGAGAGACTACAGCAAGAAATTCAGATTAGTTCAGGTCAGCATATCAAATGATGATTATTACGGCGTTATGCTCAAAGGTACATCTGGTTTGGAGAGCTATAATGATGTTGCCGCAGATATGCTTGCCAAAACCGAAGGCTGGACTGATGAGAAGTCCGCTTTGAGATGCCTTGTTGATGCAAAATTTCAGCAGAGGGCAAAAAACAGTAATATCTCTGCGATTGTCAAGGCGGCAAGACAAAAGCGAGCAAATATATAAGCGAAGGAAGAATTGACCAATGTACGAATATATATGGGACAATCAGACAGGAGGAATACTACTGACCACGAATCAGTCGAAATTCAGCAAAGAACCTCGACCTGTCTACTCCCGTGAGCTGGATATTCTTGGTTTCAATCAGTATTGGAATTATCCGCATGATGATTCTGCTCCGATTATGTGGGCAGAAGCTACAAACTACTACTACAGAGGAAAACTTGTCGCCAAAACAAAAGGCGGTTCATTATATACCAAACCTGAAATCATCATTATCGACAATGCCCCTGAACCCGTAGGCGAACTGCTGAAACTTGTAGACATCAAGGCTATGTGTAATAAGAATAGAAATATCCTTGAAACGCTGGTTCAGGAGACTATTCAGAAAATCTATAACACTTTCATGGAATACAGAAAGAAGATAGATATTTATTATGTGGCTTTTAGCGGTGGCAAGGATAGTGTCGTTACACTTGATCTTGTTCAGCGAGCTTTGCCGCATGATGCGTTCAAAGTAATATTCAGTGATACAGGAATGGAGTTTTCGGATACTTATGATTTGATAAACGAGATCAAGTCATATTGCAGTAACGAAACTATAGATTTTCTCATATCAAAATCGCACTTTGATCCTACAGAGAGCTGGGGGTTATTTGGCCCGCCTTGCTCAGTTACTCGTTGGTGCTGTAGTGTTCACAAGACAGCACCTCAGATTCTATTGTTACGACAAGTGCTTAATAAACAGGATTTCACAGGTATGGCTTTTGTCGGGGTAAGAGCTGATGAGAGTTTAGCAAGAAGCAAATACGATTATGTCACATACGGTGGCAAGCATAGAGGTCAATATAGTTGCAATGCTATTCTTGAATGGAGTTCTGCTGAAATTTTCTTGTATATATACGACAACAACTTGCCGTTTAATGAAACATACAAAAAAGGAAACAGACGAGCCGGTTGTTTGATTTGTCCTCGTGCCGCTGAAAGAAATGATTATATGAATCATTTCTGTTATAGTGAGCAAGCTGATGTGCTGGTTAATTCTATAAAATCAGCATATAGCAAAGCCTTTGCCAAAAAAGAGCAGCTCACCCAGTTTATTGAAGCAGGCGGTTGGAAAGCAAGAAAAAATGGTCGTGACATTGATATTCCGCTTAATTACAAGGAAGTTCGTAATAAAGACAATTCTTTGATTATTCAGATAGAAAGTCCGAGAACAAATTGGAAACAATGGATTAAAACGATTGGTATCTTAGCAAATGAACAATCACCTTTTACGATCAAATATCACGAAGCAATTATTAGCTTTGATGTTGACGAAAGCGATAACACAGTCAAGGTATTTGTCAGCGCAAAAGTATGTAAGGAGAACGCAGAGTTTGTTAAGTTGCTCAAAAACGTGTTTAGGAAGGCAGCTTGTTGCGTTGGGTGTAAGGAATGTCAAGCGGACTGTCCCTATGGGAACTTAACTTTTGAAAATGGTGAGGTAATCATAAGTGACGCTTGTAAACATTGCGCTCAATGTCATAAGGTTGAAAAAGGCTGTTTAGTATATAAATCACTTGAACAGGTCAAAGGAGGAAGTAAAGTGGCTGGAAAGAATATAAGTTTGAATAGTTACTCACATTTTGCACCGAAAGCAGATTGGATCAAGCAATACTTTACATATAAAAATGATTTTGATGATAATCATGATTTGGGAACACAAATGTACAGCTTCTTCAAGCGCTTTTTACGAGATGCCGAACTCTTAGATAATACGGGCTTTTCTAAAACTGCCGAGGTTTGCGAGAATGTCGGTTATGAAAGTGAAACTGCATGGGGAATAATTTTCACGAACCTTTGCTACACTCCTCAAACAAACTGGTATGTCAGAACAGTTGGATTCGATAGTGAGTATTCAAAGGCACTCCTGACTACACTCATGGTTGAATCGGGAGCGAAAGATTCATGGACTAATGATATATTCAGTGCTATTTCAAGAATTTCGGAACTTCCTATTGGTAAGATCGGATATGGTGTAGCTGTCAAAGACAAAAAGAAGGCAACAGGAATTATCCGCTCAAAGTGGGAAAATCCCGTTCCCGAAGTAATCCTCTACTCTCTTTTCAAGTTTGCCGAAGCGTGTGACGGATACTATCAGTTCTCCCTCTCTACGCTTATGGACAATTCGCTTGAACGAGAAGGTATTAGCCCTTCTCGTATGTTCGGACTTGACAGAGACACACTGATAGGGCTTCTTAACAACCTTAGTACACACTATCCTGAGTTTATCCGTACTTCATTCACGCTTGACCTTGAAACGATCACGCTTTCAGAAGATAAGTCGACTGAGGATGTACTTAATCTGTTTTAATACAAAGAGGTATAGTAATGGCTGAGAAAAAGTTATACAAAGAATACTTCCAGATAGATCCAAAATACTTTCCGCAGGTAACCGAAGCTCTCATCAAAGAGGGCAAGGTTAATTGGAAGAACTATTTTGCGAACGATTCGTTTATCGCAGTTCTGAAACAGGCTTGTGATATGGTAAACGGATTGAGTCCTCTCTCTATGTTCACATGGGGACCGTATGGTTCGGGTAAGTCGCATCTGTTGCTTACCCTTATCTCTATGCTCAAAGCAAAGGATGAGGAAATCATCGATTACTTTACAGATCAGAACCTTTCAAACGATCTCCTCAATAAGTTCATCGCCATGAAGAACAGCGGAAAGATCATCACTATCCATAGAATCGGTTCTTCTGATATTACGACTGAAACCGATCTTGTTCTTGCTGTTCAGCAGAGCGTTATGGCGGCTCTCGACGAGAACGGTATTGATAATCAAGGTTCTGCTTCTATGAAGGACTCCTTCCTTGAATATATCAGCAAGCCTATCAACAGAACATACTTTGACAGCCTTATCAAAGAGGATGACTATGCATGGGAGTTTCCTAAGATGTCTGTTGATGATGTCGAGAAAATCATTTCCGGCGATAATGCAAAGAAGTCTGAGGAAATGCTCCGTAAGGTAATGACCGTTATGAAGAATATCGGTCAATACGGTATTCTGAAAGACACCAATGCTATGTCCGACTGGATCAAGGACATTATCGAGAAGAACAATATCAAGGCTATTATCTTTGCGTGGGACGAGTTTTCGGAGTTCTTACAGAACCACCCTATGGGACTTACAGGCTTTCAGACTTTGCTTGAGATCAGCAACTCGCACCCGTTCTACTTTATTATCGTAACACATGAAGCTGAAAAGGTATTTGCTGATTCTAAGGCTGCCAAGAAGTTCCTTGATAGATTCCAGAAACCCGTAGAAATATCTCTGCCTGAGAATACCGCTTTCAAACTGCTGCATCAGGCAATGAAAATCACAAGCGATCCCGTGCTTTCTGAGGAATGGAATACAAAAATCCTTCCTACTGTCAACGGCAGACTGTCTGATGTAAGAAAGCGTATATTGAGCTTTGAAAGAGCTTCGTCAAGCAAGAAGTCGAGTTTTACGGACGATGATCTTCAGGGTGTTGCACCTATCCACCCTTATGCTGCCCTGATACTCCGTCAGATTGCAAGTATGTTCAATTCCAATCAGCGTAGTATGTTTGACTTCATTATAAATGAAAGCAGCGATTCACAGGGCTTCAAGTGGTTTATCAATAACAACAGTCCCTTTGGCAAGACAACTATTCTGACCGTTGATATGTTGTGGGACTTTTTCTGCGGAAAACAGGTAAGCGGTCTTAGTGACGATGTACGGGGAATTTTCCTTAGCTATGACGGTCTGAAATCCGAAAGTCTTCTTCCGGAGGAACAAAAGGTATTAAAGACCATTCTGATTTTACAGGCTGTTTCCGTAAGAATATCGAATGACGATTTACTGTCACCTAATGCCGAAACACTTGATCTTTCATTCAGAGGTACAGATTGGAGTGTTGGTAAGGCTAAGGCTATCGCAGAGGGACTCCGTGAAAAAGGTCTTATCTTTGAGAAGCCTATGGCAAATGGCAAGAAGGAATACTGCGTCGCAAACGGTAATGTTGGCGACGGCATTAAGAAATACCGTGATCAGGCTATTGCTGAAACTAAAACAACAAGCCTGATTACCATTGCCGGATTAGCTGAATCTGTTGCTATTCCTAAGCCTGTTGAAATGAGATATAAGCCTGAATATGCATCAGAAAGTGGTTTTACGACTGCATTGAATAATCAGCTCAGACATTCCTATACGGAAAGATTCAAGATTATTATCACATTCGCTTTGAATGATATTGAAGCACAGCAAGTAAAAAATCATATTCTGAAAGCTGTTTCTTCACCGAATAACGATGTTCTCTTTATTGAAACACTAACGCCTATGGGGAAAGACCTCTATGACCAGTACATAGAAGCTCTTGCATTCAGTAAGTATTATTCAACAAAAGACGGTAATCAGGCGAAGCACTTCCAAGATCAGGCTGACGGTGTATTACGGCAATGGAAACAAAACATTACGAACGGAGCATTCACATTCTTTACTCCTCAGAATACTAATGGTGAGAGAAAAGCTAACCTGTCTGATTTACAGGAAGCTCTGAAACGCTACGATTTTCAGACATACGTTTCCTGTCTTGAGCAGTATAACCTGAATGCTACGCTGTATAGCGCATTTAATCTTTCTCAGGGTGCTGAACTCGGTATAAAGCAGGAAACCAAGAGCGCATACCATGTTGGAAATAAAAATTTAAGCATTGAGAACGCACTCTCAGGAGCATGGAAAGTCGATGATTACTGGAAGGACAGCACCAAGCAGAGCCTTGTAATTGTTAAGGTAAAAACAAGAATCGAAGAAATCATTGCCGAGAGTTTTAATAATAATAACGGTGAAGTCAGCATTATGACCCTACTGAACGAGATGGAGAAACAACCGTTTGGATTTATGCCGACTTCTATTACCTCATTTGTACTCGGATTCTGTCTTAAGGAATATGCTACCTCGAATTACTTCTGGAGCAATCATTCTAATACTGAAACTATGACCGTTGACAAAATGAAGATGATGATTGCCAATGCTCTGAATCAGAAGAACAACCCGACAAAGAACTATAAAGACGAGTATATTGTTACAATGACCTCAAGCATGAGGAGTTTCCTCAAAGGTTCTTCTGCTATATTCAGTATTCCTGAGTCTATGTGTACTTCTATTGAAGCGACCAGAGATCAGGTCAGAATTAAAATGAAGAACTTACAGTTCCCGATTTGGTGCGTAAAAAACCTTCTTGATAACGAACAACTTACTAATCCGAAATCCACTATTGAAGAAGTAATTGATTGCTACACAAGTATAGCCAATACAGCAAATGGTAATCAGGAATCAGAAAGCAAACTTGCAGAACGTATCGGAGAGTCTTTTGAAGAATCACCGTCTTTGATCGATGATCTTAAGAGCTTGATGACCGACAGTAAGTGCAGAGACGGTATGATTGCATACATAGAACAGTATAAAGGAGGAGAACTGAGACGATTAGCCGCTGAAATCAACGATAACGGAGCTTACATTGATGAAGTAAAGAAAAAGTTCAATGCAGGAGACGGCAATTGGGTATGGAGTACGCAAACAGCAGACGAAAAAATCTCGGATGTAATTCTTGAATACAAAATCATCAAAGAAAGCAACAAGAGCCTTTCCTCTTGTGCCACATTGCAGGATACAATATCCGAGTGGAACAGACGTACTAACAACATTAAGATGCCTTGTGAGGTTGTGGCAAAGCAGGTTGGCGATTTAGGGCTTTTCCTTTGGGAATTAAGTTCTATTAAGAGAAACAACGCAATTGCAGAGCAGAATAAGCAGAAGTTCTATGATCTGCTTCTTACTCAAAGAGAAAACTTCGATGCTTTCTATAAGGATCAAGTTCCGTATTTCAAGACAGATGCAAACTCTTTACTTAGTGATCTGAGTGATTCCGAAATCGCTGAAATCTATAACAGTCTGCCTGCCGGACAATTTACTAAGGGTAAAACCGAGTATTATAATTTTGTTCAGGGCAAGATCGACGAGTATATCCTTAGCCAATGGAAGAAGAAAATGCAGGCACTTTGGCTTGAAAAGACTGGCACCAAAGATCCCGTGGAATGGTCTGAAAAGTATAATACCCCCATTCTCTGCATGGTTTCAGAGGAACAGCGACCGATTGCTCGTAGAATTTTCGATATTATTAAGAGTTCAAATCCCTCTGAAGATGATGCTAAAGTTGCAATTGAGTTTATGAACGGTGCTGATTTCTATGATCGGTTATCGGACAGCAGTGAGAGAGACAGACTCTTTATGGAGCTTATTGTAGGCACAAATGCTGTCCTTTTGACCGATGTCAACGATATAAGAAGCAAACTCAGAGCCAAACTCTTACAGGAGTCGCCTTACTATTGGTTCGGCAGCAGTGAAGTCCAGAAATATCTGAAGTCTATGGTTGATAAGGAGTATAAACTCCGAGGAAGTGAAATGGCAAGTCAGATAATTGATCGAATGGATACCGCTCAACTCCGTGAGTATTTGAAACGCAGAATTGATGAAGATGCTGAATTCGGCATACAGATTCTTAAAGGAGAAGATGGTAAATAATGCGTTGTTACGATGCAGAATGCTGTTTCAACGAGATAATCGCTTACTTTAATTCTGAGGTAAGCGGTTATCCGTTCATAGCTAATATTGATGATGCAACGATATTGCAAGATATATATTCAAAAATGCAAGCAGACAGCAACAAGACGATCATTAGGGTATCCGACTATTGTAATGGAGACAATCTTCCTAATGAAAGCGAATTACTATCAGATGTAGCTTCTGCTGATAATGGAGTCGTTCTCGGCTTATCGTCATATTATATGCTTCGTGGTGAACAGGCATTAAAGAAATCTGTATCTACGCTTTTGCAGATGTCGGTTCATGGTCATGTTGTTATAATCATCTATGGTTGTAGCAGCATTCTGAGCAATGCCATTAGTGCGGACGGCGGAAGACCGGATCACCGCACAATTATATTAGAGAAACCGCAAATCTGCTTGCCTAAGATAACTTTAACGCAATCATCTGAATTAGAGAAGGACTCTGCGGTAATAAAGGGAATCTCTAAACTCTTTTCTATATTAGAGATTATGTCCTATTGCAACAAATCATTTACAGAATCCGAGCTTATTGTTCATACGCATTACTCCTCTACGCTGTTCAAGAACGCAATGATGCCTGTAGACACCATAAATGGTATTTTTGCGATTATATGCAGGAAGTATCCGGAAATAAGGGCATCTTTAGAACAAGGCTGGGGTACTAACGCTCAATGGACGAGCTTATCAAACAAATTAAAAGAACATGGCTCGCTTTCTGCTGCTATAGACGCAGTATTAGGCAGTACCGTTAATCTGTCGATGCTGATTGATGATATTTTTGACGATCTAAAATCGGAAAAAGCATGGTATCTTTGGCTTGCGATGAAGATATTTGATGTAAAGGAAAACACATATCTCTCGCTTGCCGTAAAGAAAAGCTGTTCCTTAAACGAGCTTATCGATCTGATCTATATGATGCTGTTAGATTATAAGCATGACGATTCAAATTTCGTATCTTTGTATAAAGAAAGAAAACGAATTATTGAAAAGCTCCCTGATAACAGCGTATTAACGCAAGATTATTGTGATCATGTCGGCAAATACGAGAAAAACGCTATCTATTATCTTACTGATTTAAGCTACAAAGAGAAACGAGCATTCCTGTTCTATCTCGGAAAATCGGAATATTCGTATACCGAATCTGAAATCCGTACTGTTACCGAATATGCCTTCCATGACCTATATGTTTATCTGAATGGATTTACATTTGATGAGCGAAATACACCTAACCCGTCAAATGACACGGAATTGCTGTCAATGCTTACAAACTATTTCCATGATTATAAACTTCAAAAGGTCACAAACAGGATTCATCCTGAGTTCATGGAAATGGTTGATAAAAACGCAGTATTACGTCCATTTACTAAGTTACTGCCAAGAATCAGTATTGTAAATGATATTGATAGAAGTGAAGCTCAAATTCATTTCTTTGATGCTTTGGGCGTTGAATACTTAGCATACATAATTGAGCGATGCAAAATGCATGGATTGCAGTTTGTAATTCATGTAGCTCACTGCGAACTTCCTTCTATAACATCACAAAACCTTGAATTCAAAAAATTCTTCAAACTTGTTCCTGATGAGAAAGGCGAATTAAAGCTGCCAGGCACTAAGAAACTTGACGAGCTAAAGCATCATAGCGAAGAATTTGACTATCGAAAATGCAAAGAACCTGTTCATCTGTTTTTAGAGCTTGAAATTATTGATAAAGAATTGAAGAAGCTCAAAGAGATGCTTGTAAATCAGGAATTCAAGAAAATAATCATTATATCGGATCATGGTGCAAGCAGATTATCTGTAATACACAAGTCTGAGTGCAAAATTCACACCTTAGAATGCAATGGTAATCATAGCGGAAGATGCTGTCCTGTTTCTTCTGATCCTAATATTTCTGAGGTTGTGTACGAGAATGGCTTTGCAATCCTTGCTAATTATGATCGTTTCAAAGGTGGTCGACCGGCAAATGTAGAGGTACATGGAGGAGCAACGCTTGAAGAAACTGTTGTTCCCATTGTCGAGCTTACATTAAAGCCGGAAAAGGCAGATATTTATCTTGTAAGCAAATATATTGAGTTTCATAACAAAGAAATTGTTTCTGTTGTGGTTCATTCTAACTTGATGATAGCAGCTCCAAAGCTAATAATCAAGGGCATTACAAATCCTGCATTTTCCTGTGAGTGCAGTTGTAGTGGAAATGTCGATACTAAGCACTACAAGTTTGATATTCCTGAAATAAAACGTAGTGGTAAATTTACTGCCGATTTGTATGATGGTGATTCACTCATACAACAAGATATGCCGTTTGAAACAAAGAAGGCAGTAGGCACAGCAAAGGATTTCTTTTCATAATCGGAGGTCTGTATGAGCGAATTAGAATATCAGAGTGCTGACTTCATTGATAGACTTCGAGATGCGTTTGATGAAATGGTTCTGTATAAAGACCTGAAAAAGAGCAACTTCATTTCCTCATTCAAATTGCCATCATTTATGCGTGATTGGGTAATTAAGCGCTTTCAAGATGAAGATGGAGAGATAGACACAGACGGTGCGAGTGAGTTTATTAAGCAATTCATTCCAAAGAAAGAAGAATGGAAAAGTATTCTGAACCGTGTTGTGAATTTCCATGAGACAGTCAAATTCTTGGGAAAAATCTCTGTAAACATAAATATCAAGAATCAGCTTGTCACGTTTAGGCTGCCGGATTTCGGTCTTGAGTTCAAAGAAACAATTATTCCGAGAGAAGTTTGGGATGAATGTTGCGATGAGCTATTGAAATCCGAGGAGAATTGGGGCATTATTGAAATAGGATACTATATGCCCGAAGATGAAAAAGATCCTGGCAAGATCAAACTTGTAAGCTATCAGGATTTTTGTCCCTATGAAGTATCATTGGAAGATTATAAGTCTGCAAACGAGGACTTCTCTCTGACAGAGTGGGTAGACATTATACTTTCTGCTATTGACTATAATCCGGAAGGATATGAGTCCTTTGAGCAAAAGCTCACTATGATTCAGCGTCTTCTGCCTTTCGTTGAAAAAAGAGTTAACCTTATGGAACTTGCTCCTCCTGGAACGGGTAAGTCTTATCTGTTTGGTCAAATTTCAAGATATGGTTGGCTTGTTTCGGGAAAAGTTACACGCTCAAAGTTGATATATGATCTAACTACTAAAAAAGACGGTGTTGTCGCTTTCAGAGACTATGTTGCTTTGGACGAGATAAGAGAAGCAGAGTACATGAAGGATGCCGAGATTCAATCTGCACTTCAAGCAATTATGGAGAATGGTAAATACCGTGCCCCTGATAATCATGAAGTGAATGTCGATGCAGGAATCATATTTCTTGGCAACATATCTTCTGATAGGCAGAACGAATATGTCAATATGTGTACTGAACTGCCAAAGCCATTCCATCAACCGCAGTTTCTTGACAGAATTCATGGCTTTATTAAAGGCTGGGATTTGCCGAGAATGAAGGATGATATGAAAGCATCGGGCTGGGCGCTTAACTCAGAATACTTTGCAACAATAATGCATGAGCTTCGTGATGATGCATCATATAGAGTTATTGTTGATAAGCTAATTGTAATGCCGCCTGACTCGGATACAAGAGATACAGAAGCAATTAAAAAAATTTGTACCGCTTTCTTGAAGCTGTTATTCCCAAAAGTCAGAAAACCTGATGATATTAGTAGAAACGACTTTTGGAATTATTGTTTAAAACCTGCAATGGATATGAGGGCAATAGTCCGTATTCAAATGGGCTTTTCTGATGAAAAATTACAAGGGAAAACGGTTCCCGATTTTGATGTAGAGGAACTTGAATAAGAATGAAGAAAGCAACAGCACCATCTTGTATATCGTGTGGCAAAAAAGATTTATCAAAAGATGAAGTGGGTATCAATCTGAAACTTATTGGAAGGGATATCCAAAACTTCTACTGTCTTGATTGTCTTGCAAGCGTATTTGAGGTAAGTGTTCAGGATATATTAGATAAGATTGAAGAATTCAAAGAAGAAGGCTGTACGCTGTTTTTGTGAGGTGATGTATGGTGATATACGCCGATAATGCGGCAACAACTCAATTAGATATAGATGCATTTGAAGCTATGAAACCGTTTCTGCTTGAAAACTTTGCTAATCCATCAGGATCATATAGCTATTCAAAGAAAGCAAGGCAGGCTATAAAAGCAGCTCGAAATACGATTGCTGAATGTATTAACGCTGAACCCGAACAAATCTATTTTACATCTGGAGGTACAGAAAGTGATAATTGGGCTATTAAGGGCTTCGCCTTTTCTGATTATAATTATAGAACTATTATCACTTCGCAAATAGAACATCACGCAATCTTGAATTCATGTTATGCTATTGAAAAGCTTAGATACCCTGTTGCATATTTGCCAGTAGACGACAAAGGCATTGTAACATCAGACACATTAAACAGGTACATATCAGATCAAACAGGACTCGTTTCCATTATGACAGCGAACAACGAAATTGGAACGATTGAACCTATCAAGGAACTTGCGCAAATAGCACACCTTCATGGTACATTATTTCACACAGATGCAGTTCAAGCAATCGGTCACATCCCGATTGATGTAAAAGAACTTGGAATTGATATGTTATCTGCATCCGCTCACAAGTTTAACGGTCCTAAAGGTATTGGTTTCTTGTACTGTAAAGAAGGCATACTACAGCCTTTTCACAATGGTGGCTCACAAGAGTTCGGTATGAGATCTGGAACAGAAAATGTGCCTGCAATCGTTGGAATGGCTGTTGCATTAAAGAATAACATAGAGGAAATGGAACAGAACAGAAGGCATGTGCGTCGATTAGCTGAGGTATTCCTTTCAATAATTGAAGCATCAAATGTTCCGTACATTCTCAATGGGCATCAGCAAAATAGACTTCCTGGCAATATAAACTTGTCGATAAAAGGAAAAACAGGTGAAGGGCTAATGCATCTGCTTGATCTTAAAGGTATCTGTATTTCTACGGGATCGGCTTGTGACAGCCATAATCAGCAAGTATCTCATGTAATACAGGCTATCGGTGTGCCGGAAGATTTTTGCGAAGGGACAATCCGTATTACTTTCAGCAAGAACAACACCGAGCAAGAAGCGAGAACTATAGCCGGAACCATTATAAAAGCATTGAAATTATGAAATAACTAACAGTAGATCCACTTTATATTTTTTTGCTCGCCTGAATACTTTTACAAAATCTCGCAAAAGTTTTCAATCAAGCCCACAACTGTCTTGACTAATCTCCCGCAAGATGCTATACTTGAACCATTGAGAGGTGTTTCTATGAACTACATCACAGTCGCTCAGGCGGCTGAAAAATGGGGGATATCCGAGCGGCGGGTGCGCGACTACTGTGCCAACGGGAGAGTCACGGGCGCTCGTATAAAGGGCAACAAGTGGGTGCTGCCGGAGACTGCCAAACAGCCTGAACGCAAAAACTCCACTAAGAAAAGCAGCCTGCTCACTGACGCTCTCTCCGAGGCTGTCATGACAGGAATACCAAACAGCGTCTACGAATATGTCAAGGTGAATTTCACCTATCATTCCGTGGCAACGGACGGCAGCTCCGTCACTCTTAAACAGGTGCAGAAAGGCTTTGCAGATCGCAAATTCAACTTGCTGCTGCCTGACATCAACACTGACGACACGCTTACAGCCGCGAATCATTTTCTTTGCATCGACAAGGTCATCGAGGAATACCGCGAACCATTGAGCGTGGATATGGTAAAAGAGCTGCACAGCGCTCTCGGGATAATGACCGAAAGATATCAGAAAAACACCCGATCCTACGACGGCTACCGGACATTCGACTGCAAGGTCGGCAATCGGAAAGCGACTGCCCCGGAGCGGATATATAAGGAACTCCCCATACTTATTGAACAGTACGAAAGCAAAGAAATAATAACACTGGAGGACATTCTCGACTTTCATTACCGGTTCGAGCGTATCCGTGCGTATGCCGAGAACAACGGTCTAATCGGCAGACTGCTGATCTTCAAGGAATGTCTGCGTAACGGCATCACACCGTTCATCATTGACAGCTCCGACAGACAGAGATACTTTGACGGATTGGACAAATGGGAGCGTGACCGGCGTGAGCTTATCGACCTTTGCCTTGACGCGCAGGTGAAATTCAAGCATGATCTGAATATATGAAAACGACCTTTGGATTTGCTCCAAAGGTCGTTATGTTATCGGTTAGTTTTGATCGTATTTGTTATCATTCAGCTCGGCTTCTATCTCTTCGATAATAGGCAACGAGCCTTTGAGATCATCGGGTATAATCATTGTCAGATTTAAGTATTTTTCCTTTCTTTTATTTTGTTTTTTGAAAATATCCTGTGTTATGCATACCAACGTGCAGCAGATAAATTATATCACATAAACCCGCATCTGCGTCAGACCGAATATGT
>CAMVGH010000013.1 GCA_947166945.1 uncultured Clostridia bacterium
GGGCTGGCCGCCGGAGGCACTCAAGCGCAGCGACCGCTCTCCCCCTGCCCGCCGGAGGCACTCGAGCGTAAGCGGCCACTCAAGCGTAAGCAGTCAGTCACTCTGCCTCGACAGTCTCGGCATCCTCGACCGCGTCTGTTATGAGCAGCTCGACAGTATAGGATTCCCCGGCGACCCACGCATTAACATTACCGCCGGTAAGCCGGAAAGTAGTGGAAACAGTCTTGGTACCCTCTTTCAATTCCATACCGAGCAGATTGACAGTAGCAAAGATGTTGGAAGATGTCATGGTCTGGATATAATTGGAATATCCTACCACATTTACCAGTATTTCGTTTGTAAGGATCTTCACATCGTAGTTTGACGGCTTGTTGATGACCGTGATATTGTCGGACGGAACCGTAAATCCGAGCTGACCGAAGTCTTCGGACTGCGGGAATGTTACGGTTATCGACTTGTTGCCTGAAATGTTCTTGTAGCCTTCGGGCAGTTCTATCGGCAGTGTGACACCGCCCTGAAGATCTTTCAGAGTAAGGGAGCTGAGCGATATCTCGCCTATGTCTATCGCGTCGAGATTGTCTATCGAACTGTCAGGAGAAGCGATAGTAAGCTCATCTATCGACATCATATATTCAAGATCGTTGACGGAGAAACCGGAAGAATTGTTTGAGCCGGTGAATTTTACCTGAATGGGCAATGTCTTGACCTTGTAAACAGGCACATTCACAACGAACTCGTTTGCACTGCACGCCAGCGAGGGTGCGACAAGCTTGATGCCGTTTCTGCTGAAATACATCGGAGTTGCGCTTATCGCCATGGAATGATCGATCTTGCCTTCCTCGTATTTTGCTACAGCCTGGATATGATCTACGGAGTTGACAAGAGTCTCTTCACCTGTTATTTCCACAACATCCGGATACACGGTAACATCGCCCTCGATCTGCATACCGTCCGCAATTGTAAGACTGTTGGTATTCGGTGTGACGCTGACTTCCCTTGAAACGATCTTTACGACAGTGACCGTCGCGGCAAGATTTTTGGTAGAGACTGTGCATTCCGCATCGGAATTGGTGAGAGTTACATGGATCGGAACGTTATAGGTGCCGGAACTGTAGATCTCGGACAGATCGCATGAAGCACGGAAATCATCGGCTGTCAGGTTGCTCAGGGAGTAGCGCTTGCCTTCTATCTGTATTGTGACTTTGGTTGTGTCGATAGAAGAGATATGGAGATTTTCGTCCTCCATGAAAGTTGTCGGTTCGCACGATACCGGTATATCCTGAATATGCATCGAGATGTCCGGGAATATCTGAACCGAGATGAATACCCAGATTATCACCGAAATAATGAGAGCCTGAATGATCGTTTTCAGATTATTCACAAATCCGTTCGCAAATCTTTTGAATACTGCGTTCATTCCTGCTCACCGCCTTTCTTTCCGCGGTTTGCACGCTGCTTTTTCGGTTTCTTGCTGTCCGGTGTCTCTGTAATAAGCTTATTGCGCAGATACGTACACAGCTTCTCGCGGTCAAACCCACGTTCAAGACTGCCGTTCTCCGCTATGGAGATCATACCTGTCTCCTCGGAGACAACAATGATTATGGCATCGGAAACTTCACTCATACCGATCGCGGCACGGTGGCGGGAACCGAGTTCCTTGTTAATGAGTTCCTCTTTTGAAGGCTTCGGCAGGAAGCACCCGGCAGCGTGTATCATACCGTCGCGCATAATAACGGCACCGTCATGGAGCGGTGTGTTCGGGAAGAATATATTGCGGAAAAGCTCCTCGCTCGGGATAGCATTGATGATCGTTCCTGTCTCTATCTGCTCACCGAGCTTTGTCTGCCGTTCAATAACGATCAGCGCACCGGTAGCTGTACGGGATAGCTTCTCACAGGCAAGCCCTATCTGTTCCACCGCGTAGTTCTCCTTGTCCTGCGCCTCCGGGAAAGAGGTATCGAAAAGCTGTATCGGCTTCATCATCTTCGATCTGCCCACCTTTTCGAGAGCACGCCGCAGTTCCGGCTGGAACATGACAATGAAGGCGAGCAGTCCCACATTTATGACCATTTCGCCTATGACTTTCATAGCCTTGAATTCAAACTGATTGAGCAGGAAAAGAACAGCCGCCAGAACCATAACGCCCTTTATCAGCTGTTCGGCTCTGGTCTCATGTACAAGCTTTATGACCCAGTACAGGATCACTGCAAGAAAAAGTATGTCAAGAATATCAATAAAAGTAATGGAACGGAACACGCTTACAAGCGAATTCCATATATCACTGAGGTAGTAAAGCAATTCAAGCACCCTGTTTTGTATAAGAATAGTGACAAAGACACATTATTATAATGTCACATAATATATTGTATCATATTTTTGTAAAATTGCAAGTGTTTTTGCGCGATTTTTACGATTTTTTTTGAACTATACCCTGCATTTGCAATTTTGCCGCCGGGAAATTGCATTTTTGTATTGATTTTTTCGGAAAAAGGTTGTATAATAGAAGAAATCGTAAATATGCGGAGGAAAAAAAGATGTCCGTCAATCTTATAGCCGACATAGAAGAGAGAATGCCGGAGTTTTCAAAAAGTCAGAGGTATATTGCAAAATATATAACAGAACATTACGAGAAAGCCGCTTTCATGACAGCGGCAAAACTCGGTGCCGCCGTCGGTGTAAGCGAAAGTACCGTGGTGAGATTCGCAGATGAAATGGGGTTTGACGGATATCCGGAAATGCAGAAGGCTCTCCGGAGCTACGGCAGGAACCGTCTCACAACATTGCAGAGACTGGATATCTCCAACGACCGCTTCGGCGGAGAAGATATAATCAAGACCGTAATGTCGCAGGATATCGAGAGAATACGCTATACTCTCGAAAATATGTCGGAAGAAGTATTTACCGAGGCGGTTGACCGCATAATCTCAGCAGAACACGTTTATATCTTCGGAGCTATGAGCAGCGACATTCTCGCCCGTTTCCTCAGTAACTACCTCAGTCTCTCCTGCCCCAGCGTCATTCACGTACAGCCCATAAATTCCAGCGGCATCTTACAGCAGCTTATCCGTGTCACCGACCGCGACGTGTTCATCTCGATATCATTCCCCCGCTATTTCAACAATACCCTCACAGCTACCGCATTCGCCAAGAAATGCGGCGCGGATATCATAGCCATAACCGATTCCGAAGCCTCTCCCCTTGCGGAGTATGCCGACCAGCTCCTGCTCGCCAAGAGCGACATCATCAGCTACGCCGACAGCCTTGCCGCTCCGCTCAGTCTCATCAATGCCCTTGTAGCCGCCGTCGGTATGCGCAACAGTACCCGTCTCGAAGATACTCTCACCCGCCTTGAGGAAGTGTGGGCAGAGAATGACGCTTACAAGAAAGATGACGAGACATAATTTATGACAACATAAAAAGGCTGCCGCATCAGAGGTGCGACAGTCTTTTTTGTTATCACTCAGGCATCTGTATCTGCACAGCCGTTTCCACCGGGGTAAGTTCATCGACATTCTCATATTCAATATCCCAGAAACTTCTCGGCATAAATTCCGCCCGCTTGATCTTCAGTCCGTTTATGGAAAACTCTTTCATCTGTGTAAGGTCTGTATCTTCATCGGGGACAATAAGCAAGTTCTCGTGATATTTTCCGGTACTTTCGTCATAGTTCTCCGTTCCGGAGTGACCTCTGCTTTTATAAACAGTACCGTCCGGAGATGTCCATTCAACTGTGATGTTCGGCGACTTCCACGATTTATCACTTGTGAAGTACATTTCAAGCCCGAAGGGAGAAATCCAAATCCATTCGAGAGTCTCGTCCGGTATGCCGAATTGCGTCATATCGACACCGACACGCTCCGTAAGCGGTTCGTAGTCTGCAATACCGCTCACATTGATGACCTCTATTGCTTTTGGCTTTCCTTCTGTCGTTACTGCGCCGAGATCTAACAGCTCTAATATGTCTGTCTCGCCGTCGGGAACAGGTATCAGCGCACTGAACGTAAATGTTCCGTCGTCGTTCTTACGTCCTCCCTGAATTATGTTACGGGGATTCTTGACTGACCTTATCCCAATATGTGTTTCATCGTCTATATCGCCCGTAAGCTTTAATTTCAGTATCCGTCCGTCATATATCCGTCCCGGCAGTATTTTTACATTCCCCTCACCGAGCGCAAGTGTAACACCTGTATGGTCGAGCATACCGTCGGTTATCTGAACCTGTGGGATATTATATGTTGTATCATCTGTCCATTCGGCTGTTGCCGTAGTTGCGATATCGGATACTTCCGTTGTCACAGTGGTTTCGGAAGTTTCAACAGGCGTTATTTCGGCGACTGTCGTGTATTCCGCATTATTGTCAAGCTCCGCAATTTTATTACTGTATTCTTTCAAAATTCTGTTATAATACTCTATCTGTTTTTCAAACTCTTCAATGCTTTTTTCTGTTTCCGGATCATCGGGAAGAGTCTGGAGACGTACAAGCTCCACCATAAGTGCATTTCTCTTGTCAAATGTTTCATCGTATTTCTTCTGATACTCTGCTTTCTCAGACGTGCGATCAAGTCCGTCGGAGCTGTATGCATGAAAGATAGTTGTGAACTCCGGCTGTTCCTCCCCTGTTGTTGTCTCCGCCGCTGCATTCTGCGAATACCCCGCGCCGTTGCTGCTCTCGATTCCTCCCTCTTTCAGCCCGCCGTGTTCGTTAAGCCAGTTAAGCCCGAACCCCGCGCCGGCGATGACTGCCGCCGTTGCCGCAAGCGCTGCCACAGCTCTCACTATCGGAGCCTTTCCCGGTTTATGATCTGCCTGCGGCATGGGTTGCCCGTCGGCAAGGTAAACCGCGCTGTTTGTATTCTTTCTTTCCTTCTCCATTTTATCAGCCCTTTCGATTATGCCTCTTACAAAATCTTCGTCGCACGATGCCGGCGTTATTTTGTCAAAAGCATCTCTGAATATCCTGTTATATTCCGTCATGAAGCTCACTTCCTTTCCCGCAGTCATTTTGTTCCAGCAATGATCTCAGGCGTTTGCGCCCGCGCCATAACTGCGACGTGACCGCTGTCTCGGTCTCACCGAGAAACTTTGCGATCTCCTTTACGGAATACTCTTCGTAATAGTACATATAAAGGACTGTGCGTGTCTTTACCGGCAGTTTTGACATAAGAGCCGGCAGTTCCCCGCCCTTGTCCACGCTTGCGGGAGCCTCCATATCGTCGGTCAGCGGTTCAGAGAATTTATACCAGTGTGATTTCAGCAGGTCCTTGCACCTGTTCGCGGCTACTCTGAAAAGCCATGCTTTTGCCTCCTCGTCTATGAGGAATTCTGTGCCGCTCCGGAACAGCTTTAAAAAAGCCTCCTGCGTCACATCTTCGGCATCGGCGTGGTTTTTTGTATAGCACAGTGCGAGCCTGTACACATTCGCACGGTATTTCCCGACAAGTCGGGTCAGCTCTTGTTCTGTCATTATATGTACCTCATTCTGAAAGGACCTTTCATATAATAAACGATCGGAAGGGGCATTTTGTCACAGTTTTCCGAAAAAATTCAAAAAAAGACTGCACGGCAATGACCGTACAGCCTTTCTCGGAGAATTTCCATCAGAGTTTGGAATAACCGAACGCATTTACGAGCGCGTCTATCTTCTGCTTTGCCTTGCACATGGGGCATTCCGAAGCGGCGTAAGTGTGATAATCCGGGATATCCTCGGGTGTGAAGATAGCGTCCACCTTTATGCCGATGATCTCGTCGATAGCGCTGAACAGAGCGCAGCAGCCGGCGAGCTTTCCGCTGTAATAATCGAGGCAGCGCGCGAATCTCTCTATCGACCAGCCTGTGGAAGCCGAGGAGATGAGCAGGCGTATCTGTTTGTTCCAGATCTTCTTCTGCGCGTCGTCGCGGAATATCATCTGTCCGTTGGAGTTGATCTCGGGTGTAAGGATATCTATATCCTTTCCGGAGTTGATCGAGGTCATACCGGAATCCGAAAGCTCCTGCGCAAGATAGGCACCGAGGGTCTCCGTACCTTCAAGGCAGATGATCGTATCCACCTGTACCGAAGCATACTTTGTGGCGATCACTTTTGCTGTCTCTCTTGCCATGAAGAAACTTGTCTTGATGGAGTTCAGATCGACGTAATGATTTATGTGCGAATGGTTTGTTGCAAAATGTCCGGGTATGATACCCATACTGATCTTCTTGTTTCCCTTGGCTGAAATTGTTACTTTTCTGCTTTCCATATAAACCTCCGTTCTGATTGCGGAAATGTTATTCTGCAACTTTCAGTATATCACACTTGCATATTTTTTTCAATAGCGGATTATTAAAAATAATGTCGGGATTTTTGGTTATTTGTGACAAAAACCATTTTTATCCGACGTATCCCTCGTTTTGTCAATCTGCACAATTTTTCTTGAAAATTATTGTCATAATTATAGATTTTATTGTAATCGTTTTCTTTTGTTGATATTTTCTACGAAATATTATATAATTGATATATATCGTTTGGAAGTTTCTTCCGAAGAAAGGACTGGTAAATTCAATGAAATTCGGCTTTTTCGATGACGCTAACAAAGAATATGTCATCACTTCCCCCAGAACTCCCTACCCGTGGATAAACTACCTTGGCACACAGGGGTTCTTCTCGCTTATCTCGAATACCGCCGGCGGTTACAGCTTCTATAAGGACGCAAGGCTCCGCCGCATCACACGCTACCGCTACAACAACGTCCCTGTTGATATGGGCGGCAGATACTTCTATATCAATGACGACGGTCATGTCTGGAATCCCGGCTGGTCCCCCGTAAAGACCGAACTGGACAACTATGAGTGCCGCCACGGTATGGGTTATACCATTATAAAGGGCGAGTCCAAGGGCGTCGAAGCTAAAGTAACATTCTTCGTTCCCCAGAACTTCAACGGCGAGATACAGAAAGTGACCATTAAAAACAAGACCGGCGCTTTCAAGAGCATCAAGCTGTTCAGTTTCCTCGAATGGTGTCTCTGGGACGCTCAGGACGACTCCACCAACTTCCAGAGAAACTTCAATACGGGCGAAGTGGAGATCGAAGGCTCCACTATCTACCATAAGACCGAATACAAGGAGAGACGCGACCATTATGCATTCTACTCCGTAAATACAAAGATCAGCGGCTTTGATACCGACAGAGAGTGCTTCCTCGGTCTGTACAACGGCTTCGGCGAGCCCCAGACAGTTATTCAGGGCAGCCCCAACAACTCCGTTGCGGACGGCTGGTCGCCCATTGCCTCCCACTATATCACAGTAGATCTCGAAGCAGGCGCAAGCAAGGATCTCGTTTTCGTTCTCGGTTACGTTGAAAACAAACCCGAAGAGAAATTTGCCCCCGATCTTACCCCCGATGACAAGATCATCACCACAGCAAATTCCAAGAAGAATATCATCAACAAGACCAAGGCTCACGAAATGATCGCTCTCTGCGACACGGCAGAGAAGGCGGACAAGCTGTTTGCGGAGCTGAAGGCTTACTGGAACAATCTGCTCTGTCAGTACCATGTTGACTCCCCCGACGAGAAGGTCAACAGAATGGTCAATATCTGGAACCAGTACCAGTGTATGGTCACCTTCAATATGTCCCGTTCCGCTTCTTATTTCGAGAGCGGTATCGGCAGAGGAATGGGCTTCCGCGATTCCAACCAGGATCTCCTCGGCTTCGTTCACCAGATACCCGAGAGAGCGCGTGAGCGTGTTCTCGACCTCGCGGCTACAATGCTCGAAGACGGCGGCGCTTACCACCAGTACCAGCCCCTTACCAAGAAGGGCAACCATGAGCTCGGCTCCAACTTCAACGATGACCCGCTGTGGATGATCCTCGCGGTCGCGGCATATATCAAGGAAACAGGCGACAAGTCCATTCTCGACGAGGTAGTTCCTTACGAGAACGACGACAGCAAGGCTGCTTCCATGCTCGACCACATGAAGAGAGCGTTCAACCACGTTGTAAGAAAGGTCGGACCTCACGGTCTGCCGCTCAGCGGACGCGCGGACTGGAACGACTGCCTGAACCTTTCCTGCTTCTCGGACAAGCCGGGCGAGTCCTTCCAGACCTATAACAACAAGGAAATGTTCAAGGATCCGCCGTTCTACAGCCAGATCGCAGAATCCGTAATGATCGCGGGTATGTTCTGCTTCATCGGTCCTGAATATGCCGCTATGTGCAGACTCATGGGCGACGAGGAAGAAGCGAAGCGCGCAGACGCGGAAGTTGCCAAGATGAAGGAAGCCACCATGAAGTACGGCTTCGACGGCGAATGGTTCCTCCGTGCCTACGATCACAACGGACAGAAGGTCGGTTCCCATGAGAACGAGGAAGGCAAGATCTTCATCGAGCCTCAGGGCTTCTGCGTACTCGCTGGTCTCGGCAAGGAAACCGGCGACGATATAAAGACCCTCAACAGCGTTGACAAATACCTCAACTCCGACCACGGTCTGGTGCTGAACAACCCCGCATTCACCCACTACTATATCCAGTACGGTGAGATCTCCACATATCCCGGCGGATACAAGGAGAACGCAGGTATATTCTGCCACAACAACGCATGGATCATGTGCGCGGAAGCCGCTGTCGGCCGCGGAGACAAGGCATTTGAATACTATTCAAAGATAGCTCCGGCATTCAGGGAGGAACATTCCGATCTTCACAGGACCGAGCCCTATGTATATGCCCAGATGATCGCCGGAAAGGACGCTCCCCGTCACGGTGAGGCAAAGAACAGCTGGCTCACAGGTACCGCAGCTTGGAACTTCGTTGCTATCTCGCAGTATATACTTGGTGTCAAGCCCCAGTATGACGGTCTTAAGATCGACCCGTCCATTCCGAAGGCGTGGGACGGCTTCAAAATCTCCAGACTGTTCAGAGGCGCGACATACAACGTGACCGTTAAGAACCCCGATCACGTTTCCAGCGGTGTCAAGTCCATGACAGTTGACGGAAAGCCTGTTGACGGCTGCGTTATACCCGCATTGGCAAACGGTGTTCATGAAGTTGAAGTAATACTCGGCTGATCAAAAAGTTTTCAAAGCCCTCGCACAAAAAGGTGTGGGGGCTTTTATCATTTTACAACAGATTGTCATATAAATTTGTAGCAATCAACAAAAAGTATAAAAACAATCAAGTTTTTTTTGTATATCCCCCCTTGACAAGTCGGGGATATGTTGTTATAATAGTTATAGTAGTAAACAAACGAAATGACAGAATGATTTGTTCACTTAATCAAGAGAAAACCTGCGCGTTATGACAGGAGGAGATCAGTTATGGGAAAGTATGTAATCAATAAAACCTCTACAGGTTACACATTCGGATTGAAAGCTGCAAACGGTGAGACTATAGCAACCGGCGGCGAAGTGTATTCCAGCATCGATTCAGTCAGAAACGGCGTAAAAAGCGTAGAAACAAATGCTCCGGCAGCCGCTGTCGAGGATCAGACAGTCGAAGGATATCGTACAGCCAAAAACCCCAAGTTCGAGATATACAGCGATAAGGCGGGCGAATTCCGTTTCCGTCTGAAAGCTAAAAACGGACAGGTGATCGCGGTCAGCGAAGGCTATACTTCCAAGGCAAACTGCAAAAACGGCATAGAAAGTGTAAAAAAGAATTCTGTCAATTCTCCTGTTATCGAACCCGCCGAATAATGAATGGTTTCAAAACAGCACATTACTATGACAGCAGAGCCGCATTGCTATTACAATGCGGCTTTTACATTGAAAGGAGCAAAAAAATGAACATTGATCTCACAGGAAAAAAAGCAATAGTGACCGGCGGCAGCGGCGGTCTCGGAAGAACAATAGTACGGACTCTTGCGGAATGCGGAGCAGATGTAGCCATACACTACAACTCGGACAGAACAAGCGCCGATACTCTCAAAGCCGAACTGACGGCAATGGGCAGAAAAGCTGCCGCATTTCAGGCGGATATCACAGACGAGAAAAGCGTCCACGCAATGCGGGAAGCAGTCGAAAGCACTATCGGACTTCCCGATATTATGGTCGTGAACGCTGTTATTCAATATGAATGGAAACCACTGCTCGAACAGGATATAAAGGACTACTACAGCCAGTTCGAGAGCTGTGTTATGCAGATGGTCTATATGTCCAAGGAATTTGTCCCGCACATGATAGATCAGAACTACGGCAGAATAGTTGTAATGAACACGGAGTGCGCATATATGGCGGAACCAAACTGTTCGGCATACACCTCGGCAAAGCGCGGGCTTGACGGAATTGTCCGGGTGCTTGCAAAGGAAGTCGGTTCCCACCATATAACAGTGAACCAGATCGCTCCGGGCTGGACGATCACCGACAAGGAACGTGCCAACGGAATCAACCCTGCTCCGGAGTATATTGCGACAGTACCGCTCGGACGACGCGGAACGGATAATGACATTGCCAACATGGCAGCATTTCTTTCCTCCGACCTTGCCGCATTCACCACCGGTGCCTATATTCCTGTGAGCGGCGGCAGAGTCATGCCGGCGATCTGAAATCGGGACAGCACCCCTTTCCCGCTCATACGTTCAGTCCGCGTGAGCCTTACGCCAGTCGGCATTGGAGACGAACTCCTCGATGAACTGCTCATTTTCTTTCTGCTCGGCGGCTTTGTACTCCTCTATCTGCTGTTCTTCCAGCTTTTCGAGCTTGGATACTTCCATAGTCGCGTCGATGACGACCTGGAGCTGATGTTCGATCTCACGGTTCTTCATAAGTATCTGATGCCGCTTCATGTGCAGTTCCTGCTGTTTGGCATTTATATAACGCTTGTGGATAGCAATATCCGTCGCGTTGGTTATCTGTTTGTATTTCTCAAGAAGTTCACGGTTGAGGCGGGCAAGTTCTTCCAGAATGCCTTCCAGCTCCGCTTCAAGCTGGGCAAGGTCAGCCCGCAGTTCCGCGAGGGTACCCTTCTCTGTGTCGAGGGTCTGCTCGCGGTATTCTTTCAGTCTTTGCAAAGTAAATACAAATCTTTTCATTCAGGCAGACCCTCCTTTCTTCTCAGCTTACCGCTTCTTTCAGCATACGGATAGTCTCGTCGAGCGAGAAGCTCTCGTTGGTTTTCTGACAAAGGAACGCGTTGATCTTGTCTATCTTGCTTATAGCCTCGTCCAGCTTTGGATTTGTCCCGGTTTTATAGGCGCCGATAGAGATAAGATCGACATTGGCATTATACAGTGCCATAAGATTGCGCATACGGCTTGCCGCTTCCTTGTGGGCATCGTCGCATATCATCGACATAAGTCGGGATACGCTCGGGAGAATGTCGATAGCGGGATAGTGGTTCTGTGCGGCGATCTTTCGTGACAGTATGATATGTCCGTCGATGATACCGCGGACAGTATCGGCGATCGGTTCGTTGGTGTCGTCGCCCTCGACAAGCACGGCGTATATCCCGGTTATGCTTCCCTTTTCAAAGCAGCCGGCACGTTCAAGAAGTTTCGGCATCTGCGCATAGATCGACGGTGTGTAACCGCGGGCAATAGGCGGTTCCCCGATAGAAAGTCCGACTTCACGGTTCGCCATTGCGAAACGTGTCAGATTATCCATCATAAGAAGCACATCTTTTCCCTGTGACATGAAATACTCGGCCACCGCGGTGGCTGTCATCGGGCATTTATAGCGCATCATAGCCGGCTGGTCGGAGGTTGCCACCACTACCACCGAACGAGCCATACCCTCGGGACCGAGGTCATTCTCGATAAACTCACGCACCTCTCTTCCACGCTCTCCGACAAGGGCGATAACATTGATATCTGCTTTTACTTTTCGCGCTATCATACCCATAAGGGTACTTTTTCCGACGCCGGAACCGGCGAAAATACCGATACGCTGCCCCTTGCCGAGCGTGAGCAGACCGTCTATCGCCTTGACTCCGAGTTCGATAGGCTCGGAGATCTTCGGGCGTGTGAGAGGGTTGGTAGGCTCGCCGGATATTGAGATACTTCCGGTGTAACGTATCTCTCCGCCGCCGTCGATAGGTTCACCTATAGCGTTGATAATGCGTCCTATCATCGCTTCTCCGGTCTTGACACGCAGTTTGTCGCCGGTATTGTCCACAACACTTCCGGGACCTACGCCCTCGATATCGGTATAGGGCATCAGCAGGACAGTTTCCTCCTGAAACCCGACGACTTCGGCATAGATGAAGCTCTGCATATCTTTTGCGTAAATGCGGCACACATCTCCGATATTGCACTCTGGTCCCGACGATTCTATACTCATTCCTACTATCTTTTCGACCTTACCCATGTGACGGTAAGTGTCGATAGCTCCCAGTTCTGCCCGAAAGCCTTTAAGATCCATGCTTCTTCTCCTTGATATGGTTATCCCGCCGCAGTTATGTTCCGCGGCGGGTATTTTTGTTATTCCGTCTGCCGTTCTTCCCCGGAGCTGTCGTCCGCCGGTATCTCAACTTCCTGCTCTGCTTCGGTTCCGTTCGCATAGACAACGTCCGGCACACCGGAATCGTCATCTTCCGCTTTCACAGCTTTTTTCCTTGTACCGCGCTTAGGCTTTTCGGCAGCCTGATCCCGTATCATATCCTTTATATCCTTATCGCGGTATTTGCCCTTGCCGAGCTGTTCAACCATCTTGAGCTGCGTCATAACGCTGGCATCGGTGATCTCGCTGCCGTCATCTATGAGAAGAGTACCGGCGGGGGCATCTTCCAGTATCTCCACATCAACATTTTCACAGCTGCGGAAAACATCTTTCAGCAGATCCTCGTCGATCTCGGCTTCCTCCGAAATATCCAGCTTTGACAGAGACAGCTTCACCGTCTTGCTTGACCGGTATTTCTTTCCGGCTTCGCGTATCATACGGGTTATGACACCCTTATCCTTCTGTGCGAGCGCTCCCGCGGTCACTTTCTGACAGATATCGAAGATAGTATCAAACAGCTGTCTTTCATACTGCATCATTATCTCGGTCTTGTCCGCGGTTATCTGCTCGGCTGTATTTTTAAGTTCCAGCAGGCTTTCCTTGCACTTTTTCAGCGCCTTGACATAACCGTCGTCATAGCCCTGTTTCTCGCCCTCGGCATAGGCTTTCTGCCGGGCAGCCTCAGCCTCTCTCTCAGCTTCCTCGGCAGCTTCTTTCTTTATTATCTCGGCATCGTTGCGTGCGTCCTGCACGGTCTGTTCCGCCATTTGCTTGGTCTTTTCGTAGATCTCGGTAGCCTTTTCTCTGGCTCGGAGAACGAACTGCTCGGACTCCTTTTCATACTTGGTACGGATAGCCTCATACTCCGCCACCAGCTTCTCACGCTCTATACGTGCTTCCTCGGCGCTGACACGTTCGGTATCTCCCGCCTGTTCAGGAGTTTCCCTGTCTCCCGTTTTATTTTCGGAGGGATCCCGGTTCTCCGATATCAGTGAAAGTACTCTTTCCTCGGCTTCCTCGCGTGCGTTTCGCGGGAGCTTTTTACTATCCGGGCGCCTGCCATAGACTGTTTTCATAACAGGCTCATCGGTATCAAAATTATTTACATAAACACAGCCGGTTATGCTGCCTTTGATAACCCCGCCTGCCATGACTTTCCTCCTTGCGGTAGATTAAGCGATGATCTCGTCGTCGCCGCCCTTGGAAATGGTGAGTTTGCCTTCGTCCTCCAGACGGCGTATTATAGCAACGATACGCTGCTGAGCCTCTTCGACATCGCGCATACGCACATTATGCAGATACTCGACATCGGTCTGTGTGGATTCCTTGTTTCTCGAAGACATATTTGCATAGATGACTTCCGCGACTTCCGCCGTTGAACCTTTGATAGCAACAGCAAGGTCTTTCGGATCCACTTCTGTGATGAATGCCTGAATGGACATGGAGTCCAGTCCGACGATATCCTCGAACACGAACATCTTGGAACGAATCTCGTCCGCAAGTTTCGGGTCACGGAGATTGAGTTCATCTAAGCTGAATTTCTCGCACGTCGGTTCGAACTTATTCCAGAGATTGTCAATCTTGATGAGATAGCTGACTTCCATCGTTTACGCTGTTACGTTATTTTCCAATTTCTTTTCGAGAGTATTTTCAAGACTCTTTACCACGTCAGGAGACGCGGACTCCATTTTCGCAATTCTCTCAACGACCTCTATACGCATTTCTTTAGGCAGCTCGGCAAGGATAGCCGAAGCCTGATCGCTCCTCGCATACGAAAGTATCAGTGCTATGGTCTGGGGATGCTCGTTCTGCACTATTGCCAGCAGGTTCTTATAGTCTGCCTTGCGGACGAATGCGAATGACTTGGACTTCAGCTGCTTGGTTATCTTATCGAACAGAGACGCCGCGGTCTGAGGACCGAATGCCTTTTCCAGTATTTCCTTGGCGTATTCGATACCACCCTCGGAAATAACCTTCTGTGTCAGGCAGACCTCATAGAAATCGTTCAGTACATCGCTCACGATTTCTGCCGGCCAGTAGTCCATTTTTGCGACTTCAAGAGTTATCTTCTCGATCTCATCATCATTGAAGAACTTGAACACCTTGGAAGCATTCTCTGTTCCGATCGCCGAGATGACCATGGCAGCCTTCTGTATCATTGTGACTTCCGACGCGTTATGTGGTATTCCGGACTGTGCCTCTTCAGCCATTCGGCATCACCTCTTCTTCATATATTGTTATCGCTGTCATTGCTCTTCGCCCTTCATCCATGTACGGATAAGCTGAGCAACGATCTCCGGATTGCTGTCGGAAAAGTCCCGGATCTCTTTTTTGAGCAGAGCGTCACGTGACATCTCGTCCTCTGCTCCGCTGAGACTCTGCACTTCGTACCCATAATCCTCTTCGGGCGGTGCCGATGCTCTTCTCATAGTTTCTTCCTCGTCGTATGTTACGGAGCCTGCTATAGCCGGACCGCGTCCGGCTGCCGCTGCCGCCGCTGCCGCTTTTCTTGCCTTTACTCTTCTCTTGTTGGAGCCGGCCGCCAGCAGTGCTACGACAAGAAGTATTACAAGCAGGAGTCCCAGAGCGATAATGATGAATACCAGCATATTGCGGCTGCCCTGTACCACAACCCCGCCGTCGCCGTTGCCGGACGAACCCGATGTCCTGTCAAGCTTGAAGTTCATCGCCATGAAAGATACCTTGTCGGAGGAAGTACCTATTGCTGTAGCTATAAACTTCTCCCAGCGTTCTGTCTCCGCCTGTGTGATATTTTCCGCGTCCTCGTCAACGATGACAGAAGCGGAGATATTATCGTAGCTGTAGCCGTCCTTCTCCACCTGAGTGATCTCTTCGTTCACAAGGTAATGTATATTTCTCTGTGTTTCGTAGTAGAACTCATCACCCTCACCGATCCGCAGAGTCGGGTAATCGGGCGAGATATCGGCATCGACCGCGGTTCCCACAAGTCCGCCTTCGGCAGCGTTTCCGCCGCCCGCCGATACATATTCCTCATTATCCACCATACCGCCGCGGTTGCCTTCGGAATCGACGGAGGGGGTATATTCGGTTATCTGCTTGACCGTAGGGTCATAGTTGAGCTGAACATCTACCGCTACTCTGTAATCATTGAAAGCGCCGCCGAACAGCTCGCCGAGTTTTTCGTTGAGTATTGCCGCGATCTTGTTCTGGAAGTCAAGTCTTCTGCGGTAAAGCGCCACTTCGTCCTCGGTGGTGAGATTGTCCATGACAGTCTCCGAAGTAAGTACGACTCCTGTACCGTCGGTCACGGTTATGTTCTCCTCTTTAAGCCCGCGCACCGATCTTCTTACAAGGTTGTAAACGCCCTCGACAGCCTCAGGTGTAAGCGCGTGATCCAGCTGGAGCATCACAGACGCGCTGGCTTCGTCGCGGTTGTCGGAAATGACATAATTCTGCGTTTCCGGAATATTGAGAATGACGATCGCGGAATGTATGCCGTCGATCATGGCGAGAGTTGCGCGGAGATTTTCCTGAAGCTGCTGCTTCTGCTTCTCACGCTTGTCGGACTCTGTTGAAAACAACCCCACACTCTCGTCCCATATATTATAGTTGAATGTCTGCTTAGGATAACCCTGCACCGCAAGCTGTGCGCGCAGTGTTTCAACCTGATTTGCCGGCACCATGATCTCTCCGGTGGCGACATTCACGCGGACATCAGCTTCCGCCACCCCGAGATTGTTCTCAAGCACCGTGATGATCTCTGTCATCTCGGTCTCTGTGGCTCCTGTATATAGCACCGCATACCGGGTGATAGAATTTATGACGATAAGGACGATCAGTGATACCACCAGCACAGATGCCACCGATATTATGATTATCCTTACCGTTTTGCTGAAGGCCTGCCAGCGCGCTTTTATCGCGCCATAGACCTTACCCCATATTTCTTTGACTTTATCCATCGGATACTGCCCCTGCGGGCGTCACTCCTTCATTTCGCGTCCTGCTGTGTTTTCTCTTATTCCTTTATATGCTCATTCTCATTATCTCGTTGTACGCATCGACCACCGCGTTCTTCACATTAACGAGCAGTTCGGTGGCGACTTCCGCCTTGGCAATGTTCATCTGCACCTTTTCAAGGCTCTCGGTATCGCCGAGCATAATATTCATCATATCCTCGCTCTTCTGCGCCTGTGCTTCGGCAGCCTGATTCCACAGCCCCGTGAGCGCATCGAGAAAAGTCCCTGTCTCGGGAAACTCCCCCGGCACAGTGTTCTTCTCAGCTTCGGCAGCCGGCACGGAATTGAATGCCTTGTCCACAGCCGGGATAGTATGTATATTCGGAGACATAGGTATTATCTGCATAAGTTTCTCCTCTTAATCCTTAAACGGGCTCAGCCGTTCTGACCAATTGTAAGTGCCTTGTTCGCGAGTGACTTGAGGCTGTTGAAAATAGTGAGGTTGGCTGAATAGGACTGTGTTGCCGCCAGCATATCTATCTGTTCCTCCGCCACATCAACATTCGGCAGATAGTAGTATCCGTCCTCGTCGGCGTCCGGGTGAGACGGGTCATATACAGGAGTCGGAGGTGTAGGATCCTCGACTATCTGTGTGAGCAGTACGCCTTCCATAGTCTGTTCACGCTCTCTGCCCGCAAGTCCGCGCAGATGTTCAAGGCGCTTGCCCAACACGGTCTTGAATTCTATTGCGCTGCGGCTCACGTCTTTTGTCCTGTAATAAGATTTATTCTCGGTGAACACCACATTCTGCCGGACATAAGGACCGCCGTCCGCAGTCCGCGTTGTATCGGCATTGGCGACATTCTGAGCTATGACATCGGCTCTCGCGCGTTCTGCCATCATTCCCGAGACAGCTATATCAAGATTACTTAAAAATGCCATTCAACACGCCTCCTCAGCTCTTTCTCATTGCGGTTCTCATCATTGTGAACTCGGCATTTATCTGATTTATCATAGCCTGATACTGAAGCGCGTTCTTTGCAAAAAGTGCGCTCTGCGTATCGGAATCCACGTTGTTCCCGTCCGGCTGATCGGCAGTGTTCTCATCGGTATGTATCACCGAAGCCAGCTCCAGCCGTTTCCTGCCGGAAGGCACTCCTTCCGAGTCCATCTGTTCTTTCAGTACTCCCGCGAAATACAGGTACTTTGACTTATATTCGGGCGTATCAACATTGGCGATATTCTGTGCTATTATCTGCTGCTGCTTTACCAGCAGATCGAGACCCTGTTCCGCGATGCGGAACGAGTTTGTGTCAAACAGTGCCATAATTACCTCCGTTTCGGGTTTCGGCTGAACACGACATATTGTGTCATATTAATTTATTATACCACACATCTTGATATTTTTCAATATTTTTCGCCGAATTTCTGTGTTATTTTTCAATTTCAGGGCAGGAAATTATTTCCGTCTGCCGTATATCCCGCTTGTCCGCGCCGCTGCGGAACGCTTTCTGATGATCTCGGGCTCCTTGAATTTATAGGGTTTAGGCTTCGGAAGTTCATCAAACCGCTTTTTTGCCTCCATGAGGGAATCACAGAGTTTCTGCGGATTTCCGAATACTGCCGGGAATTCCATGACCGAATACTCGGTGTAGCTGTTTTCCTCCAGCCACGGACGATCAAACTCGATACTGCCGTTACGGATATGATAGCCGAGAAAGTCGCTGTCCATCGCGTATTCCCTTATGCGTCCGGTTATTACGATCTTCTTTCCGTTCCGGGAAGGCTCTGCGGAAATGAAATCAGTGAACGGTACATAGCACAGCACACGCCAGACCGCATTCTCGCCGTCTATATCGTATATGCCGTCATATCGGCTCAGCACCGCGAATTTCAGCTGAATATCCGCAAAAGTATAACGGCTGTTCATACGCACTTTTTTTTCGGCGGAAAGAGAGACCCACACGCACACGCCGAGACCGGCAAGCACTGCCGCTCCCGCAGCCGCCGGCAGCAGCCTCAGCATATCGGTCATCTGCGCCCCGAGTACCCCGAACCAGAACAGCATGAATGTGATCAGTGCGGCTTCCGCCGAGATCGTACCCGCGATGAGCATTACCTTCGCCGCCCGTCTGCCGAACCGGGAAGTAACGCAGTGGAAATATGAGCGCATACCTACCTCCAATCCGACGCATTCCGAAATATACCTATATATAATATATTATACTATCTTTCGACCTGTTTGTACAGTAATTTTTAAATATTTTTGTCCGTTTAAGCATTTTTCACAAATTAGCAGACTTAAAACGGCTATCCGACGCATAAAGTTTTGTGCGCTTTGACGAAATTTATGTAACTTATGACAGTTTTTGCTTTCTTCAAAAAAAAATCGCCGTTCACTATTGACTTTTTTGTGCATTTTAATGTATAATTAATAATAAGTGATTATACCAGAAGCAAGATCCACCGCAGACATGGAATTCATTTTCCCTGCCGGGGCGGTGTGCTCTGCTGTGCAGATATGTCGGAAATCACGCACCACCGGAGGGAGGCGGACTGCATGATCGACAAAGACGGCATCGTGACAATCCGTATAACCGGAATGGACGGCAGATTCCTGCTCGAAACCGATAAGGAGCATTTCTCCTTTCCGCGTATGTTCGTGAATAATGTGCCGGTCAATAATATAATGATGATAAAGGGCAAGAATATGCCCGAATTTGACGCGGACACGGGTCTGTATGTCATTACAAATATGAAGAACGGCGACAGGATCAGATACGTAGGCCGTGTTAAAATGTCGCTGGATTATCAGCTCAATATCCAGATCCGCGACGAATACGGAACTGTAATGGAGGAACGGCGCCGGTATTTCAAGGTGCGTTCGAACCTTCGCTGCATAATCAGCGGGCATGAACGCGACGGCACCGTATATGAATACGAAAAGCCGGTATTCACCGTAATAAAGAATGTGAGCATCGGCGGAGTTTTCATCGAAGGCACTGATCCGCCATACAGAAAAGATGATACGCTCCTCATCAACTTCATGGTTGACGGCGAAGTGGTAGGTGCCATGGTAAAGGTACTGCGGCTCCAGCTGCTGATAGACGGCACCCTCGAAGGATACGGGTGCGAGTTTACGAACGTTGATCAGCAAATGGAGCGGAAACTCGCAAATCTGGTCAACGGGATACAGCGCGAGCAGCGTCAGGAACAGCTCGAACGTGATGACCGCAGACGCGAGGCGGAAAAGCGCATCAAAGGAAGCGGTTAGCGTTTCCGCGATTCAGTAAATTATACGGCTTATGCCGATAAATAATTTAAGGTTAGGAATGGTAAGAATATGAATATCAAGGTCAAAACCGCCCTCAGGGTAATCCTCATCGGAACGACGGTGCTCCCGCTCATTATAGTTGCGTTGGTAGCCGCGCTCCAGATCTTCGGATTCGCAAATACGATGATCGGTGATGAAGCTGCAACATCAGGCGCAGCTCTCAGTTCGGGAATAACCAATATCACCTCGAGCTACATCGACGACGCGGAAGCTCTTGCAAAGATGGATTTCGTCAACACCTCGATCAAAAATCTAAACAGCGTCAAGTCAGATCTTGACAACGTGATCGGAGCCATGAAATCCGACAGAAATGTCCTCGACATCGCAGTCACCGACAGCGAAGGCATGATAATCTACGATTCAAAGGGTTCCTCCGCAGGTACTACTTTCTTCGCTTACAGCGACAAATGGAGCAACTCCAGAGAGTCTTTCGTTTCCAAGTTCTATAAGAATGAAGCAACATACGGTTCAAACCTCTTCGTTGCCACAGCTCCGCTCACCGGCAACGACGGCGGTTATGTATCCGTGGTCGTTGATACATCAGAGATCACCGATTACCTCAAGAAAGCTCAGTTCCTCACCTACGGCACGCTTGTTGTCGCAGATGCGGATTCCGTACTTAACTACAACGGCAGCGACATCACATCCAGCTCGGAGCTTTCCGGCGTTATCAGCCCGGATCTCACAAAAATGCTCGCCTCCAAGACGGGTGACTCCGGCGAAAGGATCGAAGCAGGCACATATCTCGGCAACTATGGCAATATCGCAGGCACAGAATGGGTATGGATCGCGCTTTACCCTGCTTCGCAGACCAGCAGTTCCGTAATGCTCGTATTCATCATAGGTCTTGTTATAATAGTGGCACTCGCGCTCGTATGCATACTGGTAGCTATAATAGCTTCCCAGAAGGTTATCGACCCGATGCTCAATATGCTCAAGACCATGAAGGGCATCAACGAGGGCAACCACAGCGAACGAATCAATACAAACGGCATGGGCAAGGAATTTGCAAATATGTCCGATGTATTCAACGATATGATGGATCAGTCCCTCCTCAGTGAAGAACTCCACAGAACAGTTACCGAAATTTCCGATAATATGCTGTTTGAATGGGACTTCGCAAAGGAATCGATGTATGTTTCGGATAACTTTAAGAACAAGATCGAACTTGATGTTACCGGCGCTACACTCAGCAACGGCAGATTCCTCGACTCCCTTATGGAAGACGAAGAAGCTGAAAAGTACAAGCGCGACATGACCACTCTCTTCAAGAACAAGGACGATGTCGGCGGCGAGTACAAGATCAAGAACAAGGGCGCGGAAATGTGGGTATCCATGAGAGCACACTGCATTACCGACCGTCTCGGCGAAGTCCTCCGTGTTGTCGGAGTCCTCACCGATATCACAAGCGAAAAGAACGCAACCCTCAAGCTCGCGGAACGTGCAAGCTTCGACTTCCTCTCACAGCTGTACAACAGAAATACCTTCGAGCGCGAGTTCGCGACAGAGCTCGAAAGAAATGTCGGCAAGAAGGTCGCGGCGCTGTTCATAGACGTCGATGACTTCAAGTTCATCAATGACCGTTACAGCCATGCTGTCGGCGATGAAGTCATCAGATTCGTTGCGGACACCATCAAGAAGAGAACCGGCGAGACCGGCTTCGCAGGACGCTTCGGCGGTGATGAATTCGTTCTCTGTGTTTCCGACCCGAACCTCGTTGAAAACGTGGAAGTCCTTTCCATGGATATCATCGACGACCTGTATGCCGGCTACTACTCCAAGTCGGTAGATACAACGCTTAACATCAAGGCTTCTATCGGTATCGCTATCTATCCCGACCACAGCACTGACGGCAAGGAGCTTGTCGGCTGCGCGGACGCTGCGATGTACTTCGTTAAGAAGAACGGTAAGGCAAACTACCACATCTATGTTCCGGAGGACAGCACCCTCGAAGGAAACTTCACTTCCTCGCTTTAATCTCAATACAAAAGAACGCAAGAGGCGGCTGTATATGTTGCAGCCGCTTCTGTTTTAAGAAAAGGACCTGTACTGTATGACAAAGATCATTACGCTGACCAATCAGAAAGGCGGCGTCGGAAAGACCACCACCTGCGCGGGACTTTGCGGCTGTCTCACCAAGCTCGGAAAGAAGGTGCTCGCACTCGACCTTGACCCACAGGGAAACCTCAGCTTCAGTCTCGGTGCCGACAGCGATTCATCATATACGATCTATGATGTGTTCAAGCGCAAAGCCGATATATACGACACCGTACAGCACTGCGACTGCTGTGATGTGGTCCCGGCGAATATCCTCCTGTCCGGCGTCGAGCTTGAAATAACCTCGGTGGGAAGGGAATATATGCTGCGCGAACATCTGTCAACCATCGCCGACCAGTACGATTATGTGCTTGTAGATGCCCCGCCTGCCCTCTCGATACTTACTATCAACGCTTACGCTGCTTCCAACCAGCTTGTCATACCAATGGTGCCGGAGATACTTTCGCTTCAGGGGATCGCACAGCTGAAAGAAACTATCTTCGCGGTCAAGAAATATTACAACCCCGCTCTTGAAATACGCGGGATACTGCTGAACAAGTATTCCCCGCGCCTTGTACTCACAAAGGAAGTCGAGGAGCTTGCCAATATCATCGCCGAACAGCTCGACACCGATGTTTTTGAGCAGAAGATAAGCGGCAGCGTAATTATAGCAGAAGCGCCGGCACACGCAAAGACAATAATCGAGTACGCGCCGCGTTCCAAATCCGCCCGCGAATTCATGGATCTTACATACGAAATACTGGGAATGGAAAAGCCGAAGCGCACTGAACAGAAACTCGGGCGCGGCAGACCCCCGAAAAATCGTCCCCCGCAGTATTGATACTGAGGTGAAACTGTGGCAAGATCAGCAAAAACAGACAAAGTTCTCGGACTGCTCGGCGCGCAGTCCCCGCGCCGGCCTGCGTCAAATCCCATTATAAATGCTCCGGAAAAAGAGACGGTACCGCCGGTATTCGTGAAATCCGACACAGGAACGCAGTTCGTGAATATCCCGTTCCTGCTCATCAATGAGCAGCTCGGCAGTATTATGGAACGGTTCCGCTGCTGTACCTGCGAGAAATGTATAGCGGCAGTCACAGAGGAAGCTCTCCGGCAGCTCCCGTCAACTGTAGTGCGGGTAAAAAGAGTCTCCGACACCGAAGCAGTAAACCGCGCAGCAGCAGATATGCGAAGCGACGCTATCCATGTTCTCACAAAATGCGTTATGCTTATAAAGACAAATCCCCGTCATTGACTGCAATAACGGGGATATTATTATTCTTTCAGTACCGATTCTGCCGCTTTGAACATCTGAGTGAGATTTGAAGCGCCGATAACACGGATACCGGAACAATCGCGCTTATCGAGAGACGACAGAACTGATTTCGGGACGATACAGGTTTTGAAACCGAGCCGTGCGCATTCACGAACTCGCTCCGACGCATGGGCGACCGCACGGAGTTCCCCTCCGAGACCGATCTCACCGAATACGGCAAGATCCTCCGGCAGCACAAGGTCACACAGACCCGAGAACAGCGACAGCGCTACCGCGGCGTCGGCAGCAGGCTCCGTAAGGCGCATGCCGCCTGTTATATTCACATATACGTCAAACTGTCCGAACAGATAACCTGTGCGTTTTTCAAGCACCGCAAGTATCAGGCAGAGCCGGTTGTAGTCGAACCCGTCGGCAGAACGGCGCGGATTGCCGAAGCCGGTCTTTGTCACCAGCGACTGCACCTCTGACAGCAGCGGTCGGGAGCCTTCGACAGTGCAGAGCACACTTATCCCGCTGATACCGGACGGTCTGCCGGCAAGCAGCATTTCCGATGGATTTTCCACTTCGTCGAGCCCCTTATCCGTCATTCTGAAAACGCCCAGCTCGTTCGTGGAGCCGAATCGGTTCTTAACGGCACGGAGTATGCGGTAGGAGAGCTGTTTGTCACCCTCGAACGTAAGCACGGTATCAACGATATGTTCGAGGACTTTCGGTCCTGCAATGCCGCCGTCCTTATTGACATGACCGACTATGATGATCGGTATGCCGTAGCGTTTTGCCGTCTGCATGAACAGAGTCGTGCATTCCCGCACCTGCGTGATGCTGCCCTGCGCGGAGGAGATCTCGGTTATCTGCATCGTCTGGATAGAGTCGATGATGACCACGTCCGGCTTTTCTTCAACTATTGCGGCATTGACCGCTTCACAGTCGTTGTCCGACAAAAGATAAAGATTGTCTCCGCTCACGTTGAGTCTGTCGGCGCGCAGTTTTATCTGTCGTTCGCTTTCCTCACCGGAAACGTACAGGACTTTGCCTGTTTTGTCGAGATAACTGCATATCTGGAGAAGAAGCGTTGATTTTCCTATTCCCGGGTCTCCGCTGAGCAATACCAGCGAGCCCGCCACAAGTCCTCCGCCGAGTACTCTGTCAAGTTCCGACGATCCTGTCTTATAGCGCAGATCGTCTTCCACGGATATCTCGCCGAGGGTTTTCGGCTTCAGAGTTCTGCCGCTTTTCACCGAGGCGCGCGGCAGCTCCACCTGCTCTGATACCGTGTTCCATTCTCCGCATTCCGTGCATCGTCCTACCCACTTTGGATAGATATGTCCGCACTCACTGCATATATAAGAAACTTTCTGTTTCGCCAATTACTTCCGTCTCCTTGTTTTTTACTTCCTCCGCCGAATACTGTTCAAGCCCTCTGAATATAGTGAAAGCCACTTTCTTGCGGTATTCGGGGTCGCTGAGATTTGCCGCGTCGTCCGGATTTGAAAGAAATCCGCACTCTATGAGCAATGCAGGCTGCTCGGTATTCCTGAAAAGGTAAAGTCCGTTGTCGATCAGCTTCACTTCACGGTCATTCCCGGGCTGGAGCTGTGCAAACAACCCCTGCATTATTCTTGCAAGCTTATAATTATCGCTGTTGTTGGTTGTGTAGAACATCTGCGCCCCGAAATACTCAGGTTCGGTAAACAGGTTCTGATGCACCGAAAGGAATATGCTGTCGGGGTATTTCTTCACTATCTCAAGACGGTTCTCCATATCCGAGATCTTCTGGTTGCGTATCCCCTCAACGCCGCTGTCATGTATCGATATGTCGTCCTCGCGGGTATATACTACCTTGTACCCGTTCAGCGTGAGCAGTGTGCCGAGGTCTTTCACGATATCAAGATTGATGTCCTTTTCATACGCTCCGTTCACCGCCACGCAGCCGGAGTCCATCCCACCGTGGCGTGCGTCCCTCCTGACAACGGCTTTTTTCATTTTCCGTATCTGTCGCAGTACGTAGCTGAATTTACAGCATGAAGATGATACACTCCGTGATCAATAATAACTCTGTCAGTCGTCTCTGTCGCTCCTGCCCGAGATCTTATCGGAGATCTTGTCCTTGAAACCCTGCTTTACACCGTCACTGAAAATCTCTTTTACCGCATCCGGGATAAGTCTGTTCTTGACCCCGTACAGCGATATCTTACCGTCCGGGCTGAACACGATATCGGTTATATCGTATGTAGAAGGCGCGTTGTATATATGATCGAGGCTTTCTCCGTCCTCGGTGAACATGGATATATCCGCCTCGAAAGCATACCGTTCCTCTATAAGAAACTGTTTCACGTCGGTCATTTTTTCGCCTCGCAGTGCATCGGTGAGCAATGAGGTGTAGTACCGTGCCTGTTCTTCCGGGCTTTGTGTGGTCTCTGCGGTGGTTGTGACTGTTGTTGTCGCGGCTGCTGTTGTCGTGACGGCAGTCGTTGTTGTGGTATGTTCTGTTGCGGCGGCAGTGACAGGAGTTGTCTCTGCCTCAGATAACACTGCCGCTGTCGTGACCGCTGAGGTTCCCGCAGGCTTGGAATCATTCGCTGCCCCACACGACGCGAGCGTTAATATCGCTGCCATAAGAAAAGCGCTATATTCTTTGCGTCTCATTGTATGCCTCCAGATATTTTATAATATTATTTTTGCAGATCTTTTTTATTTTGAAACGACCGAAAAGCTTCCCAAGAACCTTATTTCACGGTCTGCGCAGATGTTTTCTATCTGCTTTTCGGTGATGCCGCCGGAAGATTCCACCTCTATGATATAGTTATATTTCCCGAGTTTGCTGCCTTCGGGGCGGTCATGTATGGTGACCGGCTCAACACCCGTATTATGTATATCAACGATGACATCATCTATCTTATTTGCTTCACAGGTGACCGCGAATACTGCATTTGTCCCGCCGGTCATGCGCTGCTTTGAGAGTACATAAAACCTCGTCTTGTTCGCGTCGGTTATCTGAACATTCTCGGCAAGAACTTCCAGCCCATACAGTTCAGCAGCTCCGGGGGCGGCAACCGCTGCTATCGACTTATCCTGCTGTTCAGCGACATAAGCCGCTGCGGCGGCAGTGCTGCTCTTTTCTTCGGTGACCGCGTCGGGCATATTTTCGCTGCGCCACTGTTCAGACTGCTTTATTCCCTGCGCGTGAGAGCATACGGTCTTGATATCCGAGACGGCTGCTCCGGGAATACCCATGAGAGTCTGGCTTATAGGGATTATAACCTCCCCCGTGACATACACATCATCACAGGCAAGAAGTGCGTCAACATAGTTTGTCACCGCTCCTCCGAGAGTGTTTTCCTGCGGTATCACCGCATAGTCGGCAGCTCCCGAGACAGCGTCCTGTATCGCTTCATCTACGGTGGCCTTAGGGATAAAGCTGCCCTTGGACTCAAAGAAGTACTTCGCAGCCTCTTCGGTGTATGTTCCCTCGGGACCGAGATAGCTCACTGACGCGTTTTCAACGAACGATACCGCTGCGGGAGGCAGGGTTGAAGCAGTGCTGCTTGCACAGCCGGAGAGCATAAGTACGGCGGCTGTAAATGAAACTGCGGTGATTTTTATATTTTTCATAAACATTATCTCCATTTTCTGATTTTTGAGTATTAATAAACAGCTTTATTATTGTATCATAAATTGAATGAATAGTCAATCAGTATTCTCTGCCGTATAACAAAAAAGATCCCCGTCCGGAGGATTTCCGGACGGGGGATATCATCTGCAATAAACTTCTATTGCGCGGTTCACGAACTGTGCGGTTCCCTCGCCGCCTGCATTGTCTATATTTTCGGTGAACTCACCGCCGGCAGCGTACATCTTCCCGAGACCGAGAAGAATATCATTCGTACAGTTGTAGAAATTCTGGCAGAAAAAGTCCTGTAAGCGCTTCACCTGCGCCTGTACCCTGCTGTCGGCAGGGTCGAGACCGCGCATTTCTCCGAACTGCGCAAACAGCTCCATTGTCCTGCCCGCAAGTTGTTCTTTCTCCTCCGCGGTGCGCAGGCTGTCTCTTCTTTCCGACTCATTGTATTCGGCGGTGTTTCCCCACTGCTCCTTTGCGCGTTTTGCGTATTCGTCGAGCTTGGTGGTATTGAATGCCGAAAAATCATTTTTACTCATAGTTCTTTTACCTCCTGATCCTTTTATTTCAACAGCGAGGGTAATAAGAGCGTCAAGATGCTCTCTCCGCAGTTTCAGCAGCTCTATCTGCTGGTCAATAGCTTTCCGGCGGTCGAAACCGGGGTCGCCGATAATGGTCTTTATATCTTTCAGCGGAAATTCAAGCTCACGGAACAGCATTATCTGCTGCAATTTCTCCAGCGCCGTATCGTCATACAGCCTGTACCCCGCTCCGGTATGCCCGCTCGGGCTTAGCAGTCCAATCCTGTCATAGTACTGTAATGTGCGCACACTCAGTCCTGTAAGCCTGCTGACCTCATTTACCGTCATCATTCCGACCGCCTCCTTTTTCCTCGCTGATATTAATATACACTATTACGTTACGTCATAGTCAAGAGGGAAAATGTGATTTTGTAGGAATGAACAAATTTCAGTGATAAAATTATGCAATATACTGTAAAATATAATTATACCGTCATATTACATCAGAAATTCCATTCTATACGTATCTCCCGTGTTCCGTCCCGCTCTTTCGCGCCGATATGGATACTGCTTATAAACTCGTTTACCGTAATGTAATCGAGCTTATCTATCCTACAGAAACGAGAGATCTTATCTTCGGCATTCTCCGGACTGCAGCGATCTTTTTTTATTGCTTCAATGCGTGACAGCAGCTTCTCTTTTTCAAGATCAATTTTTTCAATATCGGCTCTGAACTTCGCCGTGTGGAGTTCATATTCCTCCTGACTGATCCTGCCTTCGAGCCTGTCCTCATACGCAGCGGAAATAAATGTCCGTTTCTTCCCGATCTCAGCGCCAAGCCTGCCGAGAGCATTTTCCGCGGCTCTCAGCCGTCCGTCAGCCCCGTCACTCACAGCAAGGGTGTCCGGTTCACAGTATTCAGCGATATGGTCATTTACAGCGGCAATGATCTGTGCTTCAAGCTCCATGCCGCTTACGGCTGCACTGTTAGTGCAGTTGTCTGTTCCTTTGCGGTAAGCCGCACAGCGCAGATTGTAATACCTGTCGGTATGATCTTTATTGTAATATGTATTACGACTCATAGGTCTGCCGCAAACTCCGCATCTCACCTTGCCGGACAATGCGGGGATCTCCCCGGTTACACTGCTGCCGCGGTGTGTCTTGCTTTCAAGCATTTTCCGCACAGCGTCCCACATATCCCGCTCCACTATAGCCTCATGTGCGTTCTGAGTCCTTATCCATTCGTCCTCCGGCACTTTCAGCCTGTGGTGGTTCTTATAGCTTACACAGTGAGTTCGTCCCTGGGCGAGAGTTCCTGTATATACCTCGCTGCGAAGTATGGAAGCAACTGTCGATAAAGTCCATAGTCCGCTGTCGGGACTGCTGTCCGCGTTCCTGTTCACATACCTGCTGTCGGTCATGTGTTTATACTCGGTCGGGCTTGGTATGCCCGCGCTGTTCAGTTCCCCGACTATCTTCTTATACCCTTGTCCGGACAGATACCGCAGGTATATTTCTTTCACCACGGGCGCCGTCTCGCTGTCGATTATCAGATGATGTCTGTCATCGGGATCTATACGATAGCCGTATGGCGCGAATGACCCGGTGAACTGCCCGTTTTCACGCTTATGCCGCAGTATCCGCCGGACATTAAGAGAAGTGTCCTCGCAGTACCACTCGTTATTCAGACCGTTTATCTGGCGGGTACGCTTATTGTATGCGTCATCGGTGTCCGCATGATCCACTATGCTGACAAAACGCACTCCCCACTCTATGAATCTGTTGTGTATGTACTCCTCGATAACACCGAGATCCCGGGAAAAACGTGACTGTGACTTGCACAGCACAACATTCACCGCGCCTTTTTCACAGTCACCCAGCATTCTCCGGAATTCCGGGCGCTCAAAGTCGGTCCCGCTGTAATTCTCGTCACAGTACTCATCGTATATGTTCCAGCCCCGCCCAAGACAGTATTCCCGCAGCAGAGAACGCTGGTTCTGTATGCTCTCGCTCTCGTCTGTCCGGAAACGCTTGTTCCTGTCCTCGTCGGACAGCCTTACATATATAGCGGCATTTATCATTTCGTCCCCGCTTTCATGTCTATACAACGCTGGACCGCCTGTGTCACTGCCTTGCGGCGGTCTTTTTTATCCGATGACCTGTAGATATTCACTACCTTATACTTTACTTTCATAATGCTGCCCTCCGAATGCTTTTTTCAAATATATGTGAAATAATTTCTTCTTATGCGGCAAAACAGATGACTCTCCGAATAAAAAAGCAAAATTGCTCAGATTCTTCCTGTTTTGAACCGATGAGAGGCTTTCCCTATAAGTTGGCTTCAGGGTATTCAAAAAATAAAGTATAAAAGCGTATATTTTACACAAATATATATACATTGATTTGTTAATTATGCAGAAATATTGATAAAATTGTCAAATATACTTGAAATAGTTCACATAATGATATACAATAAACATACCGTATTATTGTCTGAAAAGATCTATTTATCAAATTCATTCAGGAGGAAAAAATATGGCATGGACTAAAAGACTTGGGACAAATATACTGTTCATAACAGGAGCAGGTATAGTTCTGATGGTGGCAGTGCTTCTGTCCGTAACGCTGCTTACTATGAGAAATTACAACGACAGCATAATGCTCCAGAGAGCAGTCGTAGGTATGCAGGTACTTGAGGATAAGGTAGCCGGTGAGCTGAACGACCTCGAAGACGCATATTCAATGTTCAAGGAAGACGGAGATTTCCGTGATGCCGCTGTCGCTGCTGATGCAGAAGTTCTGAAAGCTTATATGCAGAAACAGCTGCCGGGCGAAGATTTCTATATAATCGTCGGTGACAAGACCGGCGCAATTACATACAAGAGCGACAATTACCCGCTGAAATCCTTTGATTACGCTCCTGTATCAAACGGCAGGACCATAAAGGGTATCGCAAGGTGCGACGAAGAGCTTGTCGCAATGTATGCTTCTTATGTGAAGGATCAGGACGGACAGGAATTCATGCTCTGCCTCGGCTTCACAATGGAAGCTACCGACTGGCTCGATGAAGTTATGAAAACCTCCAACTGTGATGCTACGGTATGGAACTGGAATATAAGATATGCGACCACTCTTAAAAGAGACAACGGTGAGCGCGCAACAGGTACAGACCTCAACGAAGACGTTGCGGAAGCCGTACTTGACAAGAACGGCAAATATGAAGGTCAGCACGATGTTGTTGACAGACATTACTATGTATCCTACCAGACAATGACCGACTATGACGGCAAGATCGTCGGAGCATACTGGGCAGGTGCAGACGCACGTGACGCAGATGCCGAGTTTGGTATGGTAACATTCGTGGCTATCGCGATAGGCGTTGTATGTACACTGATACTCGGCATAATCATCTTCATCTTCTGCCAGAAGAGAGTCTCTCAGCCTCTTTCGTATGCTGAAGAATACGCGAAGGAAATGCTCGCAGGTCAGCTCGACACAACAAATGTTACATTCAAGTTTGCAGATGATGAAGTCGGCGCGTTCGTTGAGACGCTGCGCAGCGCAAAGCATGGTATGAACGACGTTGTCGGTGATTCCTCAAGAATACTTGCTGCAATGGCAAGCGGCGACTTTACCGAAACCCCGAGTGTAAGATATCCCGGTGTATTTGAGGATATCGAAAAGAACATACTCAAGATCGAGGACGATCTCGGACTTACACTCAGCAATATGAACACATCTTCCGACGAAGTACTTACAGGCTCCAATCAGATGGCTGAAGGCTCTCAGTCCCTCGCGGACGGTACTACCCGTCAGGCTTCGGCTATCGAGGAGATATCCGCTACTATCGCCGAGGTGTCCACACAGATAGCAAATACCGCTCAGAATGCTGCTCAGGCAGGAAATCTCTCCAAGCAGACACAGGACAGAGTCAACGAGCAGGATCAGGAGATCCAGAACATGGTGCAGGCGATGAACGAGATAAGCTCCACATCGCAGGAGATCGAAAAGATCATCAAGACTATCGAAGATATCGCTTTCCAGACAAACATACTTGCGCTGAATGCCGCTGTTGAGGCAGCCCGTGCAGGTGATGCCGGCAAGGGCTTCGCGGTTGTTGCTGACGAAGTACGCAACCTTGCAAGCAAGTCCGCCGAAGCAGCAAGCTCCACCACATCGCTTATCACAGCTTCTATCGAGGCTGTCGGAAAAGGCTCTAAGCTCGCGCTTTCCACAGCTGAATCCATGAAGGAAGTCAAGTCGATGTCTGCCGAAACAGCAGAGCTGATAACTCAGATCGCTTCCGCAAGCGCGGAACAGAACGAGTCCATAAAGCAGATAACTTCCGGTGTGGAGCAGATCTCGCAGGTTATCCAGACAAACTCCGCTACCGCCGAAGAGACAGCGGCTTCCTGCGAAGAGCTTTCCGGACAGTCCAAGATGCTCAAGGATCAGGTCGCAAGGTTCAAGATCAATCAGTGATACGATCCGGTATGCTGTTTGCTGAACGCTGCTTTCGGTAAATTATCAGATGAAAAATACCCGCCCCATTACGGAGCGGGTATTTTTATGCTCTTCAGCCTGAATTTTCTGTAATTCACCGAAACAATGAGCCGTTGTCAGGAAGAACGCACCGTGCCCGGCGTCCAGTACTATCACAGGTCTGTCCTCACCTGCCGCCGCTGTCTGCGTGGCAGCGGAACCTCCGGACGCGTGGACCGCCGCGGCAAGCGCCGCCACTGTCACACAACTGAAAAGTGTGATGATGAATGGGATCTTGTTTTTGAGTATTTTTATTCCTGCCATTGATAAGCTGTCCTTTCATACTTTTTTGTAAAGGATATGAAACAAGCTGTCGGAATATGACCGGAATACAGGAAAAATCACCAGTGATACTCGGGGGCGTAGGCTATTTTCCATACACCGTTCTCTCTTATAAATCTGAATGTGATATATGTTTTCTCGTATGTGTCACGAAGCTCCGGGTGGTATGTAAGATCGGACGTGCCTTCCTTTACGCGGAAATGCACTTTGCGGAACACTATCTCGTCTTCGGTCTGCCGGACAAGCTCATATTCCTCATGTACGCGGGAAAGATCTCCGCCGGCGCTGACTTCCACTATATACAGCTCATCACCGTATCTGAGGAAATAATTGAAATTATTCAGCAGATTCAGCGCCATATCCTTTGTAAAAATCTCAGAGTACGCTTCATGGAAGCTTTCATAGGTAATGCCGGTGGAAGCGAAGGGCTGCTTGTAGTCCGGGTCAGGCGGGTACGGCTTTTTCACCACGGCACCGCTGCATTTATAGCAGTCCAGATCCGTAAAATTATCCGTCACAAGTATCCGGTCCAGTGCATACGCCTTGTAATAAAGCTCCTTGAGTCCCGGAACGCCGAGACTGTCGATGAACAGTCCCGTATTTACGACATTGTTTTCCTGACCGCTTTTCTCCGACCACTCCGCCTCCCAGCCGAGACATTTCTCTAAGTATGAATCCACACTGAACTTGTTGAGCTCGCTGCTGTCGTACGGGGTTCCCTCGACCTCAATGTCTGCCATATCATAGTTCACCGCAGGCTCGGAAAGAACAGGCGGCTCCACGGGTGAGTTGAAGCGTATCTGCACGCCGCCCGCCCAGTTCATAGATATCTTGTCACCCGCCCTGACCTCCATACCCTCGTAAACGTTCGCAATGCTGCCGCAGTCTGCGTAAGTCCAGAGATTGCCGTTTTTGTCGAGAATGTCGATATACATATTGTGTCCGGGTATCCAGTTCACAGTCTGAACGGTTCCGTCCGTCACGGAATAGATGTCCCCGGTGTAGTAGGAGCGGTTCCCCTGTACGAACGCCTCGCCGTTGAACACAAGGGTAGCCTTCTCCAAGTCAAGCGGTAAAGCGTAATCGTCTGTTCCCGCATACTCCGCCAGAAGCTCAAGGGCGGTCTCGTTCGCGGTATCGAGCCATGCCCGGTATGTCAGAGTGTTGAAATCCAGCATTATATCACAGTCGCCCGAGTAGAAGTCGCAGTATTTCAGCCTGTTCACTCCGTCGCACTCTATACTCTCGAGAGTATCGGTGAGATGCGGGAACAGGTCGGGGAACTGCCGGAGCGTCTCCCCGTCATACACGAACACCGACACCGTGAAGCCGCTGTCTCCGGGAAGTCCCGCGAATACGAGCAGCTTCCCGTCGTCCAGCACCCGGGATATGATGTTGAAGCTGCCCTTTTTACTGAAAACGTTACTGTCATTTTCCGTTCTGAATTCCGAGTAAGCCGCGCTCGCTTCGTCGGAATTTTTCAGCCTTATCCACGAATCGTCAAACGCAAAGCGATCCTGTGCCGGGCGGTCATAATATATCTCTTTGATCTCCCAGCTCACATATTCGGGAGCGAACGCGAAGGGCTCCACGTCCGGGTCATAGTGTTCGAGCAGCTTTCTGTCGGGGTTGGAGATAAAGCTGTCGAAACGCAGGTGCATACCCTCTTTGTATGGCTCGCCCTTGTACAGCCACTCATACGGCGTGTTGTCGTCGTATTTGCGCGCCCGGAAGCCCATGCCGATATGCTCATTCCCGTGCACCACAAACCCGAACACATCTTCCTCAAATCTGATCTCGTCCGGGGATTTTATCGTATAGAACCAGTTCGGCTCATAGTCGATATATTCCCGGTAATCGTCCGTCTGATATATAGTCGTGCAGTAGCTGTCCTCACCCTCTATAGGCACGCAGATTATCGCGCCTAACTTCGGGAGATTGTAGTCCGCTATCTTTATCACGATATCCCTGTCGAGGGTTATTTCACCCGTCGGGGTATCGCGGGTAACGAAGCGCGCGGTGCTCCACACCTTATCGGTCTTTGCGGCAACTACCTCGACTCTGCCGGTCTCGGGGACAACGGATATCACGCCGTCATTTTCGTAGTATGTCCCGAAAACTATTTGCAGATATACCTCACCCAGTATTCTGTCGCCGACAGTCTCGCTCTTTATCACAAAATCGTGCAGTTCCTCCGGAAACAGATCGTCTCCTTCCGGCTGTGAAACGGCAGGATCATCAGATGACACCGCAGGCGATATATCCGCTCCCGTAAGCGGCGGATCATGCGTTTCAATACTGCCGTCGGCAGTGATCCCCCAGATAAATCCAAGAGCAATTACCAGCGCAAATACTGCCGCAACAGCGATCCATGTCAGCACGGAGATAAGGCGCTGATGCTTCGGTGCGGGAAGCCTGTTATCCGTGACCTCACCGGACCCGCGGCTATAAGTTCTGATAACGGAAGGACGCTCATAGCTCACGGCGAGTTTTAAATAACGGTCGTTCACATCACCGATAGCGCGGATAAGTTTTTCTTCCGGTGTCACAGTACGATCCCCTCCTTTTCGAGAAATTGTTTCAGTTTCTCCCGCGTACGCATAAGAGTTACCTTGACTTTGCTTTCACCGATGCCAAGATTTTCGGCTATCTCTGCAACCGTCATGAAACTCCAGTATCTCATCAGAAAAATACGTTTCTTTTCGCGTGACAGCGTACCGAGAAACTTTTCTATCTCAGCGGTAAGTTCGGCAGTCTCGGCAGCCTCCGCCACATTTTCCCGCGAAGGCACGCACTCCGACAGCTCGTCATACGCCGCGTCATACATCTCACCGCCCCGCTTTATCGCGGAATACCGCTTTACCATGTCGATAGCGATATTCCGTACGATCCGCATGATGAACGCGCAGAGCGGCAGCGGCTTCTGCGGAGGTATAACATTCCACAGTCTCATATATGTATCGTTTACGCACTCCTCACTGTCCTGTTCGCTGCGCAGGATATTGAGGGCGGTGCGCCGGCAGTTTTTCCCGTATTTCTTATCGGTCTCGGAAATTGCGTTTTCCGATCTGGCGAAATACAGTTCAATTATCTTTTCGTCGTCCATTTCGTCCTCCGGCATTTCATTTCAGGGCTCTCATAATAATAAACGAAAAAAAGAGCCATACCGTTACACTTTTCCGGATAATTTTCAAAAAAATAAGCAGTCCTCCGACTGCTTAAATTTTATCAGAAAATATTTCGTTTGTCAATCAAGCTCTATTATTCCGGCATTCATTCTGTAATGGATATCGGCGTACTCTGCCGCGTCCTTTTCGTGAGTCACCATAAACACCGCCGTACCGCCGAGAGCTGTCTCTTTAAGGATCTTCAGGACGATCTCCGTATTCTCGTCGTCAAGGTCACAGGTAGGTTCGTCCGCGAAAATGACATCGGGCTTTCGTATCATTGCACGTGCGATCGCCATTCTACGGATCTCACCGCCGGAAAGCTCCGAAGGCATTGCCTGCGCAAGCGGTGAGATATCAAATCTCTCCATTAGCTCTGCCGCGTATTTCTTTGCTTCGACGCGTTCCTGCGGCGTACCGTACATCATATATGACAGGCAGATGTTTTCCGTCACGGTAAGACTGTGGACTGCTGTCTGACCCTGTGGTATCACCCCTATGTGCTCACTGCGGAAACGTGACAGCTTCCCGTCGTCCATGGAATATATATCCTCTCCGCCGTAAAATACCTTTCCTGCGGTAGGAGTCAGCAGCCCGGCAAGCATATTCAGCAAAGTACTCTTTCCGCTTCCCGAACGTCCCATGAGAAGAGTAAATTTTCCGCTTTCTATCTCAATGTCGGCAGGCTGCACCGCCACAAACCGGTTGGTGCCTTTTCCCTGCCGTATGAATTCCTTCGTAAGTCCCTGCGCCGTTATCATCATCAGTTGTCACCCCGCAATATGACCCCGGTGTCGATCATGCCGATACGGTGCGCCGAATATGCCGCGGATATTGCTCCCGCAGCCGCGGAGATCACCAGTGCAAGTACCGAGAAAAGGATCACGGACAATGTATCCGGAAGCAGGAAAGGCAGCCCCATGCTGTCCTCGATCACCCCATTGAACGGAAGTACGATCAGAAGTCCCAGTATGATCCCTGCCGCCGCTCCGGTGACAGTTATCATCAGAGCCTCGGACATCACTATCCCCGACAGTTTCCTGCGCGAAGCTCCGGTCACACGCAGTACCGCGAATTCCTTTTTTCTCCCGTTCACGTTCATCACAAAAGCAAGGAACAGTATCACAAGCCCCAGCACCCACACAGCGCAGATAAGCACGCCTATAAGTCCGGAAACACCGTCGAGGCTCCCCGCGATGCCAGACACCATATCCGATGTCTTGAAAGACTTCGTGCGGCGGATATGAAGGTTGAGGTCGTTGAGAACTTCATCGGCGGAATAACCGTCCGCGACTTTTATGAGAATACAGGAGATGACCTTGTCCGGGTCAATGCTGCTGAATTCGTTCATACCGAGATCAACGGAAGAGCGTATCAGTGTTTTTATGGTATTCATATTCGTATAGACCGCCGTATCGAGATCGGTGCCGGTCTTGTCCAGCTTCGCCGCCACATGACATTCCACACCGTAGAATGTGATAGTGTTCCCGACAAACACGCTGAGATCGTTTCCTACGACTACATCGAGGTCTTTCAGTTCGCCGCCCGTACTTCTCTTTATCCACGGAGACACAGTGAAATCCGTCTCCGGATCATAACCGATTATCTGAAGAGGCACCGAACAGCAGCTTGAACTTGCAGACGCAAGATAGAGCTGTGCGGATATCTTTTCTATGCCTTCCCGCTCCGCTGCTTTGTCGAGATACGATTTATCCATGTAGAAGTATCCCATGCTGCCCTGCATGATAACATTCTCAAAATTCTGCTTTGAGAGCGCCGATGCGGGTACGGTCATAATGTCCGCCCCGAGACGCGCTTCGAGAGAGTTCAGCCCGGTCCGCAGGCTCGATACGATGAGTGTGCCGCATATCATTGTTACCGCCATGAGTATGGTAAGTATCATGAGAGCGGCAGATCTTGCCGGTCTTCCCACAATGTTCCTGAATGAAAGGCTCTGTGTAAGTTTCATGCGTGTGCTCCGTTCTTCCGGTCATTCCGGATAAGCAGAAACGAGTTGACGCAGCCTGTCACCGCGATAAGCACACACAACACGATCACTGCCGGACGCATAACAGTGTGGCAGTGCATATTTGTCATCATGCAAAGGTTTATCGCGATACCGGGAACGAATGCGGTAACAGCAGCGAGCGCCGCCCCGCCGAGAGAAGCGCCTGCCGCAGTTTTGCTTCTGCCCGCGGCAAGTGTGATGACCGATATCACCGCAAGCGCGATACCCGCCATGAATACCGCCTGTTCCGACCAGTGGCAGGTCATCCATGAGCCGTCGTCCTTAGGGCCGCAGGCACCGAAAAAAGTTTTTACCCCGACTGTAAGCAGCAGACTCAGCACCGTCATTACAATACCGGCCGTTCTGTCCTTGATCTTTTTCATAACTTGACCCCTTTCAGATATTCATATCTTCTTCCGACATCGGGTATTTCCCATAAAACTCCTCCGTCGAATATTCCGTATCTCTTATATGGTCGGCAGAAAACGTCCTGTCTCCTTTCAGGAACCAACCGCGGCTCTCCGTCTGCCTGTCCCATGTAATATCTATGTTGTAGTAAGTCCCGCCTAACCTTACGATATTCCAAGCGTGATATTCACTTGAATTTTCCCCGAGCGCCATGCCGGTAATAACGCGGCAGTCCACACCGAGTTCCCTCAGCATACGGTACATAAGCACGCTGTAGCCCTGGCACACTGCGCTTTTCTGTATAAGAGCCGCGTAAGCCGTGGTTTTCAGGTGGTAATGCTCGTTCTTTGCGTGAACGCGGTCATAATCAACATTTTCATAAATGTAGTCATAGACTGCCTTGACCTTGTCAAGATCGGAAACACATTCGCTCCCGATCTTTCCTACTGTCTCATTCACCCGGGCGGTGACCTGCTTTTCCTGTTCGGTTGTAGTATAGTATCCGGGGACTATCGTGACCGTATAGGAGTATCGTCCCCCGGATATTTCCGAACGGCTGTATCCAAGCTCATAACCACCGTACTGGTGATACAGGTAATCCCCCTCACAGGGGTCATCGGTCTCGGACATTGCGAATGTCACAAGTTCGTTCACCACAGCGGCTATATCTTCCATATTGTCGCTGTGTGAAACGTATTCTATCGTGATCTCCGGGCATCGTTCCCTGAATGCTTCCCGGACAGACTGTATAACACTGTCAGCATTTCCGAAATAAACGCTGAGATCCTTCCTGACCTCATAGTGATATTTCGGAGCCGAACATCCGGAGAACATCATTAAAGCAGCCGCCAGAACAGCGGATGCGCCGTATTTTCTCATTTTTTCTTACCGCGGAATTTTCGCTTCCATACCGCTGCCGCGTTGGAGTTCACCAACAGGCTTTCCATATCTATACCGGCGGGGCAGATATCCCGACAGGCGAGGGATTTACCGCACCCACGGTAGAAATGCCCGTTGTATGCGCCATAAAGCCGCTTCTCATCGTCGCCTTCCGCTTCCGCTATCAGGCGTGACGCAGGAGCAAGAGCCGCGCTGCCGAAGAATTTACCGCCCGCGTAAAAATTCGGACAGACTTCAAGACAGCAGCCGCACTGCAAACACCGTGACGCATCGTACGCAACACCGTTACTGTCCGCCGAAGCCGTTTCCTCAAGCCATGCGCCGAGTTTTGCGAGATTGTCGAACATCACGCTTCTGTCCACTTTCAGATCGCGTACCACAGGGAATTTTTTCAGCGGCTCCAGCCGTATTACTCCCCCGGTGAATTCTTTCAGCCATGCGTCGCACGCAAGTCTCGGTCTGCCGTTTATCAGCATGGCACACGCCCCGCATTTCTTCTGCCGGCAGCTGTGTTCCCATTCCACAGGATCGTCTGCGTAGATACCGGAGTTCAGATCGTCGAGCGCCTGTGCGACTGTGACTTCTTCGGTATTGTCATATTCCGCCGAAACGATATACGGACGTCCGGCAGGATCTTTCCTCCGCCTTATCTCAATTCTCATCAGTATGACCGTTCCTTTCGGGGAGGTCGGTAAATGTTATCCTCACGCTCCCGCTGTCATATTCCGCGACCGTTGTCTTTTTAAAGCCGCCGAATGTTTCGGGGAAATCCTCGCGGTAATGCGCACCGCGGCTCTCCATTCTGCCGAGCGCCGAATAAAGTACGGCTTCGGCAAACACCTTTTTTGCGTGCTCGGCTTCGTTGGAATACCCCAGCGCAATGACATTGTCTATCGCGGCTTTTATGCTGCTGTCGTTACGGACTATGCCAAGCCCCTCGCAGAGTATGTAACCGAGGCTTTCCGAGAATGCCGCCGACGCCTCGCAGTCGAACTCTTCTTTTCCTGTGAATTCCTTATCCCCGCTGTGATCTCTTCTTTTATATCCAGCCGCCGTATTTGCAGCGACATTCCCGCCGTAAACCGCGCCCAGCATGGAATTGCCGCCG
>CAMVGH010000014.1 GCA_947166945.1 uncultured Clostridia bacterium
GCGGCGAAAGCTGTCTGTGATGCTTTCTTCTCTTTCTTTTTCTCTTCCGCTATTGAAATTTTCTTCTATACATGGTATAAGCGGGGAACGCTGAATTGACAATTTATTATCAGATTGGTGTAAAAAATGAGATGAAAACCGCGTTTTTTATGCAATATTGCGCTTGAAAAGCGGCTTGTACAGTGGTATAATATTTGAAACGGTACAGAAAAGTTACAGAACCGTTCAAAAGATGAAAACTGAAAGGAAGGTAACTATCAATGAAGAAGAGAATAATGTGCGCAGTCATCGCTTCGGCTATGATCGCAGCAGCCGCAATGACATCGGCGGTATATGCGGAAGATGCCGCAGCAGCGGTAAGCGAAAGCTCCGCAAAGCTCACAAGAGGCGTTTATGCCGCTTATGCCGATAAGGACGGCGACGGCAAATACGACGATCTGCACGACTATTATGTATTCGCAAGCGAAACAGAGGGTCATACCACCAAGCCCGGAACAGGCATGGGCGTTCCATTTGCGGCTGAGCAGAACGGCACTTCCGTGACATTCCACTTCGGCGGCGCGGACGACAATACAAAGGCAGAGATCAAGGACGCAGATGACGGCGATCTTCTCATAACCATAACATACGGCGAGGATAACGTGCAGACATACAGACTGTCGCTCCTCACCGACGCAGACCCGGACACATTCTCCGGTGACGACGAAGGAACCGCAAAGGACGATATCGAATATGTCATCGGCAAGGGCGTATGGGCAGCTTACGGCGAAGATAAGGTAACTGACTACTATATCTTCTACGACGAGAAGTCGGGACGCACCGCAAAGCCCGATTCGGGACTCGGTCTTCCCTTCTCCGTAGAGCAGGTCGGCGACGGCACCGCCACATTCCACTTCGGCAGCGCCGAGAACAATACTCCCGCAGAAATTACCTTCGTTGAGAAGGACGTTTATACCGTAAAGCTCACAGGCGGCGACGGCGAATCGGTCACATACACATTCAGGCTCGAAGCGGACAAGGATCCCGACACATTCATGAAGGACGAGACAGAAGCTTACCTCAAGCCCGGCGTTTACGCGGCATACGCGCCCAAGGACGACCCCGAGGTCTATGACGATCTTGACGCTTACTACTGCTTCACAAGCGAAAACGGCGGCTCTTCCACGACCCCGATAATGGGTACCGGTCTTCCCTTTGAAGTTGAACAGTACGGCACTTCCGCATTGTTCCACTTTGCTTCCGCGGACGACAACACTTCCGCCGTTATCGCTCCCCTCGGAGACGGCACATTCCTTGTAAACTTCACCTATGACGACGGCAGTTCCACAGTCAACCGTTTCGTACCGGTAAGCGGTGCGGATCCCGAAACTTTCAACGGCGCGGCTTACTACTACGGCACATTCGAAACTACCGACGAAGGCCGCCAGCTCTATGCCGCAAACAGAGAGTTCGGTTATCTCACCACCAACCCCAGAGCTGATGAGGTAGTTCTCGCCGTCAACTATGCACAGCCCCTTCTGAACGGCTTTGACATCGACTTCACCTACACCCTCGCAGACAAGGGTACAGGCACCTACAACATAAGCCATGACGGCGAGATCAACAACGACACTATCCTCATAAACCTTAAAGAACTGATAGCTGCCGCCGGGATCGACGCGGAAAACATCGTATCCTTCACCGTGAACAACAAGGACAGCGGCACTATCGCTTACCTCGGCTTCATGACAGAACCCGCAGACGGCGTAAAGATCACCATTGCGGACACTTCCTCCGACACAGCCGCAGCTGTAGAACAGGAACCTGTTCAGGAGCAGAACCCCAAGACAGGCGTTGCGGGTATGGGCGCGTTCGCTGCCGCAGCAGGTCTTGCGGCTCTCATCTCCAGAAAGCGCAAGTAATTTAAAAATCAAGAATCAAGAATTTTGGTGTCGCTCCGCAGCGATCCGGATCGTGACGATACTAAAAGAACCCAAAACAGAAAGAAGCTCCTGTGAAAAAACGCAGGAGCTTTCTTCTTTTGTCACAATTCTTAATTCTTAATTATTATTCACATTTTCCGATATATCTGAGGGCAAGCATGGTGAGGTCGTCAAACTGCGGTGCGTCCTTCACAAACCCGTCAACAGCCTTTGCCACGGCTTCGATAAGTTCCTTCGGCGAGCCGTCCGGCACGGTATTGAGGGCTTCTGTTATGCGGTCGGTACCGAACATATTTTCCGAAGCGTCGGTGGCTTCGGCAGCCCCGTCGGTATAGACGAACACCGTTTCTCCCTTTTCGAGCTGCACCTCATAGTTCTTGTACTTTATTCCCGGCACAGCGCCCAGCACCATGCCGTGTTTGTCCTTCATAAGCTCAAATTTCCCGTTCTTCCCGAATACCGGGAATTCATGCCCCGCGTTTGAGCAGATGAGCTTTCCGGTGCTTATCTCCAGTATGCCGAGCCATACGGTCACGAACATATCGAGGGTGTTGTTCTCGCAGATACGCTCATTCACGAATTCAAATATCTCCGCGGGTGTGCCGCCCAGCACGGCACGGTTGCTTATGAGTATCTTCGAGGACATCATGAACAGCGACGCCGGAACGCCCTTGCCGGAAACATCGGCTATCACCAGCGCAAGATGATCGTCGTCTATCAGGAAATAGTCGTAGAAATCCCCGCCCACTTCCTTTGCGGGGGTCATGGAAGCGTAGATATCGAACTCCCCGCGTTCGGGGTAAGCCGGGAAGCTGCTCGGCAGAGAGCCGTTCTGTATCCGTGCGGCAAGGTCAAGCTCGGTAGCCACTCTCTGATGTTCACCGGCAAGACGGATATTTTCGTCTGTATAGCGTTCCATTTCCTCCGCAAGCTGTGATATATCCCCCGCGAGCGCCCCGAATTCGTTCTCCTCGGTTATCATTTTCATGCTGTCCACAACGGCTTTGCTGTCCTTATCGCCGATATATCTGCGGACGCACGTCTGTATGGCTGTGACAGGCTTTATCGCCGTTCTTGCCAGAAAGTGCAGAAGAAGCGAACCGCCCGCCGTCATTATCAGGATCCCGACAATGAGCATTGCGAAAAGATTGTCGCTCAGCACTTTCTTGAATGGCGCCCAGTCATACAGCATACATACCGCGTACTTTGCCGAGCCGTCCGCCTCCACGGGCGCGTAGCCGACATAATAGCTGTTCCCGCCCGGATCGTCAACGATCTCATAAAGGGTGGAAGCATAGTCGCCCGACCGAAGCCTCTTCACGGCATTGTGTCCGGTAATGTCTATCTGCATTTCGCTTCCGAGCGAGCTGCGGTCAATGAGCACCTCACCGTTGCCCCTGCATATCACATACCCGCAGTTCTTTTCGGTGATATCCACAAGGTATATCCCCGCGTACCTGAAGCTGAACTGTTCCTCATTGAAATTGTAGCTCAGGTAGTTATAGTAGTCATGCCCCACAACAAGCTTCTGAGTCTCGGACAGAGACCCGAACATATCGGGTGTCGGAGTGTCATTCAGAATGCCGTAGGCTTCCCCGCCCGTTTCATACTCCTGATCGGTAAGCTCCCCGCGCATTCTGTCGGGGTGCTCTTTCCAGTATTCGATGAATGTCGGGAGTATAGGGATATCATCGACCATTTTCTTCACTCTGAGCAGGTCGCGGTCTATCATCTCATTCTTCGCGTTCAGGAATGTGTTTGTTGTTCCCGCATATACCACCGCCCCGATAACAACGATGAGGACGGAAAAAAACACGGCGGTCAGTATCCCCACCCGGAAGAGAAGCGTTCTTCCTTTCTTCATCTGTATTCCTCCGTATATATTATAAATGCTGCGCAATTCAGAACAGATATAATATTATACCATTTCCGCGGTAAAATTTCAAGACATTCGCGCAACAATTCACGATATTTTCAGCAGTTACCGGTATAGACATATTTCAGGTATTCCCGCGCCGTCTCCGCGAGGGCATACACGGAGGAAACGTCGGTGGCATCTCTGTCCGTCATACGGAACCTCGGAAAGAACCGTGATATATGCAGGGGTATCTGCGCGGACAGTCCCGCCGTCCAGCGGCAGAGTTCCCGCATTTCCTCCGCGCTGTCGTTCTCTCCGGGAACTATAAGTGTGGTGAGTTCGACGTGGCAGTCCTGCACCGCCCGTTCAATGAACCGCATGACCTGTCCTCTGTCGCCGCCGAGGACATCACGGTAATACCGGTCGGTGAAGCCTTTCAGGTCGATGTTCATGGCGTCAATGTGCGGCAGAAGCTCCTCAAGCACGGGTATCTCCGCGGTACCGTTCGTGACCAGCACATTCAGAAGCCCCGCCTCATGGACGAGCTTCGCCGTATCACGGACGAACTCATACCCGACAAGCGGCTCGTTGTAGGTGAACGCAAGACCGATATTCCCCTCCCGGACATATCTTACCGCAGCACCGGCAAGCTCTCTCGGTGTCACGCTCTGCGCGTTCTTTCCATACGCGAAGGCTTTCTCCGACCATGAGATATCATGGTTCTGGCAGAACGGACAGCGCAGATTGCACCCATAGCTCCCCACGGACAGTATCATGCTCCCCGGGTGAAACCTCGCAAGCGGCTTCTTCTCTATCGGGTCGAGGGCGGCGGAGGTTATCCTGCCGTAATTCGCGGGGATAACCTTCCCGCCTGCGCAGATACGCGCCCCGCAGGATCCCCTCTGCCCCTCGTTCAGAACGCAGTGTCTGAAACATACTTCACATTCCGGCATTTGTGTTCCTCCATGATCGCCCGTATGAACAGCGGGCGGTTTAAAAATGCCTTACGACTTCAAACCGCTGAAGGCTTATCTTCTCATGCTCCCCGATGCCCGCTTTGCGCCGCGCAATGGCTATCTGGCTTTCAACGGTATCGACACCGTCAAGGTCGGGCAGGAGCAGCCCGCGCCTGTGTCCGCTCGTGACGATGACACCGTAGCGTTTCACATCGAGCATATCCGGCGAGGGTATATCTTCCGGCTCTCCGAGCACGTCAACATTCACTTCCAGCCACGGCAGTTCGTCCGGGGCAATGGGGTCGAAACGCGGGTCTTCGGCAGACGCGCTTACGGCGTTTCTGATTATCTCTTCCGCGACACTGTCTCTTGTGGGCGCTATCGTGCCGATACAGCCCCGGAGACGCCCGTGGCTGTGTATCGAGACGAACGCCCCCGCGCGCACGGTGTACATCTCCTCCGGAAGTCCCTCCGGCACTGATATTATCCTGCCGTCACGGATATAGCTTTCCATGGAGCTTAACGCAAGCCGCACATACGGGTCGGACTTTGCCCTCCTGTCTTCAAGCTTTGCGCACATCGCATCAAGAAAGCGCCTTGCGCTGTCGGGACCCTGCGGGAAGAACGTGCATACCCCGTACCCCACTCCGGTCACGTCCTCATGTGAAAGTGCCGCGGGCTTAACGGCAGTGTCGTCGAGGGCGCCCGCCATGATGATGAACGAACGGTGTCCGCATTCCGCCGCCTTGTCGCAGAATTCCTCGCTGAGATCAAACAGCTCCCCGAAGGCTCCGCGTCCGAGAATATCCATTATGCGGCGGTCATACTCCGGTCCCTCGGGCGCGAAACCGTACGGTCCGTAGGTCTGCAATTTGTGGGAAAGGTCGCCGCTCGCCACGAACACCGCGTTCCTGCCGAGTTCCTCCACGGCGGCGCGAATTATCTGTCCGAGGCGGTAATGATCGGCGAACGGCAGACCCGAAAGCCCCACCCGCACGATCTTCCCGCCCGTGTATTTCTTTCGTATGAAGTAAAGCGGCACCATTGTACCGTGATCGAGGGAGGGGCGCTTCTCCCCGAGAGTACCCGCGGGAAATCCGGCACTTTCCGCCCTGCGGCAGACTGCCTGTACAAGCTCTGTGTCGTATTCCTCGTCAAAGCGGACGCCTGCCGCCCCGAATTCCGAAAATGAGCCTGCCGCCCCGCTTCCGGGAGAGATGTGGAAATAATCCGAGTACATCACCGTATGCGGACTGGAGATGATAATGGTGTCGGGGCGAAGTCCGGCAATAATGCCGGCGGTCTGCTCATAAGCCTGTACGGTGGCTTTTATCTGCGATTCGCTCCCGCGTCCCACATCGGGGACTATCATAGGCGGGTGGGGTACCGAAAATGCTGCTGTTACGGACATTTGTCAACGCCTCCTTCATATATATCTATATTATACCACGAAACGCGCCGGAAAGCAATACGGAAAACGCCGACCTGCCGGTATTCAGACACCCGCGCGGCAAAAAATCCTTATTTCACTATTGACAAAATCTGTCCGGTATGTTATAATTCTTTTTGGAATATTATGCTTATCAACATTCATCAATAAATGAAAGGAAATGACAAACCATGACCATTACAAAAAACCAGAACGGCGAAAACCTCGTAATAGCTCTCGAAGGCAGACTCGATACAGTTACCGCTCCGGAGCTTGAAAAGACAGTAAATGAGTCCGTAAGCGGCATCACCGATCTTGTATTCGATATCTCCAAGATCGAGTACATCTCTTCCGCGGGTCTGCGCGTTCTGCTCGCAGCTCAGAAGATAATGAACAAGCAGGGCAAGATGACCGTTACAGGTGCCAACGACGCTATCATGGAGATCTTTGAGGTAACAGGCTTCGTTGATCTTCTCAACATCAAGTAACTCATTTATCCGCAAAGCAACGGCAGTCGCAGAGGCTGCCGTTTTTTTCGGTGCGGTACTTGATTTTCCGGAAAGTATGTGATATACTGTTACCGTTCCGGAAAATACACCGGAGTGAAAGGAGTTGCGCCATTGCGGCGCAGATCATGACTATGAAAGAAAGCGCAGCGGCAGACAGAAAGAACGACCGTTTCCGCCTGCTGATCTTCGCGGCGATATTTGCCGCACTCACCTATGTGGTGTTCACATTCCTGTCCATACCGATACCGACACCGGGAGGAGGAAAAGTCACCGTCCACCTCGGCAACGCGTTCTGCGTACTGGGTGCGCTGATACTCGGAAGCGCCTACGGCGCGGCGGGGGGCGCGATAGGACTTACGCTCGCCGATCTGCTGGACCCCGTTTACATCACGGAAGCTCCCATAACTTTCGCGGTGAAATTCCTCATGGGGCTTATCGTCGGACTGCTCGCCCACAAAGCCGGAAAGATCACCCGCAAGACTTCTCACGGAGCCGTACTGAAATGGACAGTGCTGTCCTCGGCGGCAGGATTGCTGTTCAACGCCTTCTGCGACCCGACAGTTCGCTATTTCTACAAGATACTCATTCTCGGCAAGCCTGCCGCGGAAGTCTCTTTCGCCATAAATCTCGGAGTAACGGCGATAAATTCCGTCATCTCGCTTGTCGTCTGCGTAAGCCTGTATATGGCTCTGCGGCCGGCACTGAAACGCATGGGAATGTTCTTCACTTTCTGAACGAAAACCGAAAAAAGCCCCGGAAAACGTATCCGGGGCTTTTCTTAATGCGGAAAAATATTCAGAAACTCTTTATCCAGTTTATGAGGGAGTCGTGGTATATGTTCTCGTAAACGTCCTGCCTCATGCGGTCGGTAACACAGCCGTTCTTCTCCATACGGGCAATGACAGCTTCCTGAAGTCCCGCTATGACACCGTCTTCATAAGTCCTGCCGGCATCTGACGAAACGGGAGCGGGAGTCGGCGCGGGAGCCGGGGAGGCAGGCTGCGCCGCGGGAGCGGGTGCGCTCTGTACCGGCGCGGGAGTGTTTTCCTGCGTCGCGGGAGCGGTCTGTACAGGCTCGGGAGCATTCTTTATCTCCTCCGTGATGACCGGAGCGGATACCTCTTTTCCGTCGGTGAACGGCACCCAGATATCGCCGGAATTTGCCGGGATATGAACGCTTATGCAGCCGTTGTTCACCTGTACCCGCGTGCCTGAGAGGGCGCCGATGAACTCGGAAGCGCCGCTTACCGGCACGGTCATGTCGGAGGGGGCGTCATCGTTGTTCACAGTGACAACGGCGCTCCTGCCGTTCAAAGTGCGGGAGAAAGCGTACTGGCGGTTGGTGAGATGAAGCTCGCGGAAATCGCCGTATGAAAGCTCCGGATTTTCGGCGCGGATCTTTCCGAGGGCGGCGATCAGCTTTGTCGCGGGGTTATCCCGCACCGCGTCCCGGTAATCCTCCCATTTCAGTGCGGGACGGATAGAAGCGTCTGAATAGCGCTCCTTCTTTCCCTCTATCGCGAATTCCGATCCGTAATACACCGACGGTATGCCCGGCAGCGTGTAAAGCAGGATATGCACGGGAGTGAAGTGCGCCTTGTTGTTCAGCTTGGTGTAGATGCGCTCGACGTCGTGGTTATCCACGAAATTGTAGAGCTTTATATTGCCCATTCCGAGCGTTCTTTTCACGGTATGCGCTATCTCAAAGTAGTTGTGGTCGTTGTGACCGGAATAGAGAGCCTTGTGGAGCGCGTAGTTGGTAACGGAATGGAGGGTCCCCTCGTTCGCCCAGCGGGAATACTCGCCGTGTATGACCTCGCCCATGAGCCAGAAATCCGGCTTGACCTCGTTGGCGACCCCCCGCAGCATCTTCATGAAATCGAAGTCCAGAACATCTGCCGCGTCAAGGCGTATGCCGTCGATATCGAATTCCTTTACCCAGAAGCGTATAACACCGGCTATGTAGTCCTTTACCTCCGGATTGCGCTGATTGAGCTTTACCAGCAGGTTGTAGCCGCCCCAGTTATCATAGGAGAAGCCGTCGTTGTACTCGTTGTTTCCGAAGAAATTCACATTGCAGTACCAGTCGCGGTAGCGGGAATGTTCCCGGTTCGCCTTTATATCCCTGAAAGCGAAGAAATCACGTCCGGTGTGGTTGAACACGCCGTCGAGGATAACGCGGATACCGCGGTCATGACATTCTCTGACCAGCCAGACAAGGTCGGAATTGTCACCGAGCCTTCCGTCAACCTTTTTGTAGTCGGTAGTCTCATAGCCGTGACCTACAGACTCGAAAAGGGGTCCTATATACAGAGCGCTGAAACCGCATTCTTTAAGGTGTCCTATCCACGGCTCAAGCTCACGCAGGCGGTGCGTCACACCGTCGTATCTGTTCTCCATGGGCGCTCCCAGCATTCCCAGCGGGTAAATGTGGTAAAATACCGCTTCATCATACCATGCCATTGTTTATGTCTCCTGTCTGTATTTTATTGGATAAACCGCGCAGAGACTGCGGTTTACCATATATATATCTTACATCATTTTTTCTTTTTTGTCAACCTCGGCAAGCCCCTTGTTCATACTTCCGGTCTTATAGCCGCCGAGATCGAGGGTGACGTATGAAAAACCGAGTTCACCGAGATACCGGTTTATGTCCCGTGCAGTATCGGGACGGACGAGCTTGGTGATATCCGATTGCAGGGTCTCTATCCGGGCAAGGTCACCGTGCATACGCACCCGCACCTGCCGGAATCCCAGCTCATGGAGCTTTCGCTCCGCCTTTTCAACGGTTTTCAGCTTTTCGAGGGTCATGGTCTCGCCGTACACGAAACGTGACGCAAGACACGCGAAAGAAGGCTTGTCCCATGTGGGAAGCCCCGCCTCGCGGGAAAGACCCCGGATATCGGCTTTGGAAAGTCCCGCTTCGAGCAGGGGGCTTGATATGCCAAGCTCCATCACCGCTTTCATGCCGGGACGGTAATCGCCGGTGTCGTCGGCGTTGGAGCCTTCGGCTATATGTGTGATGCCCCGCCCCGCAGCGATCTGCGCTATCCTGCCGAATATCGCCTTCTTGCAGATATAACAGCGGTCGGGGGGATTTCCCCGAAAACCCGAAACAGCGAATGGGTCGTATGTGAACGTGACCTGCTCGATGCCGTTCTCCGCGCAGAACCGCCGTGCTTCGGCAGTCTCCTCCTCCGGAACGAGCGGCGACTCCGCCGTGACTGCTATCGCCTTGTTTCCGAGGATATCATGGGCGGCTTTCAGCAGGTAAGTGGAATCCACCCCCGCCGAGAACGCTACCGCCGCCGCTCCGTAACCCCGCAGTATCTCTTCGAGACGCAGCTTTTTATTGTACAGTTCATTCATCGCCGAGCTTCCTTCTCACCTCTCCGATGCTGATCCCGTGCTTCCGGGCGAGCATTTCAAGGTCGTCATGCTCATACTTCACCCGTGTCACCCCATACCCCGAAGAGACTTTGCGGGAAACAGTTCCCAACGGGGTATCAACGGTCTCGGTATGCCTCTCCAGCACACGGCGCTTTATGGGTGTTTCCCGCACTCCGATAGTCGTGGTATGGCGGAACATCAGCTCCGCGATATTCTCCGCGTCCTTTGTATCGCATATCACGCAGATAAGCGTCCCGGGACGGGATTTCTTCATTCCCGCAGGCACCGTGAACACTTCCCTTGCGCCGCCCTCAAAGAGCCGTTCCATTGCGAAGCTTATATCCTCGGCGGTCATATCGTCCACGTTGCAGGACAGTTCGGTGACTTCACCGGCGCTGTCGGCAGTCTCACCGAGAAGCACCCTCACACAGTTCGCGCGTTCAAAGTCCTTGTGTCCCATGCCGTAGCCCGCGGCTTTCAGCGTCATCACCGGCATATCCCCGAATTCGTTCACGAACCGTTTCAGCAGAGCCGCGCCTGTGGGAGTACACAGCTCGCCGTCGATCTTCCCGCCGTATATCGGGATATCCCGCAGTATGTATGCCGTCGCGGGAGCCGGAACGGGCAGTATCCCGTGGGCGCACCGTACACTTCCGCTTCCGGTATGAACAGGGGACGCGACGACCCTGTCCGGCGCCAGCTCGTTCATCAGCATACACACCGCCGTTATATCCGCCACCGCGTCCATTGTTCCTACCTCATGGAAATGTATCTCCGTGACCGGTACGCCGTGGACATAGCTCTCCGCCTCCGCGATAAGTCCGTACACCGCGAGTATGTCCGCCCTCACCTTTTCCGGCAGGTCAAGATGCTCCACTATATGTCCGATGTCGTGCATACTTGTGTGGCTGTGGTGATGTTCATGGTCGTGATGATGTTCATGACCGTGGTCGTGGTCATGGTCATGATGATGTTCATGCTCATGTTCATGGTGATGCCCGTGGTCGTGGGTATGCTCCGTTTCCTCCTCACCGTGGACTTTCACGGTGATATGAGTGCCGGTAATGCCGCACTTGACCGACTTCTCCCGCCCGAATACCACGTCCGGTATGCCGAGAGAATTCAGCTTTTCAAGAAAAGCGTCCGGCTCCGGCAGAAGCTCCAGCAGAGCGGCTGTGAGCATATCACCGGCGGCTCCCATTCCGCAGTCTATGTACAATGTCTTCATACGTTACCTCCTGTGTGGTTTATCATATTGGCGAGATATCCCGCGCCGTAGCCGTTGTCGATATTCACCACCGATACGCCGCTGGCGCAGGAATTGAGCATGGACAGAAGCGCCGACAGTCCCCCGAACGCCGCGCCGTAGCCCACGCTTGTGGGGACGGCTATCACCGGACATTCCGAAAGCCCGCCGATAACGCTCGCAAGGGCGCCCTCCATTCCCGCTATCGCCACTATGACCGTCGCGGACATTATCTCTTCCTTATGCGCAAGCAGGCGGTGCAGTCCCGCAACGCCCACATCATACAGCCGCGTCACCCTGCTTCCGAGGAACTCGGCGGTGACTGCGGCTTCCTCCGCCACCGGTATATCGCTGGTACCGCCTGTCGCCACCACGACCGTACCTATGCCGTCCGGCTCCGGGATATCCCCGTAAATGCCGAGCTTCGCCTCCCGCCGGTAATCGAGTGGGACGCTTGCGGAGACTTCCTCGTAAGCCTGTCCGGAAAGCCGGGTGACGAGTATCCGCTCCTGCCCGCTGTCACGCATTTTTGCGATGATACCGGCTATCTGTTCCGGGGTCTTTCCCGCCCCGTAGATCACTTCTGCCGTACCGCGGCGGAGTTTGCGGTGGGTATCTATCTTCGCGTATCCGATATCCTCGAACGGTCCGGTCTTGAATTTCATAAGCGCGTCTTCCACGCTCATTCCGCCGTCCCGCACCGCTTCGAGGAGCTTCCGTGCTTCTGTGTTCATTTTCTCCTCCTGTCCAAAAACGGCTCCGGGGTGACCGGAACCGTCCGAAATTATTTGTTTTTCCCGGCAAGCGCGGCTTTCAGGACTCCCTTCGGGTCCTTTATCAGCACTATGACAAGCCAGATAACAAGTCCAAGCGCCACCGCCGAAAATCCGAGGAACGCGTCGTTCAGCATATCGGCGGGCGCGGGAGCAAAGAATGCGTCTTTCAGCTCGATGTACTCAAATACCGCGTCAACGGTCCACATCAGTGACGCGCCCCAGTACATGAGGCAGAGGGTGCCGAGCCGCATATTGCCTGCCGCCGGGGACTTCACATACCATACTATTGAAGAGATGACAGCGGCGGATACGGTGATGAGAAGTGTCATGCCGTTCCCTCCTCAGTGTGCTCCGCGTCTTTGTCTGCCTTATGTTTCGCGGTCACCGACGAGACTGCCGCCATTACCGCCCACACTCCCGTGACGGCGAGCGCCATGCTCACCCCGACGGTTGACATCTCCGCAAGCATCTCCGCGGTATCCGCCGGATCTGCCGCCGCTGTAAGGAACGGGAACCACGGCACCACCTCTCCGTGCCAGATATGCTCGAACATCAGCAGTGCGGAACCTCCCCACAGCATATTGTTGAGCCATTTCAGCCTTGACGAGAAGAGCGGTCTGTCTGCGGCAGCGGAATTTTCCGCCTTATTCTCCGCGGTTTCCGCGAGAGCGGCTTTTTCCTTTGATTCTATGACCTTTGTGACGATCGTGGTAACTATAGCCTCACCTGCAGGTATTAAAAAACAAGCCATAATTGTGAACCTCCATAATTTGATATTCCGGTTGATGTGTCCATTGTAAAAACACGCCGAAGGCACGTTTTTACAATATCGGAAAGCCTGTGAGCAGACTTTACGGCAATAACCGTCCGAATGGCAGTTATTGATGACACATCAATTATAACATATTTTTTCCCCGTTCGCAACAATTTTCACATATTTTTCACAAAAAAGCGTACCGTAACTAATTATATATTTTTTCGGAAAAGCTGCGGAAAAGAAAAAGCCCGGACACCTTGATACAAGCGGTTCCGGACTCAGAGACCGCCTGCGGGGCGGTGACTGCACAGTTTCAGATATAGTACATCGGCTCGCTGGGTGCGGAGACGAGCTTATCATAGCGGTCGGCGATATCCCGCAGGGTGACGTTCTCCGCGAAGCTGCGCAGATAGTCGTTCATACGGCTCCAGAGACATTCGGAGAGAACGTCGTCGATAAGGGAGTCCTCTCTGCTGTCAAAGGAGACTTCCCCGAGCACGGATTTATCCAGCGCGTTTATCACATCACGCAGGGTTATATTCTCCGGCGGACGGGTCAGAATATACCCGCCTTTCGCGCCCTTGACGCTGCGGATTATATCCGCCTGTCTCAGCTGCGGGAGGATCTGTTCAAGGTATTTGGCGGAGATATGCTGCCGGGCGGATATATTTATTACCGTGACCACGCTGTTATTTGAATAGATGCAGATATCCACAAGGGAGATGATGCCGCATTCTACTTTTGAAGATATTTTCATTGGATTTCCCTCCGGTTTCAATTCCTACTATTTCAATAAGTATAGCATATTTTCCCCCTTTTTTGCAATGGTCGAAATAGATAAAAATTTACAACGCCTACTATTTCTATATGTTATATATGTAGAAAAGCACGAATTCCTATTGACTTAGTATGAAAAGCGGAGTATAATTATGGCAGGTCGATCCGAAAGACGGTGATACAATGGAATTCAATACAAGCCTGCTGCACGGCAGGACAGACAGAAATGACCTCGGGGCAACACAGACCCCGATATATCAGGTCAGCGCATTCGCCCACGACAGCGCGGAAACGCTGGAAAAGGTGTTTGCGAACCGCGCACCGGGATTTTCATACTCACGTATAGGAAATCCTACCGTAGATGCGTTTGAAAAACGTATGGCTGCGCTGGAAGGCGGTGTGGGTGCCGCCGCGTGTTCGTCGGGAATGGCTGCCGTGACCATGTCACTGCTGAATATACTGAAAGCCGGAGACGAAGTGATAGCGGGGGCGGGGCTTTTCGGCGGGACGATAGATCTGTTCCGTGACCTCGCACAATTCGGCATAACCGCGAAATTCGCGGATACCGTGACCCCGGAGAGCGTCTCGCGGCTGATAAGTGAGCGAACAAGGGCAGTGTTCACAGAGGTGATAGGCAATCCGAAACTCGATGTGGTGGATATAAAAGCAGTCGCACAGGTCTGTCACAGCTATGGCATACCGCTTATAACAGACAGCACCACCGCAACGCCGTACCTCGTTCACCCCTTTGAGCTGGGCGCGGATATCGTGGTACACTCCACATCAAAATACATAAACGGCGGCGGGAACTCTATAAGCGGCGTCATCATCGACGGCGGCAGATTTGAATGGGACAGCGGGAAATATCCGGACTTCGGCAGCTTCCGCTCATTCGGGAAGTTCGCGTATCTCGCGAAGCTCCGCAGCGGTCTTTGGCGCAATGCGGGAACCTGTCTGTCTCCGTTCAACGCGTATATGAACATTGTGGGGACAGAGACACTCGGACTTCGCATGGAGCGGATATGCGAAAACGCGAAACGGCTCGCGGAGCATTTGCAGTCCCTTGACGGCATAACCGTCAATTACCCCGGGCTGGAGACAAGTCCGTACTGCCGGACGGTACAGTCGCAGTTCGGCGGAAAGGGCGGCGGCATACTTACCATACGCGCAGGAAGCAGGGAAAGGGCATTCAGGCTGATAAACCTGCTGAAATACGCGCTGATAGCCACGAATATCGGCGATGTGCGCACACTGGTGATACACCCGGCAAGCACGATATACCTGCACTCGGACGAAAAGCGCCGCGAACAGGCGGGGGTATTCGAGGATACCATAAGAGTGAGCGTCGGGATAGAGGACATAAACGATCTTATTGAAGATTTCGACAACGCAGTGAAAAGGAGCGGAGAAAATGGCTGAATACAACATCGCGGACAGCGTTGACATCACAGATGTCACCTGCCCGGTAACATTCGTAAAGGCAAAGGTCGCGATCGAGGAGCTTGACGACGGGGATATCCTTGAAATACGGCTGAACGACGGCGAACCGGTGCAGAACGTACCGAGAAGCCTCAAAGAAGAAGGACACAGGGTCCTTGAACTTACAGACAACGGCGACGGTACATACCGTCTGATCGTGCAGAAGGTGGGAGACTGAATGGCGGAGAGGATAACAGCAGATCAGTTCGGCGTAAAAGTGCTGAACGCCGTGAACCCCGTACTCACGGAATTCTACTCGGATTCCTGCGTACCGTGCAGAATGCTGTCACCGGTGCTGTCACAGCTTGAAACGGAACTCGCGGGAAAGCTGGACATATACAAGGTGAACGCCCCCCGCGAACCGGAGCTTGCCGAAAAGTACGATGTACAGGCGTCCCCCACCCTGATCTTCTTCAAGGACGGGAAGGAAGCCGTGCGGCTTCGCGGAGCGGTAAAGAAAGCGGATATAATCGCGGCATTTGAAAATTTACAGTAAGGAGAACAGAATAATGAAGATCACAGTAGCCGGAAAGGTAAAGGAATATGAGGACGGCATCACCGTCGCTAAGCTCACGGAGCTTGAAAATGTGGAGACGCCGGAATATGTCACGGTGACGGTCAACGATGAGTTCGTCGAAAGCGGAAGTTTCGCGCAGACCGTCCTCAAAGACGGGGACACGGTGGAATTCCTGTATTTCATGGGCGGCGGACAGCCGTCCGACAGATGAACGGGGGTATTTTCAATGGCATTCACAAACGAACAGCTTGAACGCTACTCCCGCCATATCATTCTGAAGGAAGTCGGCGCAAAGGGACAGAAGAAGCTCTCACAGGCGAAAGTGCTGATAATCGGAGCGGGCGGTCTCGGAGCACCGGCGGCTCTGTACCTCGCCGCTGCCGGAGTAGGCACTATAGGCATAGCTGACGCGGACGAGGTGGATCTCTCCAATCTCCAGAGACAGGTCATACACACCACCGCCGATATCGGCAAGCCGAAAGTGCAGTCCGCGAAAGAGACCATGGAAGCGATAAACCCCGATGTTACGGTGAACACCTACCATACGTTCGTGACAAGCGAAAACGTGTTGGATCTGATAAAGGACTATGATTTCATACTGGACGGGACGGATAATTTCCCGGCGAAATTCCTGATAAACGATGCCTGCGTAATGGCGAAGAAACCCTTCTCCCATGCGGGGATAATCCGTTTCAAAGGACAGCTCATGACCTACGTTCCGGGACAGGGACCCTGCTACCGGTGCGTATTCAGAAATCCCCCGCCGAAAGACGCGGTACCCACCTGCAAACAGGCGGGAGTCATCGGGGCAATGGGCGGCGTGATCGGTTCGATGCAGGCTATGGAAGCCGTGAAGTACATCGTCGGGGCGGGAGATCTGCTTACCGGATATCTCCTCACTTTTGACGCGCTGAAAATGGAATGGCGTAAGGTGAAGCTCCCGGCGGACACGAGCAGATGCCCCGTATGCGGCGAACACCCCACTATCACCGAACTTATCGACTATGAACAGGCGGAGTGTGATCTGAAATGATAAGAATGTCCGGAAGCGATTACGGGAAAATACTCGCACACGCAAAAAAAGAAGCTCCCATTGAAGCCTGCGGACTGATCGCGGGGCATTTTGACGGGAACGACAAGATCATAGACAAGGTGTATATCCTCACGAACACCGACCACGCGGAGGAGCATTTCACGCTTGACCCGCGCGAACAGCTCGCCGCCGTAAAGGATATGCGGGCGAACGGGCTTGAACAGCTCGGTAACTGGCATTCCCACCCCGTCTCCCCTTCCCGTCCCTCCGACGAGGACAAACGGCTCGCATACGACAGTACCGCAAGCTATATGATACTGTCGCTTATGAATGACGAACCTGTGCTGAACTCGTTTCATATCGAGGGCGACACGGCGGTAAAAGAAGAACTTGTGATAGAATGACAAAAATGACCCGGCTCGGCTGAAACGCGAGTACGGGTCATTTTGTATTTTAAGCTTTCAGTGCCGTATCAGTCTCTCTTTTTCACTGCGAGCGCGGCTGCAAGGGAGAACGCCGCGGCACCCGCAAGAGCCGCCATATCCGCAGTACCGGTCTTGGGATTTCCGGGATCTTCCGCGGTTTCGGCTGCGGGAGATTCCTCCGCGGCGGCAGTGTCGGCGGAAACATCATACAGATCCGCAAATGTATCGGGGTCTGAATCCGCGACCGGGACGAACATATATGTCATATCTCCCGCCTCATATCCGATCGTTCCCTTGAAACTGCCGTCACCGGTATATTCAAAGCCGGAAGTGAAGGTGTTGTCATCTGCGCTCGCAAAGTGGAACAGTATGCCGTTCTCGTTCTGGTCGCAGGTGAAAGGTACACCGAGACCTGTGAGCGCGTCAAGCGTCCTGCCGTTCTCCTTATCATAGAAGATGAAGAATACGGAGGGCTTTCCGTAATTTCCCGAACCGTCGTCCTTATATGCCGCGTACACTCCCCTGTCTATGATCACGACAGGCTCGACCTCGAAAATGTCCGGGTCAAGTCCGTTGTCGCGGGTGAAATAATATGTGACGGGACCGCCCTCATATCCGATGGTTACGTAGTAGCCGCCTTCCGCTGTCGGTTTCAGGACAGCCTTTGTGGTATCATCGGCGCTTCCGAAATGGAATGTAAGCTCCATACCGTTCTGCTCGCAGGTGAATCCGACGCCTGTACCTTTCAGGGGGTCTGCGGTCCTGCCGTTCTCCGTATCGGTGAATATGAAGTAGTCGGATATGTCAGAGATTTCATCACCCGTTTTATTGTATGCCGCCCATACACCTCTGCTGAGGGGCTTGAATTCCGCCGCGTCGAAATCCGTCGGATAAACGTCCTCAAGGCGCAGCATCAGATATGTCTTTTTTCCGGTATCCCCGCCGTAGTCTATGGTCATGAGCCAGCTTCCGTATTCACGGTGCTCCGCAGTGGCTTCGGTAACGTTGTCGGCGCTTGCCATGTGGAAAATGATATTGCCGTTTTCCTGCTCACAGGTAAATCCCACGCCTATACCCGTACCCGGAGCGGAAGTTCTGCCGTTCGCCTCGTCGTCGAATACGAAATAATCGGCAAGGGTATCCGCATTGCCGTCCCTGTCCACGGTATATGCCGCGTAAACGCCCTGTGTGAACGAAGCGTAAACTCCGGATTTCGCGGTTATCATAAGGTCGGTCATATCAACACCGACAAGCTTCACGGACATTTCCGTGATATCGTTCGCCTTTATCGTTCCTTCTTCCTCGATAATATCTGCGATATCGTTGAAGGGGAGGTAAAGGTGCGCGCCCTCCTCATTGCTGTACTGCGGTATCATCATGATATAGGGGGTATCGACACTCTTTTCTCCGTTCCCGCAGTGTACGTTCAGCGTGAGCGTCTCCTCCACGCGTTCGGACAGGGACATATCGAAATAAAATCCCCTTTCCTCGGTAAGACCGCTTTTCAGCAGTTTCAGACCGCGTTCCGTGATATCCCATGAACCGTCCTCACCCTTTGCGACAGTGTCGGCAAACGGGTTGTCCATTGTCATCATGGGTGTGTCCTCGGCATACACCGGCACTGTCACCGATGCCGCCGCTATCATAGCGGACACTATGAGCGCAAGTGATCTTTTTGTTTTCATTCCTGTTTTCCTTCCTTTTCCTGTATTGAATGACTGTTTTATAAAGTACGGCGTTCAGACACAGTATTTTCCGATATCCTCACCGGAGATCACGGTGCCGGTATCCCATTTCAGCCGGTAAGCGAGAATGTCCGGGAGCTTCACGGTACGCTGCGTGCCGTCCTGCGCGGCAAGTATCAGCGTCACCATGGGTTCTTCGCCCGGCATGAAGCCCTCACAGCCGTTATCCGGCTCTATAAGCTCTGTTACGGTGTAGTTCACGGCGGTCACACCTCTGTTCCTGCCGGTATCTCCCTGTCCTTTGTCACGGCTTTCATGACAGCCGGCCATACCGCGGTGATGAACAGCATTATGACAGCGTTTGCCGCCAGCGAGCCCCAGTGCAGTCCCAGCAGCTCACGCAGAGGCGTCTTTACCGTGTCGATGACAAAGAATGTCAGCACCGCGCCCACAAGTCCCGCTGCGAGATTTGTCTTTGTGAGCCTCGGTTCATATTTCACCCATGTCTTTTCGATAAATCTTCCGATACAGAACGCCATCATCATTCCGACGTCCCCGTAGCCGTCCTTCATCATCTTCTGCGGGTCAACGAGAAGGTTCCCGTCAACATAGTCCATGGGGTACGGTTTGAGGGTGATGTAGAAGAGCGCGGCTGTGCCGAGTACAACGCCTGCCGCGAGAAAGATGTTCTCCTTCTCCGGGTGCTTTGCTATATACCTGAAAAGCGCCGACATTCCGAAGAGGGTAAGTACGCCGAGGGTAAGCCCCACCAGCACGTCCTGCGGGGTATGTACACCGAGGTAGTTGCGGGAAAATCCCGTAAGCGCGATACAGATCATGCACAGTACCGAGATCCAGCGCAGCTTCTTCCATGCCCGCACCGCCATTCCTCCGTATATCGGCGTGGCGGTGGTGGTGTGTCCGCTCGGGAACGAATAACCCGTTGCCGTGGTAACAGCGTCCCCCGCCGGGAGTATGCGGCTGTCTCTTATCCACGGGCGGTAAACGCAGGCGGTGAGCTTTATCACCGCGTTCACCGAAACACACACATTATATGAAGCCAGAGTGTAAAGCCCGCTCTTTTTATCAACGCACCAGTATATGAAAGCGGGGACTATCACCAGATATGTCACCGCAAACAGCGATATCATCTCCATGAACGGTGTAAGAGCGTCGTTTATACTGTTCCTGAAATTCTGAAGAAACAGCAGATATTCGATATCCATGGTGTTCTTCCTTTCAATTATTTGTCGTATTATCCGGCGTCAGCGCCTGTGCCGGAGAAGCGGCGTGTTTCCTGCCGTATATCACTATTCCCGCCGCATAGCCGAGAGTGAGGACAGCGGAAACGATATACGCGGCAGTCCACGGAAGATTGAAGCCTATCTTCGCGTTGAGTATGTATGCGGATACGATATACATATAGAACATTCCCGGAATAAGCGCCATAAGATACGGCATTTTATGGCGTATCATATACACGCTTATCATCGCGAACGCGAATACCGCCGTGCTTTCATTCGCCCACGAGAAATATCTCCAGAGCATATTGAAGCCGCTTGAGTCGGCTTTTGCCCATACAAGGATCGCAGCCACGACGCTGAAAATTATCAGGGCAAGGATAAGATTGCTGCGCTTTTTTGTCGTGTCTATATGCAAAGCGTCGGAGATCATTATGCGCAGCGAACGCAGCGCGGTATCTCCGGAAGTCACCGGAAGCACAATAACTCCGATGATCGCTATGATCCCGCCTATATTTCCGAGCATACTCCTGGCTATGATGCCGACTACATCGGTCGGATGATCATGGAGCATATCAGCGGACGCAAGTCCGAGGTTCATTGCTCCCATTGCCGCGGCAGCCCATACCATAGCGATAAATCCCTCAAGGATCATCATATTGTAGAATGTCATGCGGCCCTCACGCTCATCGCCCATAGTGCGGGAGATAAGGGTAGCCTGTGTGGAGTGAAATCCCGAGACTATACCGCAGGCAACGGTCACAAAGAATATCGGTATGAAATTGTCGCCGTAGGGGTTCACAAAGCTGAATCCCTTTTCCCATATCTCATCGAGCGGGTAGCCGTTGAAGAAAAGCCCCAGAAATACCCCGACAGCCGATAACAGCAGGACGGCGCCGAAGACAGGGTAGATCTTTCCGATTATCTTGTCTATCGGCAGAAGTGTGGCAATTATATAGTACGCGAAGATCACGCCGTAAACTATCCACATCACCGGATTCCCGAAGCTGCTCTCCTGTCCGAGTATCTGCGTTATGAACAGGTCGCCCGGAGTATAGATGAACACCACACCCACCAGCAGCATCAGCAGGCAGACGAATATATTGTATATCACATAAACGTGCTTTCCGAGAAAGCGCTTCACAAGGGCGGGCATCTGTTCGCCGCCGCTTCTCACCGAGATCATTCCGCTCATATAATCGTGGAATGCCCCTCCGATAAAGCAGCCTATCGGTATGGTGATGAAGGCTATCGGTCCGAAGAGTATGCCCTGTATCGGTCCGAGGATAGGACCTGTACCGGCTATATTCAGCAGCTCGATAAGGCTGTTCTTCCACTTTTTCATGGGGACGAAATCCACCCCGTCGAACTTCTCCACCGCGGGGGTCTTACGGTCTGTGGGCTTCATTATCTTTTCACAGACTCTTCCGTATATCATGGCTCCGACGATCAGCAGAGCTATACCTGCCAGGAATGTTATCATAGGTCTTGTTCCTTTCATTTATATCTGTATATGTATTTATTTTAACACTTTACAGCCGTTCTGTCAATATCAAAATGATCTTTTCACCGGATAACACAGTCCGATGCGCGGCGGGGTGAAAATACCGGAGACCGGGAAGATCCTTGTCACATATTCCTCCGACCCCGCGGAACATACGCAAAAAGTCTGCGCTTGTCGTTACCGAGGGGCTTTTTTGCTCCGTCGGGGCTTTCAATGTATATTTCACCGCTGTCGGGATCAAGTATCCGCATCATCAGCTTCATAACGGTCGATTTCCCGCAGCCGCTCTGCCCCGTGAATGCCATATATTCGCCCTTGCGCAGTTCCTTGAGCTTTGCCCTCAGCACAAACGCAAACGCCGAAAAATCATTGTTGCAGTCCCGGACTGCCATACATTACAGTATGACCCACAGAACCCCGCCTTGTCAGGCATTTTATAACACAAACAGCGTATTTCCGGACATAATCAGTAAAAAAGACCGTTCCCCGCACCGGGAACAGTCTTTTTACTGCCGGCATCGGATCATATATCCGCGCCGGAAATATATATCTTCCTGTAAGTGTCGAAATCCAGCCACTTCCCGAACAGCTCCGGAAGGCTCTTTTCGTCGGAACTTTCATACTCCGCCATGAAACGCTGTACATCTTCGTTCGTCTTCGCAAGCACGGCAAATCCGCGCCCGTTTACTATCGGCACGGTGCAGTCGCGGGTGTACTCGCCGAACCGGACGAGCTTCCACACCTTACGGTCGCGGATAAGCACCGCCACCCTGTCGCGCATGACTATCACATCGAGGTCGTCGGGGTACGCGAAGCTCTTCCCGCGCACAGGTATCTCGTCACCGGGTCTGAATGTGCTGTTGATCTTCTGCGCATGGAAAACGTTGTAGCTGTTCACATCGTAGTAGAATTCCTCGAACAGGTCGCCGTGCGCGTGAAGGATCCCGTCGGTGAAGGCTGCCTTTTCCTGCGCGTCGCTTTTCCCGTAAACCTCCTCGACCACTCCGCACGCCGCCGTCATATTCGTTACACGGTCTATAAGTATCAGTTCGCCCAGAGTTTTATGCAGCGCGAACCTGTCGGCGGGGACAGGCTCGGAAAGCTTTATCGAGCAGCGTGCAAGCCCGTTCTTGCCGACAGTCCGCACCGGTATATGCTCGCCTGTGTTCACGTCTGTGGCGTACTTTATCCCGGTCACGACCGCCGGTATCAGCTTTGTTCCGAGCTTCGCAAGATAGTCTCCGCCCGCGGTAAGCTCGCTGTCGTCGGTCCAGAGCAGCGACACATCAAGCCCGCTGTATGCGGCTATGTTTTCGTCGCTTGTGATAACGCAGCCTCTCGACACATCTACCTCACGGTCAAGAACTATCGTCACGGGCTGTCCGGCGAATGCTGTATCAGCCTGTCTGTCTGTGATGAGAATACTCTTTACGGAGGCAGTCTCTCCGCTGGGAAGTGTGCGCACGGTATCGCCGACGGATATGCTGCCTTCTTCGATCTGCCCCTGAAAACCTCTGAATGTCCGGTCGGGGCGGCAGACACGCTGCACCGGCATATAGAATTTCCCGTCACCGGCGTTATCGTCCGTATCCACGGTTTCGAGGTATGTAAGAAGCGGTACTCCCTCATACCACGGCATATTCGGGGAAGGTCCGGTAACATTGTCGCCAGCCGTCGCGGACAGCGGTATGACCTTGATGTCCGGCAGTGAAAGCTCCTCCGTAAGCGCGTTTATATCGGAAAGTATCTCGTTGAAGCGGGTCTCGCTGTACCGGACAAGATCCATTTTGTTCACGGCGAAAACATAGTGCCGTATTCCCATGAGACTGCAAATACGGGCATGGCGGCGGGTCTGCACAAGAACGCCCTGCGAAGCGTCCACGAGTATCACCGCAAGATCGGCAAATGACGCGCCCACTGCCATATTGCGGGTGTATTCCTCATGTCCGGGAGTGTCCGCGACGATGAAGCTGCGCGCGTCGGTGGTGAAATAGCGGTACGCAACATCTATCGTGATGCCCTGCTCGCGCTCTGCCATAAGCCCGTCGAGCAGAAGTGAATAGTCGATAGCTCCGCCTGTGCTTCCGACCTTGCTGTCAAGTTCGAGAGCCTTCTCCTGATCGGCGTATATCAGCTTCGCGTCGTAGAGGATATGTCCGATGAGCGTGGATTTTCCGTCGTCAACGCTCCCGCAGGTGATGAACTTTAAAAGTCCTTTGCTCATTAAAAATACCCCTCTCTCTTTCTGCGCTCCATGCTTCCCGCCGCCTCATTGTCGATAACGCGGGAGGTGCGCTCGGATTCTACGCTTGCAAGCGTTTCTTCGATTATCTCGTCGAGGGTCGACGCGGTGCTTTCTATGCCGCCGGTGAGCGGGTAGCAGCCGAGTGTGCGGAACCGCACCGACTTCATCTGCGGGACTTCTCCCTCCCGCAGCGGGAACCGTTCGTCATCTACCATGATGATGTTTCCGCCGCGCTCCACCACCGGACGGACTGCCGCGAAGTAAAGGGGGACAATGTCTATATTCTCGCGGCGGATATACTGCCAGATATCCTTTTCCGTCCAGTTGGATATCGGGAATACACGGATACTCTCACCCTTGTTGATCTTCGTGTTGTAGAGCTTCCACATCTCGGGGCGCTGGTTCTTCGGGTCCCACGCGTGTGACGCGCTTCTGAAAGAGAAGATACGCTCCTTGGCGCGGGATTTTTCCTCGTCGCGCCTGCCGCCGCCGAACGCCGCGGTGAAGCCGTACTTGTCGAGCGCCTGTTTGAGCGCCTGCGTTTTCATGATATCGGTGTATGCCGCGCCGTGGTCGAAGGGATTGATACCGCGTCTCACGCCGTCCTCGTTGATATATTCCAGCATCTCGATACCGAGCTTTTCCGCGGTCTCGTCACGGAATTTTATCATTTCCCTGAATTTCCACGTCGTATTGACGTGCAGGAACGGGAATGGCGGCTTTTCGGGGTAGAAGGCTTTCATGGCAAGGTGCAGCATCACGCTGCTGTCCTTGCCTATGGAATACAGCATGACGGGCTTTTCGCACTCGGCGGCGACCTCGCGGATTATATATACCGCCTCGGCTTCAAGCTCGTCAAGGTGGGATAATTCGGACATTTCATCATCTCCTGATCTTCTAATATTTATTGGACTCTCTTGTATCGACAGATATCTTCACGGTTGTGCTGTCCGGCTTTTCTATCAGCCAGTCAAGTATATCGCCGTGTCTTTCCGTGTGCATACGGCTTCCCATGCCGCCCATATCCGCGCCGAGGAAAAAGCTTACCGCATACACGGGACATTCCTTTATGCAGCTCGTGCAGCCCCAGCAGTCCCGCGGGTACTTTATATAGGCACGCCTGTTTTCGTCAAGCGCTATGAGCGTTCCGGGGCAGACATCACGGCATTTCCCGCAGCCGATACATTTCAGTTTATCTATCTCTATACTCAACTGCCGCTCACCCTCCTTAGTATGATCTCGGTCCTGCCGTTCACGAAGCGGGAGTTCACAAACACGTTCCAGCGTTCGTCATCACGCTCCGGGTAGTCGGTATTCTCCGCGAAACAGTGCCAGCGTGTCTCGTGACGCGCTTTCAGATGTGCTATGACAGTCCTGCAAACGGTCAGCCGTTCCCGCAGCTCGTATATATACATAAGCTCCTGCATATCATCGGCGTGAAGGCTGTCCGACAGCTTTTGCAGCTGTACTATCCGTCTGTCGGCTTCACCGAGGGTCTTTTCCGAGAAGCGGTAGTTCGTCTTTATCCCGCCCGCATAGCTGTCCATTGCGGTCTGCATAGCTTCTTCCAGCTGCTCTGTGGTATAAGGGCTGCCGGAGTTTATAAGAAATCCCTCTGCCTCTTTCCGGTGAAGTGCGGCGCTCTCTTCGGAGACAGTTCCGGGGGTACTGTTCCCGAGATATTTCAGTATGGCAAGCGCCGCTATCTCACCCTCGGCAAGCGCACCGGTGACATACTTCTGCGGGGCGCCGCCGGAAACGTCTCCCGCGGCGTACAGACCCTTTATGGTAGTGGCGCGGTCGGTGTCCACCCAGAACCCGCTTGCGGTATGCCCGCCGACTATGTACGGCTCGGTACCCTCGATCTCAACATCGTGCTGTGAGGGCAGTTCTCCGCTCTCACACCATTTCAGGGTCTGCGACGGCGCCATATTCAGATAGGCTTTCAGAAGTGACTGCTCCTGCTCCGGGGTGATGCCTTTCGTTTTCAGGAAGCACGGTCCCCTGCCCGCCGCGTTTTCCGCGACTGTCCCGTAAACGCGCTCCGAGGTGGTAAGCCCGTATTTCTGCTCATATACCTCGCCGAGAGCGTTTGTCTGCTTTGCGCCTACCCCCTGTGCGAGAGTTCCCGTGGGGGCTATCGTGTCCTTGCACCGCAGCGCGATAAAGCGCATCTCGAACGTGGTCATCTCCGCGCCGTGACGTATCCCCATAGCGTACCCCGCGCCGGTATTGAACGGGCAGTACCACATCTTATGCCGCGAGAAGCCGGGATTATCCGGCTTGTAAAGTCCCGCCGCGCCGCCGGTGGCTATCAGCACCGCGCCCGCTTCGATGACATAGAACACACCGTTTTCGATACCGATGCCGAAAGCGCCGTTCACGCGGTTGTCTGTCACGGAAATGTCGGTGATATCCACGCGGTTGAGTATCCTCACATTCGGCTGTCTCTCCGCCATTCCCGCAAGCAGTGGCTTTATATTCTCGCCGTTTATCTTGATATTGCGGTTCCCGCGCGTGACGTATTTTCCCTGCTCGTCTTTGAGAATGACGAGACCTTCTTTTTCAAGCCGCTCCGTTACCGCGTTGAGCCGCTCCGACATTGTGACCAGCAGGTCTTCCCGCGCTATCCCCGCCGCGTCCTTCATACAGTAATCCGCGTAATCCTGCGGCGTCCTGCCCTCGGTTATGTAGGCGTTGAGCGCGTTCACTCCCGCGGCAAGACAGCCGCTTCTTTTAATGTGCGCCTTTTCGCATATAAGTATCTGTCTGTCTGAATTTTCGGCGGCAGTCACCGCGGCATAGCAGCCGGCAGTCCCTCCTCCGATTATCAGGATATCGGTCTTTATTCGTTCTGTCTTCATTTCTCATTTATCGCTTTCAGTATCACTTCACGGAATCTGTCATGCCCTACCCGGTCAAGCGTGAAACGGAACCGCTCGCTCGGGTTCGCGTTCTGTGCGAAGAATTCTATCGCCGCGTCGCATACACGCATCAGCGTGTCGTGATCCTCGATGAACGGAACTATCGGTTCACCCTTTGCGATGCTGTTTCCGAACAGTCCGCCGAATGACACGATATAGCCGCTTGTCTGTTCCCACGCGTCCGTCGGGCAGGATTTCACACACCGTCCGCAGAAATTGCATTTACCCGTATCGACGGTGATCTTCCCGTCCTGCACGGTTATGGCACCGGCGCGGCAGACTTTTTCGCAGACACCGCAGTGAATGCAGTCCTGTTCCTTCCAGCCGACCTTTATGCCGCCCTTTATGCCGAGATCGTTCTCTTCCGCTTTGAGGCAGTTGTTCTGGCAGCCGGTTATGCCGAATTTGAACTTGTGCGGGAGTTCCCTTGCGTAGTACCGCTCGTCAAGCTCTTTTGCCAGCGCGTAGGTGTCGATGCACCCGCTCGGACATATCGCGTTTCCCTGACAGGCGGTTATCGTGCGCACACGCGGACCGCACACACCGGGCTGTACATCGCCCTCTGCGAGAGCGTTCTTCACTTCGTCTATCTGCTCAAGCTTTATGAACGGTATTTCGATGCTCTGACGCGAGGTGAGATGTACATGACCGTCTCCGTATTTTTCCGCTACCTCCGCTATCTTCGCAAGCTGCCCCGCGGTGACGTTCCCACCCACAACGCGTAAGCGCAGCGAGAAATTGTTCTTTTGCTTCTGGCGCATGAATCCGCCTTTTTTGAGTGTCCCATAATCGACTGCCATCATCAATTCTCCTTCCTGTAATGTGCAATTATTTCAGCTGTTTTCGCTATATCCCCGTCGCTGTGAGCATACGACACGAACATCGCCTCAAACTGCGACGGCGCGGCATAGATGCCGTTATCCAGCAGGTACGCGAAGAACCGCGCATATCCGTTCCTGTCTGCCGTCATCGCCGTTTCATAGTCGGTGACCGGTGTATCCGTGAAAAATACCGTCATCAGCGAACCGCAGCGGTTTACATTCAGTCCCGCGCTCCTTGCCGCGGCTTCAAGCACCGCCGTTTTCCGGTCAAGTTCGCCGTACAGGTCGGGAATGCGTTCTGTCTCCGTTATCTGCGCTATCCCCGCAGCCGTCGCTATCGGATTGCCGGAAAGAGTTCCCGCCTGATAGACCGCACCGAGGGGCGCTACGTTCTCCATTATCTCACGTTTTCCGCCGTAAGCCGCGAGGGGCATTCCCCCGCCGACGATCTTACCGAGTACGGTCATATCCGGCTTTATGCCGTAAAGCTCCTGTGCGCCGCCTGCCGACAGCCGGAACCCCGTTATCACCTCATCGAATATCAGTATCGCGCCGTACTTTTCCGTAATATCACGAAGCGCCTTCAGAAATCCGTCTTTCGGCGGAACAACGCCCATGTTTGCCGCACACGGCTCGACTATGACGGCGGCGATACTGTCAGGACAGCGTTCAAAAAGCGCCTGCACCGAGTCCGGGTCATTATACCGCGCGAGCAGTGTATTTTCCGTGAGAGCCGCGGGAACTCCCGCGCTGTCCGGAATACTCCCCGTTATCAGTCCCGAACCGCCCTTTACGAGCAGTCCGTCGGAATGTCCGTGATAGCAGCCCGCGAACTTCACTATCCTGTCACGGCGCGTATATCCCCGTGCCGCGCGTACCGCGCTCATCACGGCTTCCGTTCCGGAGTTCACCAGCCGAAGCATCTCCATTGACGGGAAGTGAGCTTTTATCTTTTCGGCGAGTATTACTTCTCCCTCGTGACACGCTCCGTATGTAAGCCCGCTGTCGCAGGCACGCTTCACCGCTTCGATGATCGCCGGGTGAGCGTGACCGAGAATGTCGGGTCCCCACGAGCATACGTAGTCTGTATATTCATTTCCGTCCGCGTCGGTTATCCTGTCACCGTGCGAACCCGCGATGAACAGCGGCTCCCGCCCCACGCTCCCGAACGCCCGGACAGGGCTGTTCACGCCGCCGGGCATCAGAGTTTTGGCTTTTGCAAACAATTCTGTTGATCTTGCTGTTATCATTCGTTTATCCATTCCGCGGCATCGAGCGCGTGATATGTGATGATGATATCCGCACCGGCACGCTTTATTGCAGTAAGATTTTCAAGCACTATACGCTTCTCGTCTATCCAGCCGTTCGCTGCGGCAGCTTTCACCATGCTGTATTCGCCGCTTACATTGTACGCGGCTATCGGAAGGTCAAAGCGGTCACGGGCGGAACGAAGCACATCGAGATACGCAAGCGCGGGCTTCACCATGACCATATCCGCGCCCTCGTCGATGTCGTCCGCTATCTCACGGAGAGCCTCCCGCCCGTTTGCGGGGTCCATCTGGTATGTGCGCCTGTCACCGAACGACGGAGCGGACTGCGCTGCGTCGCGGAATGGCGAATAGTAGCCGGAAGCGAATTTCGCGCTGTATGACATTATCGGCGTGTTTACGTGACCCGCACCGTCGAGAGCTTCACGTATTGCCGCAACTCTGCCGTCCATCATGTCCGAGGGGGCTATAATGTCGGCTCCCGCGTCCGCTAAGCTCACCGCCATTTTTGCAAGGAGCGGGAGCGTTTTGTCGTTGACTATCTCGTGACCGCACACGACCCCGCAATGCCCGTGAGAGGTGTATTCGCACAGGCACACATCGGCAATTATCAGCAAATGAGGGTACTTTTCCCTGATGTACCGTACAGTGCGCTGAGTGACGCCGTTTTCACTGTACGCTTCGGAAGCGGTTTCGTCCTTGTGGGCGGGTATGCCGAATATCAGTACGCCCGCGATCCCACTCTCTGCCACGCGGTCAAGTTCCTCGCCGATACGGTCGGGCGACCATTGGTAAATACCCGGCATCGAATCAACGGGATTCTTTATGTTTTCTCCTTCGGCAGCAAAGACCGGGTATATCAGCTCACTTTTACTGAGCCTTGTTTCGCGGACCAGCGACCGCATTTCCTCACTTGCGCGAAGTCTTCTGAACCTTCTCATTCCGCAGCATCTCCTTTTATCGCAGCCGCCGCGCCCTGTGCTGTATGCGTGCCGGCGGTGATGATCTTATTGTTTGTGTATTGCTGTACAGTTTCCGCTGTCTGTGCGCCTATGCAGACTATCCTTGTTTTTGCGGATATTGTGCTTCCGCCCTCAAAAAAGTGCTGCACTCCGGACGAGCTGCCGAACACTATGTAATCCGTATCCGCATTTACGGGCGGGAGCTTTCGGCTCACAGTGTCGTATATCTTCACATCATCGAATACAGTCCCGCGCTCATACAGCACCCTGCAAAGCTCTTCCGAGCCGCGCTTTGCACGCAGTATCAGCACTCGTCCGGTCACGCTGTCGGCTATCGTTTCTCCGAGGTCACGGACGGTGTATCTCTCCGGAACTATGTCCGCGTATATCCCCGCAGCCGCGAGCGTTTCCGCCGTGCCGCTGCCTACGGCTGCGATCTTTATGCCCGCGATGCAGCGCATATCCGTGCGGCTTTCGCGGCAATACCCGACAAACATTTCCACGCCGTATGAGCTTGTGAACGCGATGCAGTCATATCCCGCAAGGGGCGGTATATCCGAAGTACGGACCGTCCGCAGATGACAGTATCTCCGGACCTGCGCTCCCTCGTCTGCGAGCAGCGCACCGAGCTTTTCCGTGAATTTTCCCGTCCCGGTGACAGTCACCGATACGCCGGAAAGCGGCAGCTGAGCGGGTGTTCCCGAAAAGTCATAAGCTGCCGTTTCACCGACGGCAATGACCGCCGGAGCCGTCATTCCCGCCGCTTTTTCCGCGATATCCGCGAGAGTGCCGCGCACCGATCTCTGATGTGCGGTACCGCCTTCCGAGATGACTGCGGCGGGGGTATCTGCGGTCCTGCCTCCGCGGATAAGTCCCGCCGCTATGTCGGGAAGCGCGTTCAGACCCATAAGAAAGACGAGCGTTCCGCCGAGCCTCGCATACTGCGAAAAGTCCTGTGTTCCGTCCGCCGTATGTGCCGTTATGACATGGAACGAACGGCTTGTCTTCCGGTGTGTCACGGGTATTCCCGCAAGCTCCGGGACGGCTATCGACGATGATATGCCGGGGATAACTTCATAAGCGATACCGTGCTTCTGAAGCTCGGTTATCTCCTCGCCGCCCCGCCCGAAAACGAACGGGTCACCGCCTTTGAGCCGTGCGACCGTGCGCCCCGCAAGCGCTTTCTCCACAAGCAGAGAGTTGATATCTTCCTGCTTTGCGGAATGTTTTCCGGAGCGCTTTCCCACGCATATCAGCTCCGCGCTTTCCCGTGCGTATGACAGAAGTTCGCTGTCAATAAGCGCGTCATATATAACGGTGTCGCATTGTTTCAGCGCATTCAGCCCGCGCACCGTGATAAGGTCTGCCGAGCCGCAGCCCGCGCCGATGATATATACAAAACCGGTCACAGCGCGTTCACCAGCCTTTCCGCGAGCGAAAAGCGTTCTTCGCAGGAAGCACTCCCTGTAAGGCTCTTCCGCTGATCCTTCGTCACCGTGAGCTTTATCGTACCGTCTGTGATCTCCGCGAACGCGCCCGCCGGTGACGAGCAGCCCGCGTTCAGCAATTCAAGCACCCTCCGTTCTGTCTCATAGCACAGAAATGTGTTTTCATCGCTTATTTTCCGTAAAATATCAGATGCAGTACCGCCGACCCGCGACTGCACAGCGATAATTCCCTGGCAGGGCGCGGGAACGAGTACAGTGAAAGGTATCTCTTTAAAATCAAAACGTTTATCCGTGAATGCGCCGAGCCGTGTAAGTCCCGCAGCCGCAAGCACTATCCCGTCATACTGCCTGTCGTACAGCTTTTGCAGACGGGTATCGACATTCCCGCGTATATCGGCGTTCACCGACCGCGGAAACAGTTTCCTCACACCTGCTGCACGGCGGGTGCTGCTTGTTCCGATGACCGGTTTTTCCGGCAGCACCTCACCTCTGCGTGTCACAAGGACATCATGCGCGTCCGCACGGGGCAGGACTGCGCAAATACAGGTACCCTCCGCAAGTTCAAGCGGAAGATCCTTGGCACTGTGAACGGCGATATCAATATCGCCCGCGAGCATTGCCCTCTCGATCTCATCTATAAAAACGCCCTTTCCGCCTATCTTTTCAAGCGGCTTGTCGAGGACGATATCTCCCTTTGTGGTTATATGCACAAGCCCGGTCTCAATATCCGGAAAGGCAGCTTTTACAGCGTCCGCAGCCATTTCCGACTGTATCAGCGCGAGCTTGCTCTTACGTGTTCCGATGCGTATTTTCATAGGCTCTCCAGCAATTCTTCTATCTCGTTTTTATCCGGCGGCTCTCCGTCCGCGCACCTTTGCAGCAGCGCTTCGGCAGCCTCTTTACGCTTTTCCGCGGTGGAAAATCTCTGCTTTATCACGGGTCTGTACTTAGCGAGGATATCCCCTGCCGCAAGCGTTTTTCCGTCAAGCGCACCGGCGACTTTTTCCTTTATGTATCGCGCGAATATCGGGCTTGCACCTCCCGTGGAGATGCCGGCGGTCACATTCCCCGCCTGCACCAGTGCCGGAAAGTAAAACCCGCAGTTCTCCGGGTCATCGACCGTGTTCACGAGGATCTTTTCAGCGCCGCAAAGCTCAAATATGTGCCTGTTCAGTGTCCGGTCGTCCGTTGCCGCAATGACCGCGAAAGCGCCGTCGATATCGCTGTCACGGAACTCACGGCAGTACAGGCAGACATTGCCGAGTACCGCAAATCCCTCACAGAACGCGGGCGATACCGCAGCGATATCCGCTCCGAATGGCAGCAGCTTCTCCGCCTTTCGCAGAGCCACATTCCCGCCGCCGGCTATCAGTATCTTCTTCCCCGCAAGGTCGATGAAAAACGGGAAAAATGCCATATTCTCACTCCAATCCGCGCATCACGTCAAGCACTGCCTCGAACTGTGCGCCGTCAAGCCCGTCCCGCAGCCGGTATATCAGCTCCTCGAACGTAAGCTGCGAAGCCGCCGCTCTCACCGTGTCCAGCTCCGGCATGAATCTATGGAAGGCAAGCCGCTTGCGCAGCCCGTCAAGTTCCTCGTTTATGATAAGCTCAGCCTGCTCCGCGGCAGTCATGCGAAGCTCGTTGTTGTGCCGTGCAAGCTCCCCGAGATCGTCTATCCCGATGAGCCGCACTCCCACGATCTCTGTGACAGTCCGCTCTATGTCCGGCGGCACCGCGAGGTCGATCAGAAGACGGGGCTTTTCCGTGCGGAGAGCCGCTTTCAGTTTTCCCGCAGTCACCGTGAAATGCGGGCTTGCGGTGGCGCTTATTATGCAGTCAGCGCTGTCTGCTTCCTCATACCGCCTGTCATACGGTACTGTGCGGACACCGTCATATTGCACTGTTCCTGCCGAATGGACGCGGGCGGTCTGGGTGATATGCACATTCCTGTGAGGCAGAAGATTTTTCAGGGTCGCGGAACCTATTTTCCCGCTTGCGCCGATCATGAGGATATTCACACTGTCGCCGAGTTTCGACGCTTCATTCGCCGCGATAGTTGCTGCCGAGACGGGGGTTTTCGACAATTCCGTTTCGGTCTTTACCCGTTTTGCGCAGGTCATGGCAGCCTGAAACGCCGTGTTCAGTTCAAAATCGGTGCTGCCGTTCACAGCCGCCTCCGAGTACGCGGACTTCACCTGCCGCAGTATCTCGTCCTCGCCGAGTATCATCGAATCTATCCCGCAGGCTACCCGGAACAGGTGACGCAGGGCGCTCTCCCCCTCGTAGGTGCGCAGATACTCCGTGATACTGTCTGTTCCGGATATCCCGGAAAGCAGTGCCGCCGCGTCACCGACCGCCGCCGAGGTGAAATAGATCTCGGTGCGGTTGCAGGTGCAGAGAACGACGGCGGGACCGAGCCCACGGCGTATTTCCGAACACTTCTTCTCATCAAGCGAGAACTTCTCACGGACGGATACCGGCGCATTTTTATAGCTTATCCCAAGTGCTTTCATGCCGCTCAGATCACTACCGTTTCTTCGCGGACGGCGTTGTTGGTCAGCAGTCTTACCGAATCGCCGCGGGTGATGAAGATGCGGTAAATGAACACATCGACAGCCTCGCCTATCTCAACGGCTGGCTCATCAAGTCCGCGTCTCGCGCTGAAAGTGCTGTTGTTGCAGTCCACGGTTATCTCGATGCTGCTGCCCCGGAACTGTACGTCCCGCACCACGCCTTCGACCGCCGAACTTTTGTATTTCTGCACTTCATTTTTCTTTGTGATCTTCACGAACTCGGGGCGCACTATCGCCTTGTCGTACTCATCGACTTCATCAAACGATTTGAAAGACTTGTAATCCGCAAGCTCCGAGGTCACGCCGAAAAAAGCGGAAGTGAACGCGGTAGTCGGGCTGCGGTATATATCTATCGGCGTTCCGGTCTGTTCGACGCGTCCCTTGTTGGTGACGATTATCTCATCGGAAACTTCTATCGCCTCGTCCTGGTCGTGGGTCACGAAAATGCCCGTTACGCCGAGATGATGTATCATATCTTTGAGCCACCGCCGAAGTTCCTGCCGCACCTTCGCGTCTATGGCGGCAAAGGGTTCATCGAGCAGCAGTACCTGCGGACTCGGCGCAAGCGCTCTTGCGAATGCCACGCGCTGTCTCTGCCCGCCCGAAAGCTGTGACGGATAGCGTTTCTCGAAGCCCTCCAGCCCTATCAGCTTTATCAGCTCCGTTACGCGCGCCTTTATTTCCGCTTTGCTCTGTTTGCGTACTTTCAGACCGAACGCTATGTTGTCAAACACGGTCATATAGCGGAACAGCGCATAGCTCTGGAACACGAAGCCTATGCCGCGTTCGCTGGCGGGAATGTCGTTGACGACTTTGCCGTCTATGACGATCTCGCCGCTGTCGGGCTTTTCAAGTCCCGCTATCATGCGCAGTATCGTGGTCTTGCCGCTTCCGGAGGGACCGAGAAGCGCCACGAGCCTGCCCTTTTCTATCTCAAAATTCACATTGTCCGAGGCTTTGAAACCGCCGTAGGACTTGTTGATATTTTTCAGTTCAATATACATTACTTTTCTCCGCTTCTTTTGCCTATGTATTCCACTATGCTGCGCACTATGAGTATGAGTATCGCAAGCACCACAAGTATCGACGATACCGCGAATGCCGGCATGAACTTGTTGTCACCGAAGAGTATCTCCACCTGAAGGGGCAGTGTGACAGTCTTTCCGCGCAGATGCCCGGAAAGCACCGATACCGCGCCGAACTCTCCCATTGCGCGGGCTGCGCAGAGAACTATGCCGTACAGCAGCGCCCATTTTATATGCGGCAGCGTTACTCTCCGGAAGATCGTGAAGCCCTTCGCGCCCATAAGAGCGGCGGCTTCCTCCTCGTCCGTCCCCTGCGCTTCAAGCACAGGGAGTATCTCACGGGAGATGAACGGGAATGTCACGAACACCGTTGCGAGGATTATTCCGGGGACCGCGTACACCACCATGAAGTCGATGCTTTCAAGGAGCGGGTACAGTGCGCTCTGTCTGCCGAATGTAAGTACGAATATAAGTCCCGCGATTATCGGGGACACGGTCACGGGCAGGTCGATGAGCGTCACGAGCAACTTTTTTCCGTGAAAGCGGAACTTCGATACCGCCCATGCCGCGAACAGCCCGAACACCGTGTTTATCAGTACGGCAATTACGGCAGCTTCGAGAGTGAGCAGCAGCGCGCTTATCGTGTCCGGATCGGATATAGCTTCGAGATACGGGACGAGCCCCTTTCTGAAAGCCTCATATATCACCGTTATCAGCGGCATCACAAGCATAACGAACAGAAAAAGAACACTTACGGTTATCAGTATTGCCTTCACCGCTTTTGAACCCGCTGTCTGAGAGTGTATGTCCGTGCTGCCCTCACGGGAGATCACCTGTTTTTTTTCGGCAGCCATATCAGTGACCTCCTTTCAGTATCTTCGTATTCCTTATCTGTATAAGGTTCACAAGGAACAGTATCAGGAACGCCGCCGCCAGCATCACGAGCGCTATCGCCGTGGCGCTGGAATAGTCGTATTCCTGAAGTTCCGACATTATGATAAGCGGAGTTATCTCCGTTTCATAAGGCTGATTCCCGGCAATGAACACAACGCTCCCGTATTCTCCGAGACAGCGCCCGAACGCAAGCCCGAATCCCGTGAATATCGCCGGACGAAGCTCCGGCAGTATCACCGTAAGGAACGTGCGTGTCCTGCTTGCGCCGAGTATGCCCGCAGCTTCCTCGTACAGCGGGTCGAGCTTTTCGAGCACGGGCTGTACGGTGCGCACCACGAACGGTATGCCGATAAATACAAGCGCCACGGTTATGCCTATACGGGTGTAAGCGATCTTTATCCCCATGCCCGAGAAGATCCCGCCGATCCAGCCGGTATCGGCGTACAGCGATGTGAGGGATATGCCCGCCACCGCAGTCGGCAGCGCGAACGGCAGTTCTATCATACCGTCGAGTATGCGCTTTCCGGGAAAATCATACCGTACAAGCACCCACGCGAGCACCACGCCCATGACCGCGTTTATCAGCGACGCGATGAGAGAGGTTATCAGGCTTACCTCAAAGCTTGCCGCAACGCGGGGACGGGTTATTACTTTCAGAATATCGGCAAAGTCCATTTTCGCCGTGAACACCACAAGCGACGCCAGCGGTATCAGCACCATGATGCTCAGCAGCGCGAGGGTCACGCCCATCGAGATCCCGAAGCCGGGAATGATCCTTTTATTGTTTTTCATAAAAATGTTCCTTTTGCAGTATATCCCCGCCCGAAGGCAGGGATATACCGGAGTATTGGAAAGATAGTCGGATAGCTTTTATCAGTCCTGTTCGTAGATCTGATCGAACAGTCCGCCGTCTGCGAAGTGCTTTGCGAACGCTTCGTCCCAGCCGCCGAAATCATTGATAGTTACAAGGTTGATATTGAGGTCGAATGTGTCGGCAAACTCCGCAAGCACTGTTTCATTGGACGGACGGTAGAAGTTCTCGCCCGCTATTCTCTGTGCTTCCTCGGAATAGAGGTAGTTCAGATATTCGGTCGCTACTTCGCGTGTGCCGTTCTTGTCAACGACCTTATCCACTATTGCAACTGAGGGCTGTGCGAGAATGCTGATGCTGGGAGTAACTATCTCGTATTCGTCCGGGTATTCCTTCAGAGAGAGGAACGCCTCGTTCTCCCACGCGAGAAGCACGTCTCCCTGCTTGTTCTCAACAAAGGAGTTTGTGGAGCCGCGGGCTCCCGAATCGAGTACCAGAACATTTGCGTAAACCTTCTTGATATAGTCGATGACCTTTGCTTCATCGTTGTTGTATTCCTTCTGAGCCCATGCCCATGCGGCAAGATAGTTCCAGCGTGCGCCGCCCGAGGTCTTCGGATTCGGAGTTATGACACCGACACCGTCCTTTGCGATGTCGCCCCAGTCGAGAATGTTCTTCGGGTTGCCCTTACGCACAAGGAACACGATAGTGGAGGTATAGGGCGAGCTGTCAAGCGGGAATTCGCTGACCCAGCCGGGTTCGATAAGTCCCGCGTCCTCGACTGCCTTTACGTCATATTCGAGGGCGAGGGTCACTACATCGGCGGGGTTGCCGTTCGCCACTTCAAGCGCCTGCTTTCCGGAACCGCCGTGGGACTGGGTTATCTCAACCGTGGAGTCATGCTCCGACTCCCAGTGCTTTTTGAACGCTTCGTTGTAAGCCACATACAGCTCACGGGTGGGGTCGTAGGAAACATTGATGATGGAATAGCTCTTAGCCGCCGCGGGAGCTGCGCTTTCGGGAGAAGTCTCGTTCGATGCCGAAGCGTTTGAGCATGATGTTGCTGTGACTATTGTTGTAATAAGTGCAAGAGATGCTGCTGTTGTTTTAAAAAATGTACCTTTCATTTTTAATTACCTCGTTTCGTTATTGATGTTGAAAATGTGAACGTAACAAGGTCTCAACAGCGGGCTATCCCTCCGGATTTGCCTATCAGGTTTTTCATGATATCTCTTCTTTCTTTACCCTACTTTTCATATCGTTTTGATATGTTTTCTCTGTGTGCTTATAATAACACATTTCTCCCGTGTTGTCAACTACCCCGATCCAAATTTGTAGCTTATAACATTATTACCGGGCAGCGGACTGATCTTTTCAGTCAAAACTACCACAATATTCCTTCGGAAAAGCGAAAAAATACAGCATAAAAAAAGCCCGCCGGTGCCGTGCCGACAGGCTTTTTTTACGGTATTACGCCCCGCCGTTCACTCCGGGCAGAGCGCAGTTTCTTAGTTTCCGTGCTGTGAACTGCCCTGCCGTTACTTCATTACCCATTCGACTATCTCCTTTTCAGCGCGCGCAAAGTATTCAAGGTTCTCTTTCCTGTACTTCCCGAATGTCCTGTACATTATCCCGATAAGCGGCATAAGGCGGTACAGCTTTTTCTCCCTTTCCGGATTCGGCAGCAGTCCGCACAGGTGGCTTCCGTGCGGGAATATCACCGACTTCACTTCCCGCTCATACCCGATACTTTTCAGGTGTTCTTCCGTTTTCCGGACAGAGTAGGCGGAATTCCAGTCCTCGTCCTCCTCCCCCGCTATCATGAGAATGCGGGCGTCCGACTTTTCCGGAGACAGCATAGCCCGCTGCTCCGCCTGCGTATCGTCATACGCTTTCTGAAATGCCGCCCACATTCCCGTGACCTTGTACCGCATACCGGGCAGCTTTCTGTATTTCATGACTTTTTCCTTTGAGAAATCGGGGCGGACGAACGGCACTTCCCTGCCCTGCCACACCGCGGTGCTGTGTCCGGACATTGTTTTTTTGTCCGGCATTGTCCCCTCAAACGGAACGTGCGTCGGGGAGACTGTGATAAGGTTCTCAAACC
>CAMVGH010000015.1 GCA_947166945.1 uncultured Clostridia bacterium
AAATAGCGATTTATCTGCGTCGGCAACATGTTACGCATTGTACGACGACGATACAGCTATTGGGTTTATGGCGGTGCTGCATCAACCAAATGCGATAAACAAGCGCATAAAAAGATGTTCCAGATTGGTTATACTACCAGACTATCAGGGAATAGGTCTCGGAAGAAAATTTTTGGAAACAATCGCTGAAATATATGCTAAAGATCATTATATCTTCACGGTTGTAACAAGTGCCAAAAACATGATTATGGCATTAGCACATTCCGATAAGTGGGAAATGCGCCGATGGTCGGCGAATAAAAGTTCCAACAAAACGGATTCAATAGATTTCAGACGAAAATCCATGCGAACGCAAAACAGAACGGCAAGTTTCAGATATAAGGCGAATTTGATATGACAGAAGACGGAGGTGACAAATCATAGCTAAAACAGGAAGACCGAAAATCGAGATTGACGAGCCGACATTCCGAAAGCTCTGCAAAGGGATGAACACGCTCGAAGAGATCGCCGATTTCTTCGACTGCTCGGAAGACACAATCGAAAATTGGTGCAAGCGCACATATCACGCGAATTTTTCGGAGATGTTTAAAAAGTTCTCGGCAGGCGGAAAAAGGTCGCTCCGGCGCTGGCAGATGCAGGCGGCGGAAAAGGGCAACACGGCGATCCTGATATTTCTCGGCAAGCAATATCTGGGTCAAAAAGATAATCCCGACGAAAGCGACAATGCCGAGGTTCTGGAACGTCTGACCGAGCTGTTGACGGCTCAGGCGGAAGCGGCGAAAAGAGATACGAACGGGGGGTGATTGAGTGCCTTACTTTTCGGCGAAGCAGAATGAATTTATCAGGAACGCTAACAGCCGCTGGAATTTGAAGGTGGGTTAGGCGCTGTTAGAAGCGGGAAATCCTACGTCGATATCGCTCATGTGATCCCGAACGCGCTTATCGAGCGGCGGGAGGAAAAGGGGCTGAACCTTATCCTCGGCGTCTCGAAGGGGACGATAGAGCGAAATGTATTGCAGCCGATGAGGGAGATATTCGGCGGGCGGCTGATAGGGCAGATCAACAGCCGGAATATCGCCGTCGTGTGCGGATGTCCCGTGTATTGCCTCGGTGCGGAAAAGGTCAATCAGGTCTCGAAGATCGTCGGTTCGTCGGTGAAATACTGCTATGGGGATGAGATCGCGAAATGGTCGCCGGACGTGTTCGAGCAGATCAAAGCGCGTCTCGACAGACCGGGATCACGGTTTGACGGAGCTTGCAACCCGGAATATCCGTCCCATTGGCTGAAACAATTCATTGACAGGGACGACATCGACAAATACGTGCAAAAATACACGATTGACGATAATCCGTTCCTTCCGCCGGAGTTCGTGGAGAATCTGAAACGCGAATATTCCGGGACGGTGTTTTATCAGCGGTACATTCTCGGTGAGTGGGCGCTTGCCGAAGGGCTGATATATCCGATGGCGGGTGACGCTGTGGCTGAGCCGCCGGAGGGCGAGCCGCTGAAATACGCGTTGTCAATCGACTACGGCACGGAAAACGCTTTTGCCGCGCTGATATGGGAATACCATTCCGACGGCGTGTGGTATGCCGTGGATGAGTATTATTATTCAGGGCGGGACACGGGCGTGACCAAGACGGATGAGGAATACGGGCAGGATATCGACGCGTTCACGGAGAGAATTCCCGACGCGAAGATAAAGACAGTCGTCGATCCCTCGGCGGCGTCGTTTATCGCCCTGCTCCAGCGGAAAAAGCGATACGGCGTGATTCAGGCGGACAACGCCGTGCTTGACGGGATTAGAGACACGGCGACGGCGATGCAGACGGGGAGGATTAAGATATCGCCGAGGCTAAAAAACTGGCGGAAGGAAGCGGACGGCTATGCGTGGGACGATTCGAGCGGCGAGGACAGACCGATCAAGGTGAATGATCACTTGATGGATTCCATGAGGTACTTCGTCCGCACGTTCCAGATCATGGCGAGAAAGAAAAGGGAGGTAAACGCGATTGAAAACTTATCAGGACTTGGTTACTCTTGGCGATAATGAAGCGGCGAGAATGGACTTCATACTCGCCGTGATCAACGAACACAGCTCTTCCCCGCTGTTTCGGGTGGCGAGAGACGCGGAGATGTATTATCGGCACTTAAACCCGACGATCATGAAGGCGCAGAAATTCATCTATGACGCTATCGGGCGGTCGGTGCCGGACATCTACTCGGCGAACAACAAAATCCCGAGCCGGTATTATTTTTACTTTGTCACTCAGGAAGTGGAGCACCTTCTCGGGAACGGCGTTTCATTCTCCGACATGGCTGTTAAGGACCGTCTTGGGGAGAAATTCGATGAGAAAATGTCCGAGCTGGCTGTCCGGGCGATCAACGGCGGCGTTGCGTTCGGGTTCTGGAACGTGGATCATTTAGAGGTGTTTCCGGTCGCCGGGTTCGATTCTCCCTCTTTCGCGCCGATATACGACGAAGAGAACGGGGCGCTGATGGCCGGGGTGCGTTGGTGGTCTCTCGGTGCGCAGAAGCCGCTCAGGTGCACTCTGTATGAGCCGGACGGATTTACCGAATACATCCGTCGTGAGGGCGAGGACATAACCATACTGCAAGAGAAGCGGGATTATGTCATGGTCGTCGGTCGGTCGGAGGTATCCGGGGTGGAGATATTGAACGGGTACAACTATCCCACTCTGCCGATTATCCCGCTGTTCAACATCAACAGGCAGTCGGAAATTGTCGGGGGACGGGAAACGATTGACGCTTATGATCTCATGGCGTCCGCTCTGGTCAATAACATCGACGACGCGAATCTGATATACTGGATCATCAAAAATGCCGGTGGAATGGACGACGCGGATGACGCTGAATTTGTCCGCCGTCTGAAAACGCTGCATGTGGCGCACGTTGACGGAGCGGCGGGGACGGAGATATCCTCTCACTCAATCGAAGCGCCGTTTGAGGCGAACGAAACCGCGCTGAAACGGCTCCGGTCTCAGCTGTTCGATGATTTCATGGCGCTGGACGTGAAGGAGATCGCCTCCGGGGCGGTCACGGCTACTCAGATCGAGGCGGCTTACGAACCGTTGACAAGCAAGGTCGATATGTTTGAGCATTGCGTGAGCGAGTTTATCCTTTCTCTGCTCTCTCTGCTGGGGATCGATGACAAGCCGACATACACCCGGTCGAAGATCGCGAATAAGGGGGAAGAAATTCAGAACCTTGTCACGGCGGCGGATTATCTGTCGGCGGATTACATCACGGGCAAGGTGCTTGAAGTCATGGGCGACATCGACAAGGTTGAGGAAGTCAAAGTGCAGAGAGAAACCGAAGAAGCGCGGAGATACGCGTCGGGGCAGTCTGACGAAGGCGATGACGAAAACGACGACAAATTTGACAACGGCGGTGAAGTCTGATGGCGGAGAACGTATTTGACGAGGCTCACATCGCGGCGGACAAAGAGATCGCGCGGATGGAAAAGCGGCTTCGCAAAATCTACAAAGACGCTTACGACGATATCGGCAAAGAGTGGAAAGAATATCTCGACGGCATGAACGCCGAGACGGAGCGGCTTCGGGAGATGATCAAAAACGCGAGCGATCCGAAGGAGAAGAAGAAGCTCGAAGCGGCGTATCAGCGGCACATGCGACTGAACACGACGATGCACCGACGATACAATCAGCTCACCGAGCGCGTCGCCCGCGAAATGTCGAACGTGAATCAGATGGCGGCGGATTACGTCAACGGCAGAGCGCCGAAGGTCTACGCCGACACGTGGAACTGGAACGGCAAGGACATCGAGGCTCAGACCGGGGCGGCGGTGAGGTTTGATATCATAAATCCGAACACGGTGAAAAATCTGGTGCAGGAAGACGCAAACTTTCTGCCTGAGTACAAGATCGACCCGACGAAGGACGTGCCGTGGAATATGCGAGCCATCAACAGCGAGGTCGCGAAAGGCGTCATCGCCGGAGAACCGATTGACAAAATCAAGGCGCGCTTGCAGAACGTGTGCGATATGAACGAGAAATCGGCGGAGCGGGCGGCAAGAACCATTGTCACGGCTGCCGAAAATAAGGCGAGGATGGACACGGCACATGAGGCGCAGGAAAAGGGCGTCAAAATGCGGAAAATGTGGATATCTGCGCACGACAGCCGGGTAAGAGAATGGCATGAGCAAGCGGACGCTGATTATCACAGCAGAGAGAAAGCCATAGATGTGGACGAGCCTTTTATCGTGAATGGCGAGGAGCTTATGTTTCCCGGCGATCCGTCAGGCTCTCCCGAAAATGTGTATAACTGCCGATGCTCGACATCTCATGTGATCGATGGATTCACGTCGAATCTTCCGCCCGAAAGGCGGGGAAAAATTAAGGTGACGTTCAGATGAGCAAAAAATCAAAATGGTCAGCGGGCGGGGCAAACATAAATATACAGATCGAGCTTGAAGATTCTTCGGAGGACATCGTCGAAGCGCTTGCCATAGCGATTGAGCGCGGATTGATGGCAATAGGCGAGACGGCAGAGGGCTACGCCAAGGATATTGTCCATGTCGATACGGGACGATTAAGAAACTCGATAACTTATGAGGTCGCCGCCGATGAAAGCGCGGTATATATAGGATCGCGCGTTGAGTATGCCGCTCCCGTGGAACTGGGAACGTCCAGAATGAGACCGAGACCGTACCTTTCCCCGGCGGCAACTCAGCACAACGCCGAATATCGTGATTTAATCAAGGATTCGCTCGAAAACGCGTGACGGAGGTGAAAATATGCTAACAGGGCTTGACAAACCGCCGAAACCGTGGTATAATAAGAGCGGCAAGAAGAATGCCGACGAAAAAGGAAGCCGTGCCCTGCGATGCGGGTGCGGAAAGATCATCGCCTACGTCCGCGACGGAGATATATATATCAAATGCCGTGGATGCGGGCATGAGCTGAAACTGAATAATATAGAGCCGTAGAGCGCCTCAGAGCGCCAAGAGCCGAACACACTCAATCGAGTGTGCGCGGCTCTTTTTTCGTTTTCACGGCAAAAAAATACGCTAACGGGCGAGGTAAAGCCCGCCGAGGAACAGGAGCGAAATTATGGCACTGACGAGAAAATATCTTAAAACAATCGTGGTCGGCGACAAGGGACTGTCGGATGATCAGATCGACGGCATCATTGAGATGCACACCGAAACGGTCGACGGGCTGAAGGAAGAGCTTAAAACCGCGAAGGAATCCGCCGACAAGCTGAAAGAAGTCCAGACGGAGCTTGACGATCTGAAAGCTAACAACGGCGACGATTACAAGACCAAATACGAGAAAGAGCACAACGATTTCGAAGCGTATAAAAAGAGCATTACCGATAAAGAAACAGCTCAGGCGAAAGCGAACGCCGTAAAAGCCTATTTTGAATCGAAGGGCATCACCGGCACGAATCTTGATATCGCCATGCGGGGAGCGACGGAGGAAATCGGTGGAGTTGAACTTGCCGACGGGAAGATCAAGGACACAAAGACGCTTGACACTCTGCTCTCCGGGATCTACAAGGGGCTGATAATCAGCAAGGGCAACGTCGGCGCGAATACCGGCAATCCGCCCGCCGGAGCCGGAGGCGCGACGAAAACGAAAGAGGAGATTCTGAAAATCAAGGACACGGCGGAGAGGCAGAAAGCTATCGCCGAAAATCATGAGCTGTTCGGAATCTGAAAAGAATAGGAGATAACATAGCATGGCAAATGTAGAAACTACCGCCGAAACCAATCTCATAAAAGCGGCGCAGATGGCGAAAGTTCGCGAGGTCGACTTCGTCAGCCAGTTCACGCACAACTCTCTCGCTAAACTCATCGAGGTTCTGGGCGTTACTCGCAAAATCCCGATGATGGAAGGGACCACGATGTATCTGTACACCACAAGCGGCACTCTCCAGAGCGGCGCGGTGGATGAGGGCGCGATAATCCCGCTCTCGCAGTACGCTACTACCAAGACCCCCGTCGGCGAGATCACTCTGCACAAGTGGAGAAAAGCCGCCTCTGCCGAGGCTATCAAGAAAAGCGGATATGAAGCCGCCGTTCGTGACACCGACGCGGCTCTGCTACGCGATGTACAGAAGACCATTCGCTCCGACTTCTTCACGCTGCTCACGGGCGACATCACTGGGGCGACCACTATCACCGGGAACGGGCTTCAGGGCGCGCTCGCTGACGCTTGGGGTCAGCTTCAGGTTAAATTTGAGGACGATACTGCTGAGGCTGTATATTTCCTCAACCCGATAGATGTAGCGGATTATCTCGGCACGGCGCAGGTAACTGTTCAGACCGTCTTCGGCATGAACTATATCGAGAACTTCCTCGGTCTCGGTACCGTCATTCTGACTTCCGGCATCACTCGCGGCACATTCGTCGCGACCGCGAAACAGAATATTATCCTGTATTACCTGACCATGAACGGCGACATCGCCGATGCTTTCCAGCTTACCGCTGACGAGCTCGGCTATATAGGCATCAAGAGCGGCTACCAGAATGAAGAAAGAGCGCAGATCGAGTCTCTTGTCATGGACGGCATCCAGTTCTTCGTCGAGTACGCCGCCGGTGTGGTCAAGGGCTTCATCTCGCCCAGCGTCAGCCTTAACAAGAGCACCGCTTCTGTCGCGGCTGGCTCTACCGTGTCACTGACCGCCACCACTATTCCGGCTGGCGAAACCGTCACTTGGAGCACTTCCAACTCCAGCAAGGCGACCGTTTCCAACGGAACAGTTACCGGCGTAGCGGCTGGTTCTGCCACCATCACGGCTTCTATCACCGTCGGCGGCAAGACTGTCACCGACAAATGCGTCGTGACTGTCACTGGTTCTTAACGCATAGGGGAGCGGCTGAATGGTAACGCTTACAGATTTTTGCGGAGAGGTTCAGAACTATTTTCTCCGCGACCGATATGCGGATATTCATGTCGGGACTTTCAAAATCTCAGGCGGCTACATTCAGCCGCTCGACTTTTTGAAGGAAGGGCAGTATTACCGCATCGTCGGAAGCACTTTTAACGACGGCGTGTGGATATATCCATTTGAGGGCTTGAAAGACGAGACATTTTCCGGCTCGATATGGGCGATGTATGTTCCGCCCGCCGTGCTGTCTCTGGTCGATGAGATCGATAGGTGGGTAGAGGATCACGCCGGGGCTATCGAATCGCCGTATCAGTCGGAATCGTTTGACGGGTACAGCTACACCAAAAGCGACGGCGGAGTTGCGACAGGATCATCGTCGGCAATAACATGGCAGGCGCATTACGGCTCCCGCCTTAACCAATGGAGGAAACTAAGGGCGATATGAGTCTGCTTACAGAAGCGATGGAAAAATGCGTGATCATAAACAGAGCCATCGTAGACGACGGTTACGGCGGATATAAGACCGCATGGGTCGACGGAGCACACATAGAAGCGGCGATCACGCTCGATACATCCACAGAGGCGAAGCTGGCTGAGGCGAGTGGAGTAACAGGCGTGTATCGTATCATCACCGGGCGAAAGCTGAATCTGCAATATCGCGACGTTGTCCGCCGTGAGAGCGACAGAAAGATATTCCGCGTCACGTCGGACGGCGACGACAAAAAAACGCCGCAGAGCGCAGGGCTTGATATGCGGGTAGTGTCCGCCGAGGAATGGAGGCTGACAGAATGATCAGAATATCAGTCAACACCCGCCATGCCTACAAGGTTTACACTGAGATGATCACATCGGGAAGCTCCGGCATTCCGGTCACGTTCAGCTTTTCCCCGGAGTGGGACGGGCTGACAAAGATTGCGACGTTCTCAGGTTCGGGCGTTCAGCGCGACATGGTATTAAACTCGCTGTCCGTAGTCGTTCCGGCGGAGGTGCTGACGACGGCGGGCGGCGATCTCATGATCGGCGTTTATGGGACGGACGGGCAGGACGGAGCAATCATCATCCCCACCGTCTGGGCGAACGTCGGGCGAATCAGAGCCGGAGTTGTCCCCTGCTGCGAGACAGACCCGCAGCCGACGGCGACCGTGATAGATCAGGTGCTCGCAGCGGCGGCTAACGCTGTAGAACAGGCGGACACGGCGGCGGCGGAACAGGCGGAGATCGCAGAGGGACACGCTGAAAGCGCGGCGGTATCGGCGGAGCAGTCGGAGCACTACTACGAGCTCGCTGTTCAAGCCGCCGAGGGTAAAGGCTTCATCTGGTTCGACATCGGCACGGACGGGTGCCTGTACATGAGACGATCCGACAATCTGACAGACGATGTATCGGCGGAGATCAATACAGCCGGAGAACTGGAGATTATTTTATCATGAGTAAAACTATAAATGTCGGGCGAGTGACGGCCTACGCCGAGGCTGTGGCGGGAGGATATACCGGCACGCGCGAGGAATGGGAGCGCGATCTCGCCGCTCTCGGCACAACCGCGGCGGAGGTCGAGGCAAACCGTCAGGCTGTCGCGGAGGATAAAGCGGCAGTCGGGGAAGATCTCACGACCGTCGAAAGCTATAAAAACTCCGCCGCACAGTCGGCGTCCGAGGCGTTGCAGTCTGCCGAAAGCGCACACGCCGACGCTCTCGCGGCTACGGCTGCGAAAGAGGCAGCCCAGACGGCGCAGGGACTTGCCGAGGAGGCGAAGGCGGACGCCGTGAGCGCAAAGGGAGCGGCGGAAAGCGCCCAGACCGAAGCTAACGCGAGCGCGTCAGCGGCGACGGAAGCGGCTCTCGTGGCGGGAGAGGCGGCGCAGACGGCGACAGCTCAGGCGCAGGCGGCTGCTCAGAGCGAGGCGAACGCTGACGCTGACGCGCAGGCTACGGCGGCGGACAGGGCGTCGGTCGGTCAGACACTTGCCGACATCGCGACAGCCAAAGCGGCGGCTATATCGGATATCGACACCGAGGGCGCGGCTCAGGTGAAAGCGGTCGAGGACAAAGGCGAGGAGACGCTTGCTTCTATCCCGTCCGACTATAGCACGCTTGGTTGGCATCAGATGCTGCTCGCCGAGGAAGTCCCGGACACGGTGCAGGAATACTCCTTCGACAACGCCGGTGACATATCCGCTGTGGCACATAAGCGGAACGGCGCGACCATCCGGGAGGACACTTTCGTCTTTTCCGACACAACGACTGTGGAAACGCGGACGCTGTCGGGAGGGCAGTCGCTGACGATCACGACAAATCTTGAGACTTATGAGACGTCCGTCGTATACGCGGCGGCATGAAAGGAGAAATAAATGGGAGTATCTTTATGGGCTGGAAAGAAAGCGGACGAGCTTATCGAAGCCGTCTGGGCGATATCCGGTTCTTATGACACTCACTCGGCTTCATCCATCGTCGCCGCTCTGAGAGGCGGTCACGGCGAGGACATCCCGAACGGATCGGTATTTAAAGAGACGCACGAGACTTATGGCGACATATACTTCGTGACCCGCAGACACAACGTGGAGAAGGTTTCCGGCGATCCGGAGCGTCCGACCATCACGATCCAGCCGCTTTATCTGCTGTCATCGAACGGCGGGACTTCTGCCGCATCATTCCAGTATGACAGGCCGGAGGCGTTCGCTAAGGTCGCCGAGGCGATCCCGGCGGGGACGGTGTGCAAATTCAACATTCCGTCGGCTTATTCTTCGTGGGCTGCCGGGACCTATCATTTCACGGCGACCGGAACTATAGCCGCCAGAGCAAAGCTTTGTCTTTCGATCAACGCCGAAACGGCTCTGCCGGGGGCGTATGTGAGAGTATACGACAGCGCGAAGGCGACCACGCATTCGGCGCAGTATGTCATCACAGCCGGTGACGGAGGGGCGACGGTCGACCTCGGAACGTTCGGGACTACCGCCAACCACGCGGCAAGAGTGAGCTATGGCAACAACAACGAAGCCGAATCGAACATATTCCAGTGGTTGAACGGCGACAGCGGCAATGGCTACATGGATTCGATCTTCGTCGAGAAGAATGACTACGACATGATGGACACTTCCTTCGTGTCTAAGAAGGGCTTCCTCGGCGGGTTCTCCGATGAGTTCCGATCGTATCTTGGTCTCGCTCATATCCACAACATCACGAACGGCGTATATGAGAACAGCGGATATAGCGTTAACTCGGAATACGACCACAACGGGTATTTCTGGCTGCCGTCGGGGAAAGAAATTTATGGAACGAACGAGAACACCCACGAGGACAGCGAGACTCAGCTGCCGTACTACGCCGAGATAGGCACTGCGGACGCCGACAAGCTGATGTATGCTGAAAAAGCGACTTCTCCCACGTCATACTGGCTCCGCACGCCCCGCGCTTCCGACGCCCGCGGTGTGCGATTCTGCTACGCAGGGCGCGGCGGGGCGCTGCACCACTACGGTGCCAGCAGTGCCATCGGGGTCGCGCCGCTTGCAATTTTAGCGTAAGCGGAATCAAATAATCCCGCCCGTTAGGGCGGGGAGAATGAGAGGTTAACGAATATGTCCGTCCGAGCCAATGACAGAGGTCAGCATGAGCTTGAGGTGATCAACTACAGCCGTCAGCTGACTCAGTACACATACGAGCGCGTCAGGGGCGGGGTGTTCCCGAAGGCTGACCGCTGGATCATGGCGAAGCATATCTGGGACGAGATCGCCAACGCTCACGCGAAGATCATCCGGGCGAACGCCATCCGGGTCGAAACCGCCGAAGACGCGGCTCGTAGACTGCTGATGGAGAAGGAAGCCATCGGGCATCTTGACGCCGCCGTATCGCTGATAGACATCTGCAACGTCGTGGGGCTTATTTCAGACGACAGGGCGGATTTCTGGACGGGATTGGCGACAAAGACGCAGAATTTTGCGAAAGCGTGGCTAAAATCGGACAGACAGGCGTATAAACCTCTGCTGGTTAAATTAGTATCTGACTCACAATCGGATAGGGGAAACGGCTAACTGTCCCCCGCTGGCACCCGGTTCGCGACTGGCTCCGCACTCCCAACGCTTCCTACGCGTTCACTGTGCGATTCTGCTACACAGGGCACGGCGGGGCGCTGACCAGCGGCAGTGCCCTCACTGCCATCGGGGTCGCGCCGATTGGGGGAACTGCCTGATTCAAGTACCGGAAGGGAAAGCCGAGCGTCTCCCGCAAGGAGTTGTTTTCCCGCTTCCCGGCGCAAGACCGGGAGCGAAAACCGTCAGGGACGCGGAGGGGATATGTCCTCAAAACTATAAGCCCTGATCAACACTATGGACAATCACGATTATTTTGACAAAGCCCTGACCTACGGCAGTATGCGGAAGGCTCTCCGCCGGTGCTGCCGAAACGTCAGGTGGAAGGACAGCGTCGTCGGATACGAGCTTCACGCTCCGCAGAACACGCACAAGCTGATAGATTCTTTCCGGGACGGCAGTTACCGAATCAGTCCGTATCAGCGGTTCACGGTGTATGAGCCGAAGAAACGGGAGATTCTCGCGACGAGGATCGCCGACAGACAGTTTCAGATGTCGCTGTGTCAGGCGGGGCTATATGACGATTTCGTCGAGCATTTCATCTATGACAACTGCGCCTGTCAGATCGGCAAAGGGACGGATTTCGCGATAAAGCGGCTGAAACATCATATGGCGGAGTATTACCGCGATCATGGCTCGGACGGATGGGTGCTGGCTCTGGATATACACCATTTCTTTCCGTCCACCCGTCATGATGTGGCGAAGGCAGCGGTAAAAAAGCGGATAAGCGATAAGCGTGCGGCTGATTACGTCTGCGGCGTTATCGACAGCTTTGGCGGCGACAATGGCATCGGTCTGGGCAGTCAGATATCGCAGCTCGTCGAACTCGCGGTGCTGGACGATCTCGACCACTATATCAAGGAGCGGCTGAGAGTACGGCATTACATCCGGTATATGGACGATCTGCGGCTGATACATCATGACCGGGAATTTCTCCGGCGATGCTGGTGTCAGATCGACGACAAACTCGGCGAGATCGGATTCGAGCTTAACCGCAAATCGACGATGTACCCGCTCAGGCAGGGCGTTAAGTTTCTGCAATGGCGGCTTTGCTGCAAATCGACCGGAAAGATCATCCTGAGGATGAACGGAAAGAAGGTCAGCAGAGAGCGGCGGAGGATACGGAAGATTCTGCGCAAAGAGGTTGACGGAGAGTTTACACAAGGGACAGCGTATAACAGTCTTACGGCATGGAGAGCGAACGCCGCGCGAGGGAACGAGTGGCGGCGGCAGATAAACATGAGAAACTATTACTATACCACGAAAGCGGGGTTAAGACATGGCGAAAATCACAGCGGCGGACAACTACCGGCTCCTCAAGCTGGAGCATGATATGCGCAACGAGGCATGGAAGGCCGAGCGCGACAGAGCGATCACTGAATATAACATCATGATGGGAACACTCGAAGACCCGTCGGAGGGCGAGGAGGACGAAGGCGATGAATGAGCATTCCGAGAAGTACGAGCTTGTAAGGGGCTACTACGAGAACGGATTCTGGAAGAAGAAAGCCGTCCACAACGCCGTTAAAAAAGGCTGGATCACGGCGGAGGAGTATGAGGAGATCACAGGCGAGGCGTACGACGGATGAGGACCGCTGTACAGCTTGAGTCGAAGGATATCCGGGCTATTATCGCCCGATTTCTCGGCGTCCCGGAAGAGAACATCATCCCGCAGAGGTACGGATTCTCCGTCGTCGGGATGACGGCGGGGGAGATTGAGGGAAAGATAAATAAGAATTCGGATATAATCAATCATGACAATTCGCCCGTGACTAAAGCATGAACGCAATACAGACCCTTCATTCGTTTCTCTCCGGCTTCTCGCTCCCAGCTTATGACAGGGCGACCGTGCCGGATGGCGCGCCGCTTCCAAGGCTGACGTACACGGTCGTGTACAGCAATTTCGACGAGCCTGTAGCAATCTCCGCCGATCTATGGTATTATTCCACCTCATGGACGGAGATTACCGAAAAGGCGCTGGAAATCAACGCGGCTATCGGGCAGGGCGGAGAATGCCTTCCGTGCGACGAAGGCTATCTCTGGATCAAACGCGGAAATCCGTTCGCGCAGCGCATGAGCGACAAGAACGACGGAATCAGACGAATATATATCAACATAGAATTAGAGTACTTCACATCGGCTTAAAAGCCGGGAAAGGATCACAAAATGGCAAGGACATTCACGAAAGTCCCGCAGGACGCTTTTGAAAATCTTCAGCTCGACGCTGGCGTTCTGCTCACCGAGTTCACACCGGCGGCGAAACCCACGCTGACGGACGCAAACATCCTCGGCGCCACTACGGGCGGCATATCCGTAAACTGCACGCCTGAATACAGTGATTTCGCGGAAGACGTGGATAATGCTCCGAACAATCTCAAAGAGTTTAAACATCTGGATTCATGGACTTGCACCTTCTCAACCACGCTTCTCAATCTCTCGACCACCGGGGCGAAAAAAATTCTCGGCGCGGCTGACATCGACGGCACCGACACTCACAAAGTCACGCCGAGGGCGAATGTCACGGCGGCTGACTTCGGCGATCTGTGGTGGGTCGGCGACAAGGCTGACGGCGGATATGTCGCCGTGAAACTGATTAACGCTCTCTCCACCGGCGGCTTCTCGCTCCAGACGTCGAAAAATGCGAAGGGGCAGATATCCGTCGAGTTCACCGGGCACGTCTCGCTCGCAAATCAGGACGTCATGCCGATGGAGTTTTACATTTACGACGGAACCTGATCAGGGAATAAAAATCGAATATAAATCACAATCCGAAAGAGGCTCAAAATGAAAAAACTTTCCGAGTACAAGGGCGAAGAGGCGCTGGATATCCTCGCCGATCTTCTCGAACCGGCGATTGAGGTGTTCGCCGACAAGGAGTTCGCCCGCCTGATTCAGGCAAAGCAGATTCCGAAGGCGGTCAAGGTGGCGCTCAAAAACCACAAATCCGCCGTGCTTGACATTATGGCGATTCTCGACGGCGCGGACAGAGCTACATATGCTCCCGGCGTCTTCGTGCTCCCGGTCAAGCTGATTGAGATACTGAATGATCCCGACATGATGAGCCTTTTTCGCTCTGCGGGGGAGACGGCGGAAACAATGTCCGTATCTGCCTCGGAGAGTACAACGGTCGACAGCGAGTAAAAGATTTCCTCCGCTACGCCAAAGCGCGGGCGGAGGAACGTCTGATTACACGGTCGTATCAAATCTACATAACGGACGCGCTTCGGGCAGCGTATAAACTCAATCTGCGCTGGGGCGACAGATTCAAACCTGAGGAAACGCGAACGGCGGAAGAAATCACGAACAGCATTATCACAGGATTCAACGCTCTTTCAGAAGGGAGTGAGGGCAACTGAATATATTTGATTTAGCGGCGAAGATCACTCTCGATTCGAGCGGCTACGAAAAGGGCGTCGACGACGCGGAGAAAAAGACGACGTCGTTCGGCTCGAAGCTGGGGTCGGCGCTGGGGACTGCGGGAAAGGTCGCGGGGGCGGCTATTGCGGCTGTCGGAACGGCGGCTACCGCTATGGGGGCGGCTGTAACCAAAGCAGCGGGAGATACGGCTGCTTACGGCGACAACATCGACAAAATGTCGCAGAAAATAGGTATATCAGCCGAGGCTTATCAAGAGTGGGACGCCATATTCCAGCACAGCGGCACGTCGATAGATTCCCTACAGGCGGGCATGAAAACTCTCCGAACCGCCATGGACAGTCTCGGCGGGGCGACGGGTGAGGCGACAGTTGATCAGGAAAAACTCAACAAAGCGCAATATGCCTACGAAAACGCTGTATTAACGGCAGAACAGGCGCAGATCAAATATGAGGCGGCGGTCGCTAAGTCGGGCGAAAATTCAGACGCGGCGCGACAGGCGTATATAAATCTTGAAAAAGCGCAGAACAAAGTCGCCGAGGCGTCGGATAAAGTGGCAGCGGCTCAGGAAGGCGAAGTCGGAAAACTATCGGACGCGGCGGCGGCTTTACTGCAGCTCGGTGTAGCCGCAACGGATTCTGAGGGAAATCTCAGAGACGAAGAAGAAGTGTTCCGCGAGGCTGTCACCGCTTTGCAAAACATGGAAAATGAGACAGAGCGTGCGCGAATGGCGTCTCTGCTGTTTGGGCGAACGGGAACGGAACTGGGGGCGCTGTTGAACACCTCCGCCGAAGATACCGAGGCGATGCGTCAGAAGGTGCATGAGCTGGGCGGTGTTATGTCCGACGAAGCGGTTAAGGCGGCGGCGGCATATCAGGACAGCTTACAGGACATGCAGACGGCGTTCAGCGGTTTGAGCCGTAATCTGTCATCAGAATTTCTCCCCGGCATAACTCAGGTTATGGATGGCCTCGCCGATATATTCTCGGGCGGTGACGGAATGGAGATGATATCCGAGGGTATCAGTTCCATTGTGGACAGCGCGACGGCAATGCTCCCGAGATTTATAGAGTTGGGGAGCGGAATTATCACCTCGCTCATTTCGGCGATTTCCGAAAATCTCCCGGCGCTGGTTGAAGGCGCTATGTCTCTGCTCTCGGCTCTGGGACAGGGGTTGATCGATAACCTTCCGATGCTGGCTCAGGCGGCGACCGAGATAATCTTGAATTTGACACAATTTATCATACAGGCATTGCCTGAATTGATACAAGCCGGATTCATGATAATCTCAACCGTGGCGCAGGGGCTTGCCGAGGCTTTGCCTGAGCTGATACCCGCTATTGTCGATGTGATCCTTGAAATCGTAGACGTTCTGACGCAGCCGGACAACATCGTATTGCTGTTGGATGCCGCAATCGCCATAGTCATCGGACTGGCGGACGGGATCATGAAGTCACTCCCGAAACTGCTTGAACGGATGCCGGAGATAATCGTAAACGTCGTGGGAGCGCTTATCGCCGCTATCCCTGAGTTGATAGAGGGTGTTCTTGATCTCGGCTATGCCATAATAACCGGGATTGTGGACGGCGCGATGAGCGTCATGGACAATCTCGGCGAGATATGGGAGAGCGTCAAAGACGCTTTCTCCGGCGCGTGGGACAAAATCAAGGAAACGTGGGCAGGCGTCGGCGACTGGTTCGGTGAGAAGTGGAGCGACATCAAGAGCAGGTTCGCAGAAACGAAGGAATGGTTCGGCGAAAAATTTGAGGACGCGAAGACCGCTGTACAAGACGCATGGGCGAACATTGGCGACTGGTTCGGCGAGCGAAAAGAAGATGTACAGAACGCATGGAATACCGTCGATACATGGATGGGGGATAAATTCGGCGGCGCGTGGGATTTGGTCAAAAAACCCTTTGAAATGGCGGGAGAATTTTTCTCGGGCGTATGGGAAGGGATCAAGGAAATCTTCGCCGTCGTTCAGGACGTTCTTTCCGGCGATTTTGAAGGCGCTTGGGACGGTATAAAGGGTATATGGGATCAGGTCGTCGGATTCTTCGACGGCATATGGACAGATATTCAGAATATATTTGCCGGTGTCGGGACATGGTTTTCGGACAAATTCGACGAAGCGGTTGATGGCGTGAAAAAAGTGTTCACGGGCTTGATTGATTCCGCGCTTACGTGGGGAAGCGATCTTGTCGACAATTTCATCGGCGGTATAAAAAACATGTGGGGAAATCTTACAAGCACGGTATCCGACATCGCGGGAACTGTGGCGTCATTCCTCGGCTTTTCCGAGCCGGAGAAAGGCCCGCTTTCGGATTTCCATACATACGCGCCGGACATGATGGATTTGTTTATCAAAGGTATCGAAAGCAGCGAAGGGAAACTCCGTTCGGCTGTGGCTGACGCTTTTGACTTCCAGCCGATCATTAACGCCGGAATGCCAAGCGGCACTACATACGGCGGCGTCGGAAGCGTCAACGTCACGGTTAATGCCGCACCGGGGCAGTCAGTCGAGGCTGTTGCGCAGGAGGTCGAGCGGCGGATTCTCAACGCGTTCGCAAACAGGAAGCAGGTGTACGCATGAGCACAAACGGAGAGTTATACGTCAACGGAAATCGGATAGACGAGGACGGCGAGTACGGCACGGTGACTGTTTTTCCCGGCGCTATCGACAACATAGCGGCGAGGGCGCAGACAGTCGCCGACGTGCCGGGCAACAACGGCGGAATCATCGTGGATGAGGAGCGATATAAAAATATCGCTCACTCATACAACGTCATTATCAAGGGCGTCAACTCAGACGGCGCGGCTATCCTCAAAGCGCGAGTCGCGAACAAGGTCAACGCAGCGGGCGGATTTGTCCGTGTCTTTGACAGTTTCCACAGCGGCGAGTTTTACGAGGCGTATCTTCCCGACGGGATCACGTTCACGGCTGACGATTCGCGCACGATGTTCAAGGCAACGCTGAATTTTGTGCGGAAACCGCAGAGATTTCTCAACTACGGCGAGGAATGGTATGATTCGCCGTCGGGATGGTCGCCGAGTTCCGGCATAGAGGTATCTAATGCCTATATGCCGTCAAAGCCGAGGATCAGGCTGAATCGTGCGGACGGCGTTACGGCGACGCCGAACTTCACGATGACGCTTTCGGGCGGGAGCGTGAGAATCTACGGCACGGTCGGAACGTGGGTCACGGTCGATCTTGAGGCAATGTCGTACAAATGTCAGGCGACGGACAGCTCGACGACGGTCGCGATCACCGGCAAGCCGGTCATCCCGAGCGGATCATACACGATCAGTTTCAGCGGCAACAACTTCTCCACATGGATAGGCAGTTATAGGTTACAGCCGAGGAGCTGGAGACTATGATACCGTATATTTTCAACCCGACCGTCAAAGCTGTCACCGACGCATCGGGCGCGATTCTCGGACAGGCGACGTCCCGCGCCCTTCCTCACGCGACGTATTGCGAAGTGACGGAAGAGCTTAACGGCGAATTTTCCCTTGCTATGGGATATCCGGCGAAGGAATTTGACGCGATTCTGACCGAGGGAAACGCCAACGGAATTGTCGACCTTATCATCGCGGCTAACGTCAAAAACGGTCAAAATGGTTGGTGGGAGCCGTTTCGGATATTTCAGGTCAACAAGCAACAGGGGATGTATGATATCCTCGCAAAACACATATCATACGACCTGTCGTGGTACACCGTCAGCAATCCGAACAGCGCGCCGAGAACGCAGTACGGCTCTGTCGGGACGATGATCAACTACATCGTCAATCAATCATCGTGGAGCAGTACCGGCTTCTCGATGGGCTTCGACACCGACGTGAGTTTCCCGGTGACTAAAATGCTGTTCCCGCCTCAGTCGCTCAACAGTCTGATTTACGACGTTTTTCTCAACAAAGAATACGGCGGAAAGGAAGTCAGCCTCTCGGGGTGGGCCATCTACTTCACATCCCGCAGGGGATCGTCAAACCCGCTGACGCTTGTTGACGGCGTAAACGCGGACGTCACGTCAGTCAAAACCAATTCTGAAAACGGGCTGGACAGCGTCACGCCGTTTATCACCTTCCAATTCCCGGATCAGCCGGAGATGTTCTATCGTTCGAGCACGATAACGGCATCGGGGACAAGCTATGAAATCCGTCACACCGAGACAAAGGATTTCACGAAGGAATTGAACGACGCCAACTATCAATCCACGGAACAGGATTTAATACAGCTGGCGACAAACTGGGTCAACTCGCATTACGCTCCGCCTCAGGCGTCAATCGAGGCGAAAGTGTACGCCGATATAACCACCCGGAACGTCGGCGACACCTTCTCGATCATTGCGCCGAGGATGGGAATGGCGAGATACACGGGGCGGCTTTTAAAAGTCACCTACGACGTACTCAACGAGCGCCCGGAAAGCGTGTATTTCGACGCCGTTCGAGCCGGGGTCGGCGACATCATCTGGACGAGGTGACGATTATGGTATATTCGCCTTACATGGGCGGGCGCTTCCGGGTGTCGTCGCCGTATGGATGGCGCACGCTGTCAGGCGTGAGAGAGTTCCACGGCGGGATCGATCTTGTCGGGGCTGACGGCGATACAGACGTTTGCGCTTCGGTCGGCGGGAAGGTCATACAATCGCGGATCATCTACGATCACTCGAATCTCACATGGCAATGGGGGAATTACGTCTCCGTCGAGGGCGAGGACGGGAACGTGATATATTACTGTCATCTTGCCGAGCGGTACGTCGAGAAGGGCGAGACCGTCACAGCGGGACAGAGGATCGGCAAACAGGGGCACACCGGGTACAGCTTCGGAGATCATCTGCATTTCGAGGTGAGGCGGGGCGGGAACCGCATAAACGCCGCTAATTATCTCGGCGTCCAGAACGTCGCCGGGATGAGGTACTACGATCTGCCCGTCGCCGCTCCCGATTATGCCGATCTGGTATGTCGAAAATGCAGATTCGAGCAACAGACACGGGATTATCTCAACGCATACAAATACGCCAGCGATCTGTGGAGAAAATTATATGAACAAATGGTCTGAAGAAAATTGTACTACAACAGAAAATACTTATAGTACAATCGTTTCCTCAACTGATTCCTCAACTTGGCAAGTTACGGGCAAGTTAAGCAACTCAGACAGCAAGCGGACAAACGGAGGCAATTTCATGAAAATCGATTGGCGGCGCAAGTTAAGTTCACGAAAATTTTGGGCGGCTGTCGGCGGCGTCGTCGCGGCTGTTCTCGCATTCGTCGGCGCTTCGGACGCTGTGACAACTCAGGTCACGGCGATAATCTCGGCGGCGGGAGTGCTGATAGCGTATATCCTCGCCGAAGGCTTCGCGGACGCGGCTCACGCCGGAGACGATCACGACGGGGAGGGCGGCAATGCCGATTGACGAGAAGGATATGCAGACGATCACACGACGGCTCGACGAGCGGTATGTCAAGCGGGAGGACTGCGACACAACACAGAAAGACATCGACAGGAAGCTCCACAGCGACGACAAAAAGCTCGCCGTCATCGAGTACAGGCTTAACGTCAACAACTGGCTGACGACCGCCATCGCGGGCGGGATAATCGCCCTTGTCATCAAGATATTTCTCGGAGGTTAAAACATGGACTGCAAAGGGTGCGATAACAAGACGACCGCCGTGCCGTATCTCGTCTATGAGGGCGAGATGGCGAGAGGCGAGCGAAATCTGAAACGGCTGTGGATTACGGTGATTCTGCTGATATGTCTGCTCGTCGGATCAAACGTCGGATGGCTGATATATGAGAGCCAGTATATGACGGAGGAATATACCGTCGAATCCAACACAGACGGCGGAGGCACGGCAATCGCGAACGCAAGCGGTGAGGTGACTGTATATGGCGAAGGCGAAGGTGACGGTCAGGCGGCGCGTCCGTAAATACGGCGGGAACTCCGGCTATCGGAAATGCAACATGTGCGGCGGTACGGGAAGGATCAAGACTAAGAAATGATCGAATACACCAATTCGGAGATCGCCGAGGCTATTGATGAGTACATCCATAGCAAGCGCGATAGATGCGTTTTAAAATCCCGGCTGATTGATGGTATATGTTTCGAGCCTTTAGCGGAGATGTATGATATGTCAGTCAGACAGATCAAGACCATAGTCTATAAGGGGCAGGATATCGTTTTCAGGCACGTCCGAAAGACGCACTAAATCTGCACAAAGAGCGCCCGGCGGCTTCATCGTAAAAACAATCGGATAATGGTATAATACCGACAGTCAAACAAGACTGTCGGTATTTTTTTATGTTCAAATTTTTGAATCCGAATCCTTGCCGAAAGCGGCGCGGAGACTGCTCCGTTCGGGCTGTTTCCCTCGCTCTCGGCGTGTCATGGGAGGACGCTTACTGGATGATGGCTATACAAGGAGCGATAATGTGCGATATGCCCTCGGGCAACGACGTATGGGGCGAAGTGCTGATTAAGCATGGATATGTCAAGCGTCCCGTCGCCGGGATCGTAACGGCGGGGGAGTTCGCGGACGATCATCCGTCGGGAAGATATGTCCTCGGCATGGAGGGACACGTCGCCGCCGTGATAGACGGTATCCTGTATGATATCTGGGACAGCGGTGATGAGATCGTTACCGATATCTGGGAGGATGTAGGAGGCGAGAGATATGCCGTATAATAATACGTATTACGCGCCGGGATATCAGCCGCAGGTACCGGCTTACCCTTCCGTTCCGCAGAACATCCAGCCGCAGCAGCCGCAGACGCCCGGCGGTGGGCTTATCTGGGTGCAGGGCGAGAACGGAGCGAAATCATATCTGCTCGCACCGTCAACGACGGTTCTGCTGATGGACAGCGAGGCGGAGAGGTTCTATATCAAATCATCCGACGCTTCGGGTATGCCGCTCCCGCTCCGCGTGTTTGAGTATCACGAGATGGCGCAGAACGGCTCTAAAATCGATTTTAAGGGTGGGGAAGGTATAGACGCCCGATATGTCACCAAAGACGAATTTGATGCCTTAAAACGCATCGTAGAGGCTTTGAGGGGGGATAAGGATGAATCCGCTGTATAACACTCTCGGCGGGCAGACCGCCATGAATCCGATGAGCGCGATGATGTCAAGGCTGGAGCAGTTTCGGCAGACCTTCTCCGGCGACCCGAGGCAGACCGTCCAGCAGCTTTTAAACTCCGGGCGGATGACTCAGGCACAGTATAATCAGCTTTCTTCTGCCGCTACTCAGATACAGCGGATGCTCGGCGGAAGGTAAATGCTGTACTTTTTGGAATACAATTTCCTGCGCAGGATTGTATATACGCTTTTTTCACACAAAAAAGAGGTTAAAAAATGTCTATAACTGCAAGCGAGATGACACCCGCCGACATCGCGGCTGTCACCAATAACGGCGGATCAGGCTCCGGCTTCGGATGGGGCGGAGACGGCGGCTGGTGGATTATACTGCTGTTCCTCTTCATGCTCAACGGCGGATGGGGCAACGGCTTCGGCGGAGGCTATGGAGGCTTCATGCCGTGGATGTACGCCGGGCAGACCAACACCAACAACGATGTTCAGCGCGGTTTCGACCAGAATTATGTAATGACCGGGATCAACGGCATTCAGAACGCCGTCAACAACGGCTTCGGGAACGTATCGACCCAGCTGTGTAACGGCTTCGCCGGAGTAAATCAGGCTGTCTCCAACGGCTTCGCTCAGGCGGAGATCGCCGCCAACAGCCGTCAGATGGCGGACATGAATCAGATGTTCGGGCTCCAGTCGGCGCTCCAGAACTGCTGCTGCGAGAATCGTGCCGCGACCGCCGATCTGAAATACACCGTCGCGACCGAGGCGTGCAATGACCGTGCCGCCGTGACGAACGCGCTTCAGGCCGTTTCGACTCAGAATGCCGCCAATACAAACACCCTGCTCAACGCGATCACCAGCGGCATACAGTCCATCAAGGACCAGAACTGCCAGAATCAGATCGAGCAGAAGAACGACACAATCGCTCAGCTCCGCTCCGAGCTTATGTACTCTCGCGGGCAGGCTTCGCAGGATGTTCAGACGGCGAGAATCCTTGCCGGACAGAACAGCGAGATCGACGCCATGTATAACCGCCTGAGAGATTGCCCGGTCGGGACTATGCCGGTCTACGGAAACCAGCCGATCTTCACGTGCCCCGTGAACAACGCCTATAACAACAGCGGTTGTCCGTGCGGTTGCGCTGCGTGACGAGGTGATCCCATATGGCAGAATATGTAGCCAATGCCGAACAGCTTGTCGAGCTTAATACGCCGATACTGTTCACGGCTTCTATCCCGTGTCCGAGGGGATATGTGTACCATCAGGACGAATCAGGGATTTTTATTCTCAAGGGGATCGTCTCAAACCCGAACGGATGCAAGGCGAGATATCAGGTGACCTTTAACGGCAACATCGCGATCCCGACAGGGGGCGAGGTAACGCCGATAGCCGTTGCGATAGCCGAGAACGGAGAGCCAAGGCAGACGAGCAGGGCAATATACCCTGCCGCCGCCGTGGACGTGTACGGCAATGTGACCAGTACCGCGATCATTGATGTGCCGAGGGGCTGTTGCTTTTCGGTGTCAGTCCGCTATGTCAGCGGCATAACCGGCGAAGCGGCGACCGTTCCGACGCCGGAGATCGAGGTCATAAATGCGAACCTTGTAATCAACCGAATAGCGTGAGGACGAAACGATGAAAGCATTACACGATCTTAAAGAAATGCTCGAACAGGAAATAAAAGAGATTTCCAACAAGGGCGAGCTGACCGCCGGAAGTCTCGATACCGTAGACAAGCTGACGCACTCGCTGAAATCAATCGAGACCATTATCGCCATGAGCGGCGAGGGTGAATATTCGCAGAGGGACGGCAGAGGCGGAAACAGCTACAACGACGGCGGAAACATGGGCGGAGGTTACAGCGGATATTATCCGCGATACGCCTACGCCCGAAATCAGCGCCGCTCCTCGAACGGTAGATACAGCCGGGACGACGGCAGAGAAGCCATGATCGAGAAACTGGAAGACATGATGGAGGACGCTCCCGACGATAAGACGAGGAACGCAATCCAGAAATGCATCTCTCAGATGGAGCGGGACTGAAAGGGCGGGTGACCGCCGATGATAACCGAGCGAGAGATCAGAGCCGCGATTGACGAGTGTCACGCTGTGGAGAATCCCACGGCAGACACCTGCCGAAAGCTGGCGAGCTACTACATCATACAGGATCATCTGTCGGGCGAGCCGGAGCCGGAACGATATTCCTACGCCGCCGAGCCGAAACGTGGAGGGCAGTATATATACGTTGACAGTTCCACCGATTTCGCCGAGGCGGTCAACGGTCGCCCGGCAGATGAGATTATCCCCATCGTAGACGAGCTGATGACGGTGTTGCAGGCTGTAAATCCCCGTCTGTATGCCGGTGTCATGCGCAAGCTGCGCGGGGAATGATGTTTAAGCATCCGCTTTTATGCGGGTGCTTTTTAGTTGCTATCAACTATTAATTATTTGTAAACTATGGGCTTTTCTTATTGACTTTATAGCAAGTTTGTGGTATAATATATACAGAACAAAGGAAGACACCAATCAAGAGCAAAAAGGAGACCAAAATGAAAATCTACTGCTTTGAACAGTTCAAACCCGAAACCGCCAGAGAAATAGCCGAGATCGATGAGACCAAATACGGCAGCGTCGCGAATTGGATTAACTCGATGAGCGACGAAGAATATTATGAATTTATAGAAAAAAACGGCCCAGAGCTCCTGTATTATGGTGAAATCCGTGTGTTCTACGGTTTTTACAAAAAAATGCTTAACGGTTACTACACCAAGCCGGACAGCTATGACCCCGAAACCAAAACTATTGTGGTATATATCAAAAAATGGGGTGATGATCTCGATGTCAAGCGCAAACTGTATGACATCCTCTACGCCAAAAAGAGAAGCTGACATTATATATAACGCCGAGCCCGGCGGCAAATCCGGGCAGAAGGAGATCAAAATGATGAGCAACGACGTCAGAACCATTCTCGAAATGATGGTCAGATCGCATGACTACTATGAATCTCAATGGCACAACCCCGACAACTACGAGGAGCAGAGAGAGGCCAACCGTGCAGCATGTTCAGCCATATATCAACTGATCGGCGATGTATGCCAGCGGTTTAATGTCGGATTTAACGGCGAAAAATGCGGAACGAAAGGCATAATCTACATCAACGGCGAAAAAATGAACTAACTCACACCAACAACCGAGGGCGGCGGCTAAACCGCCCGGAAAGGGAGATCAAAATGAAACGCTACATCAACGGCAAAGTTTACGACACCGAGACGGCGCATGAGATCGGCAGCTGCGCCAATGCCGGAAACTGGAGAGATTTCTCGCACTATGAGGAAACGCTGTACCGTAAGCGCACGGGCGAGTTTTTCCTGCACGGCGAGGGAGGCCCGATGACCAAATACCGGGAATCGGCAGGTCAGAACACATGGAGCGGCGGAGCGAAGATCGTCCCCATGACGGTCAAGGAAGCCGAGGCGTGGGCGGAAGAGCATCTGACGACGGATGAGTACGACGCAGCTTTCGGCGAGATCGTCGAGGATGAGACGCTGGAACTGGTCTCGTTCCGTATCAAGGCGAGCAACGCCGAGCGCGTACGTCGGGCAATGTCCGAGACCGGGAAATCCGGCGGGGCGATCATCGACGAGCTGATCGAGACGTTGCTGAAATAACCGTAAAAAGCCGAGAAAAAAATCTCGGCTTTTTTCAACTTTTTTTCAAAAAGGTATTGACATTTACATCCAAATGTGGTATAATATATACAGTCAAAGAGAGAACCACATAGAAACAACAGAGAGGTACATAAAATGAAGTACGGCATTTACATGAGAAAGCCAAATTCAACAAAGACTTTCAAACGTCATTGCAAGGTTGATTACAACCGCAAAGGATTATTAACTCAATATCCGATAGCTTATGACACTTTAGAAGACGCAAAATTTGAAGCGGAACTTCTTCAAAATGCCGGATATGAAGTCAAAATTAAAGAAGTAAAATAAACACTAAAACCCGCTGACCTAACGGCGAGACGGGGAGAAGGAGACCAAAATGGAGGCCAAGACCAGCACTCATTATATGATCGACATGATCGAGCAGGGCGTGAAGGATGTGCTCACGTCCGAGAGGTGGGCGGAGTTCCTGAGATTTGCGGCGCGATTCCACGATTACAGCCTCGGGAATATGATTCTGATTCTCATGCAGAGACCCGACGCGTCCTATGTCGCCGGATATAACACGTGGCAGAAGATGAAGCGGCAAGTCAACAAGGGCGAACGCGGCATAAGGATTCTCGCTCCGTGCGTCAGCAAGAAGACCGTCGAGGACGACAGCGGGGAAGAGCGGGAGATTGTTTCCCGGTATTTTAAGACCGTGAGCGTGTTTGATATCAGCCAGACGTCGGGGGAGGACGTCCCGACTATCTGCGATGAGCTTTACGGCGATGTCGAGAATGTGGCGGAGCTTACGGAGAGGATCGCGGCGGCGACGGATTACGCCGTGAGTTATGGGTATGACGGCAGGGGCTTCGGGGTTTGCAGAAACGACGAAAAAACCATCCAGATTCGCGACGGCCTTGACGACCGGCAGAGGGTGAAGACGCTGATACACGAGGTCGCTCACTCGCTCCTTTGGGATGACGACGAACGGGATCAGAACAGCCGGGAAGACAGAGAGATCGAAGCGGAATCAACGGCGTTTATCGTCTGCAACCGGATCGGCGTTGACACATCGTCATACAGCTTTGATTATATCGCTTCGTGGTCGAACGGGAAAGACACCAAGGAGCTGAAACGCCTGTTCGGGAACATCCAGAGCGCGGCGCAGAGGATCATCGACAAAATCAGCGCGTAAAAACCAAGCCGAGCGGGGGCGGCAATTCCCCCGCAGAAAGGACGTCATGTACGCGATTAGAAACAAAAAAACAAGGAAATGGGTATATGGGACAGATTATAGGCATCATCCATATATTCAAAGAACGTCTTTTGATCAGGCAATGACATTTGATACGCTTGAAATGGCAAACAGCGAATTTAAACACCGAATGTGTGGAAAACTATACGAAATCGTCCCGATAAGAATTGAAGCGCTTGAATCATAGGAGAAGTGAAGACCATGCCGAAAAAACCGTCAGGCGACTTTGACCAGAAAGCCTACATCGCCGAGTATCACAGGACGCACCTCAGAGCGCTGACCATCAAGGTTCAGCGTGACGAATATGACAGATTTCAGGCGGCGTGCGAAGCCAAGGGCGAGCCTATGGCGACAGCGCTCCGGCGCTTCATGGCAAAGTATGCCGAAACAAAATGATCGTAAGCCGAGAAAAAATCTCGGCTTTTTTCAAACTTTTTTCCAAAAAGGTATTGACATTTGGATGTAAATGTGGTATAATATATACAGTTAAGAGAGAACACCAACCAAAACCAAAAAGGAGACCAGAATCATGATGCGCCACGAATTTATTGAAAGAACAGGCTACACTCCCGAAATCAGACGCGGCGAAGACGGCTGGACGGTCGAGTACGACGAGTACAGATACATCGAGCAGAGCTACTACGACAGCGAGTGCGTCAACAAGGACGAGTTCTGCAAGGAGTGGAAGAAGAACTTCAAGGCGGGCTTTTGGAAGAGAGAGCTTCAGCTTCTCATCAAGCTTGAGCGCGAGGCGTTTAGAATCAAATCCAGAGACGAGCAGATCGAAGAGCTCAAGAAAGACCTGAACGATACCGCTAATGAGTATCTCGACCTTCGCAAGGAATACAAAGAGAGCAAAAGAAAACTCGACAGGATCACGGCGATAGTCACAGGCGAATGCCAGATAGCCGAGTAACAAAACCAAGGGGGGCGGAAAGCTCCGCTCCCCATACAAGAAACGATAAAAAAATACCCGCCATTATCGACGGGTATTTTTTTGTATGTAGCGCGAAATGATGAAGACGATTTCGCGTTGCAGTGGTGCGGATAGCCCGGCGCCAATCTCAGACGCATTTTCCCCACCTCCGACCGGGGAGAGGATGCTTATCTCCGCCTTGCTATCTGTGACGACGATCTTATCGACAAATACCTCGACCGCTCTCCGCTGCTCATGCGGTTCGGCGGAGCGGATATCCCCGAACGTGGAGAGGTATTGAAGTATTTCATCCCTGCTTGCCGTCGTGGTAGCCGCTCGGCGCTCGATATCCCGAAGCCGGGCGAGGTAGACGTCCTTCCTCGCTTCAAGCTCCGCCATCTTCTGATTCAGAGCGGGGGAATACATTCCGGCAGTCACGGCTTCGACGATCCCGGCGATCTGCTTCTCCGTTTCGGAGAGGACTTTTTTTATCTCGCCGAGCTGGGCGGGTGAGGCGTTGCGGAAGGGTATGTCTTCGACGTTGTCGAGGGTATCGAAATTTTTTTATACATTTCAATCACCATAAAAGTGTACAAAAACCGCGATGATAGTTTGTGTAACTTGTATAGTAAATATTTGAGAGTTTCTATTGACAAAAAGAATATTTGGTGGTATAATATTAATGTAAGTTACAGAAACTTTCATGCTGAAATCTGCTGCAACCAAAACCACATATATATTATACCATCAAAAATAAAATTTGTCAATATGTAGAAAGGAGATCAGAGTGGACGGACTGGATATCAAGGCAGCGCTCGCCGAGAACGGTCTGAGTCAGCAATGGCTCAGAAAAAATCTCGAACGCAAGGGTCAGGTGTACGACACGGCTGATATCAGCAGAGCCGTGAGCGGCATCACCCACGGCGAGAGAGCGCAGAAGATCGTGAGCGAATCGCGAAAGCTGCTGACGCTCTACGAGAAAACCTTCGGGGCGGCGATATGACCGCCAGAGTGATCCGGCTGACGGTCGATCTCGCTACGGGCGAGACGATATCCCGCGAAGAAGCCGGAGAAAAGGAGATCGCCGAGAAGGATTATCTCGAAGGTATGTCGGCGGTCATGTGCGGGAGAAAGTTTGAAACCATCGCCGAGAAGGTCGGCGAGAAATATTACAACATCAAAGGAGACCAATCACAATGGACATCAACATCACGGTCGTCGGCATGGACGCCGCCGAGCGTATGATCGACAGACTGCTCGCTGTCGAAGGTCAGGACGGAGAGGACGTCGAGCGGATCGAGCGGCAGATGTCGGATTTGTTCGCCGCGCTGGACGGGCTTGAGGAGAGTATCAAGAGGGCGTCGGGCATGATCCAGCCGGAAGAAGGTGAGCCGGTCGAGCCGGAGAAGCCGGAGGCATGGGCGCCGGAAGAGGGAGAGACGTACTATTACGTCGACACGAAATACGGTCAGGTTTTCCGCGCCGTGTGGCGCAACGGCAAGATGGATCGCGTCCGGGCGAGGCTCGGCGACGTGTTTCAGACCATCGAGGCGGCGTATCGGCACGTCGAGAGAGTGAGGGCGTGAGGGATGGATAACGAGAGAATTAATCTCGAAGACCTTATAAAACAGGCAGAGAGAGAAGCAAGGGCGACGGTTGAGCACGTCATGAAGTCTGAGGTGCCATTGCTGGATGTGATAGCGGCATTTGGGGTTTCCGACGAAGCCTATATTAGATCAATACATCATACCTACGGTATTTTCCCGGGAGATAGTGAGAAATTAGCGGTCACCTCGGTGATGGTAGGAGTCCTTACTGTGCTGAAAGCTCACGAACAGCTTGGGGTCGACAAGACTGCATTGTGGCAGTTATCAGAACAAATTTATGATCAGTCATTATTAGATGCCACGGGAAAAGCAGGTGATGAGAATGGATAAGATCAAGGTGGCCGCTGGGATCGCCTCCGCCGTCATGCTGATGGGGAGCGCATACACCTTCTTCAACATGCCGGTCGCCGCCGAAGAGCCGGAGACGGCATACGCCGAATGCCTCGGCAGAGTGAGAACGGTCGATGAGATCGCCGAGATAAACGCTCTCGCCAAAATGCTCTGGGGCGAGGCGCGGGGCGTGAAGTCCACGACGGAAAAAGCCGCCTGCGTGTGGGTAGTGCTCAACCGCGTGGATGACGACCGATGGCCGGACAACGTCATAGACGTGCTCGAACAGCCGTATCAGTTCGGCGGATATTCGTATAAATTCCCTGTCGATGATTGGGCGAGAGTACTTGCCGCAGATGTGTATGACAGATGGACAGACGAGCGGGAGACCGGGCAGGACAGCGGAAGAGTGATACCGAGCGACTATTACTATTGGAGAGGATCGCGGGACGGGCACAATTATTTCCGGCAGGAGTTTGACGATTACAGTAAGGAGACCTACACCTTCGGGGAGGGGACGCCGTATGAAGATTAACAACTGTCACGGGTGCAAATGGCTCGACGAAGCGCGGACGAGCGCGAGCGGGAAGAAGCTGCTCCCCGGCGAAGGCTACTGCTCGATGGTCGTGAGAAGCGTAACATACAAGCCCGGCGACTGCATCAGAACGGAAAAAGATCGCCCCTGTGAGTATTACAAAGCGGGGCGATATGAAACAAGATTCGAGGATGAAGCCTTATGAAGATTAAGGTCATGATCAAAGAGCCGTACAGAGCTCCATATGAAGCTGAGATCGAGAACGAGCTTGCGGAGTTTCAGCGGATCGTCGGCGGATATATAGAGACGGTTCCGTGTCCGGGAGCGTCGGGAGTCAAGATTATCTGCAATGAAGAGGGAAAGATAAAGGGGCTTGCCCCGAATCTTTCCATCGCGCCGGATGTCATCGTCGGGACGGTGATCGTTGTCGGAACGGTGATCATGTACGGCGATGACGGCGAAGAATTCGTCTCGCTGACTGAAAAACAAAAAAATGCCGCATGGATGGCGCTGGCGGTCAGATCGATTCACGAGCCTGAGACGATACTGGGAGTGTTCGGACTATGCTGAATACCCGAAACAGAAATCGCCCGAAGGTCGTGGTTGACGAGCGAGCGGGATTTATAGAAGTGCCGACTGATATTGAAGTGGTATTCATACCGAAGGAGACCAAAATGGACGGAGACGGAATGAGCATGGCAAAAGCCGAGTGTGAGAGACAGCTTATGGCGGAAGCCGATGAGCGGGAGAAGAGAGAGACGCTGACGGCGGATGAAATTTGCATGGCTATGACCGCCGTCATGGGCGCGAAGATCAAGGCCGAGAACATGGGCGATTATGCCAGCGCCGCGAAATATCAGCTTATCTTCGACAAGCTTTTCCACATCCCCGCGTCGGCGTAACGACAAAAACGCTCCCCGGAGACCAATCCGGGGAGCAAAAGGAGACCAAATCCGGACACACATCAAAAGAGAGATGAGCAATCGGATAAGGCAAGTATATTATAGCATAGGATTGACGTTTTGTCAAGAGGAAAGGAGACCAAAACGTGACACAACAGCATTTATTACGCAGCCACTACAACTGGGTAGAGCTTGACCCGAAGATTGTGAAGCGCCGGCGAAAAGGCTTTACACTAAAGCAAATCGCCGAGAAGCTAAATATCAACTATAACGGGCTTATGACGCATTTGTATAACAGCAGGGCGAAATCGGGGGGGGGTACAGCCTGTGAGTGAGGAGAAGAAAGAGATCGTCGCCGAGACGGTCGCCCCGGCAAGGAAGGTTAAAAAGCCGACGCTGAAAACGACGGCTGACGAGCTTATCGCCCTTGCGCAAGCGATCGAAGTCGATCTCGAAACAGGCGAGGTCTACGGCATGGTCGAGCTTGAGGCGGCGAACGCCGCTTTTGAGGAAAAAGCCGAAGCGGTAGCCGTGGCGATCAGGCTCGCCGAGGGATTTATCGAGACACAACAGCAGTTTGAGCGGGACATCGCGGCAAGAAGACGAGCCGGGGAAAAGAAGGTCAAATGGCTGCGAGAATATCTCAAAAACAACATGGAGAGCGTCGGCAAAGACAAGATCGAGACCGTCGCGGCGAAGATAACGCTGAAAGACACCGAAGCCGTTGAGGTGACGGACGAGCAGCTCGTCCCGATGGAATATAAAAAAATCAAATGGGAAGTCTCGAAGACGGCGATCCGCGACGCGATCAACAAAGGCGAGACCGTCGACGGGGCGAGGATGGTTACACACAGGAGCGTGATAATCAAATAATGCGTGATTCCCCATGCCACGGATGCGCTCTCCGTCACCTCGGCTGTCATGCCAAATGCCCGGATTACAAGGCATACGCAGACGAGCGTGAGGCGGCGAGGGCGCGCCGGGCGTTGGAAAATGTATGGAATCCCGAAGCATACACTCATATGCTCCGGGAAAAGCGAAAGAAGGGTCGGAAAGATGACAATTAACGAACTGTCGAGCGCTTTCAAGGCGCAGTCATGGGTGATATACGACGGCAAACGATGCTTTTTGCAGGGTGTGCTCTCGCAATGGATCAACGGCAGGATCAAGACGTCGGCAATCATAGAAGACCCGACAACGGAATCGAGAACAATATATCAGGTCAAGCCGGAAGATATCCGACCGGCGTGAAAGGAGATCAAATCATGGATAACACAGCTATCGCGAACTACAACAACAGCGTCGTGCCGAGCACGCTGACGACCTATGATGTTTTTACAAATCCGAACGTGTATAAAACCTGCGAGTTTCTCGCTCAGTCAAATTTTGTCCCGGACTCCTACAGAGGAAAGCCGCAGGACGTAATGGCGGCGCTATCAATCAGTATAACTCACCATATGGACGCCTTTACGGTGATGCAGAATCTCCAGATGGTCAAAGGTAATGCTCGCTGGAAGTCGGACTACACTATTGGAGCTATAAATTCGAGCGGACTGTATGTGGGCAATCTCAAATTTGAGATTAAGCACAACGACGCCGGAGAAGCCGTCGAATGCACGGCTTGGGCAATCGAAAAGGCAACAGGCGAAAAGGTCTTCGGAAGCCCGATAACGTGGGATATGGTCGTAAACGAGGGGTGGAACAAGGACAGCACGACAAAATCGGGCTATGTGCAGAAATCAAAATGGAACACCATGCGCGAACAGATGTTCCGTTATCGCGCCGCCGTATTCTTTGCTCGGACGAATTGCCCGGAGGTGCTTATGGGATATTATACGGCAGACGAGGGCGACGATATTGCGGCAAATCAGGAATTGCAGTATGAGGACAAGACCGCTCCGGCTCCAGCTCCGGCAGAACCCGAACAGCCGAGACAGCCGTCGCCGAAGATGCGGCTTTGGAATGCCGTCCTTGAGCAGGTCGAGGGCGACGAGGCGAAGGCTGCGGATATATGCAAGGCGGTCGTCGGCGGTCAGACCGTCACCGAGGATAATATCGGCGGGATGATCATTGAGGCATCCAAAATGATCACCGAGTCGGCGAGCAAGAGCGAGACCGAGCCGGAGGAAGTGCCGGAACATCTGAGTGAGGAACCGTATTGAGAACAGGGGAGGAAATCTCCCCTTAAGGGAAAATTATTATGGGTGCAAGATGGAAACATTTCAAGACCGTCTGGAAACACAAGGCCATAGTATATCGCGAGTGTAAGGCCTGCGGAATTAGATGGCAGGGTATAATCCATGATATGTCTAAATTCAGCATAGAGGAGTTCTCAGCGTCGGCTCGATATTTCCAAGGCAATAAATCCCCGATAGAAGCGCAGAAAGCAAAGGAGGGGTATTCCGTGGCATGGCTCCATCACAAGGGGCGTAACAAGCATCATTGGGAATGGTGGACAGACTTTGATGAGAACGGTGAAATCATTGCCTACAAGATTCCTTCCAATTACGTTGTTGAGATGATCTGCGACTGGATCGGTGCGGGAATGGTATACGGCGGTGATAAATGGACACAGGCCGAACCGCTGAATTATTACAACAAAGTAAGGGCGGGACGTCACTTTCATCCTGAGACGGAAAGACTTCTCGTGACATTGCTTAAAACAATCAATGATGAAGGATTGGAAAAGTATCATAAAGTCTGTAGAGACAGATATCCGCTTTTAACTGATTATGATGGAATCTATATACCATAAAGGAGAATTAAGGAGAGAGGACATGGCGAACGAATCTTTCGCGTTTTTGGCGCTGTACATGGAAGACGCCGAGGACATGACGGCGGAGGAAAGGGGAGAGTACCTTGAGGCTGTTATCAACTACGGCTTATACGGAACTGAGGCAGAGCACGAATCCGCTGCTGTAAGGATAGCGTTCCGCCACGCGAAGAAATTGATAGACGGCGCGAACGCGAAAAAAGAGGCAAACAAAGAGAACGGCGCTAAAGGTGGTAGACCAAAAACCGAGGCAAAACCCAACCATAACCCAACCATAACCCAACAGAAACCCAACCATAACCCAAGCGAAACCATAAAGGTAAGTATAAATGATAATATAAGTGTAAGTGATAATATTAATAATAATAATAATATTAATAATAATACTCTCTCTCTCTCTCCTACCTCTCCCTCTCAACGTATCATCGCCGGGGGAAAGGCGAGGGAGAGAGAGAGAGATAAGAGCGATTTTGATTTATTTTGGGACGCGTACCCACGGAAGGACGGGCTGAGCGCCGCGTCGGACGCATGGATAAGCGCCGTAGAAGCGGGGGATATCAAATATGGCGACGGAGCTATGATCGCCGAGGCTGTCGAGCGGGCGAAGACGTCACGACAATGGACACAGGATGGCGGGAGGTACATCCCTATGCCAGCGAGATACATAGCCGAAAGGCGATGGACGGATCAGGGAACGACCTTGCCGGACACGGCGAAGGAATCATCGTTTGACACGTCCGCCTTCTTCGCGGCGGCTGTTGAGGCAAGCGAGGCGCAGATGAAAGCCATGGCGGGAGGCGGCGGATGAGGCGTGACGATTATGAGCGGCTGATAAAAGCCATTGCCAGCCTCGAAAGAGAGATCGACGATCTGATCGAGGCGGTCAATGCGCTAACCGTTGTCATGGCGAAGACGAGAGAGGACGAAAGGAAAGGAGATCAGGATGACAAGCAAGGAGTATGAGCAGAGGCTGGAAGCGTTGGAGCGGGAAATAGCCGCACTGAAGCGGGAAAACGTGGAGGACGGAGCGACGCCGAAGCCTCCGCACCCGAGATGGAAGCCCGTTTTCAATGAAACGTATTACCTAATCAGCAGGGATGCAAGCATTTTGTCTTTTAATTGGGATTGCGGCAGCATCGATACTGGCTTATTTGCAGCCGCGAATGTGTATAAATCGGAAGACGACGCTAAGTTCGCCGCTGAGCGCTGGAAAGTTCTCGCTGAGATACGGGAATGGGCGGGAACATGGGACGATCTGTGGAAATTGAGCTGTGACGGCTATCGAGTGCAGGTAGTTAGGGATTTATTAAAAGACATAACATACGGAGAAATGAGATTCGCAACACGGGAAGACGCCGAAAACTGTATCAAAGCCGTCGGCGAAGACAGGCTGAAAACATATTATTTCCGAATAAGAAATAACAAAATCCCCATGCCAGACTGCTGCTGCTGCTCTTACTGAGCCGGGATGATAAATGAGTATGAAAGCGACACTAAAACCGCAGGACTTTAACCCATCCGAGGACGCCGAACAGGAAGCCGTGATGGAATGGGCGGCGTGGTCGCCGCATCGAAAGGCTCTGAAATGGCTGCACCACACCCCCAACGGCGGACACCGCTCAGGCGCTGAGGCGGCTAAATTTAAGCGTCTCGGCGTAAAACCGGGAGTGTCAGACCTCTTTCTGCCGCACCCAGTCAGACCATTCCACGGGCTGTGGATCGAAATGAAGCGGCGGCACGGCGGAGTATTATCAGACAGGCAGGCGGAGTTTCTGCGGGACATGGCGAATGAAGGCTATGCCACAGCCGTGGCGAAAGGCGCGGATGAGGCGAGAGAGATAATCGAGAAATATCTGGAAAGGGAGACCAAAGATGACGGAGATACGCAAGCGCTTGCTTACGGCGCAGAAAACGTGGATAAATGAGATCATGAGAGAAACCGGCTCAGGAGTGGCTGAGATGGCGAAAGCCGCCGGAGTGACTAACTGCTCGCTCTACCAATGGCGGAGAGGATACCGTGTGATACCGATGAAGCGGGCGATCACGATGTGCCATGAGCTTAACATCGATGCCATAAAATGGCTCAGACGGCTGATATGGGAGGCGCTGAGATGATGGAGTGCGACACAACGGTTCTTGTCCTGCGCAAGGCCGGGAAGAAAATCAGGGAAATAGCCGAGATCACGGGACTGTCTTACAACGAGGTCAACTATCGCCTGTTGGTGCTCGCAAAAAACGGCATGATAGAGAGACGCCGGAAAAAGCTCGGTCGGATGGGACTGTCGCGTGAGGATTTCGCCGACGTGATCGCCGAGACCGAGGACATGAGAGCGAGGGGCGAGATATGAGCGGGATCATGCTGTTCGCGCTCGGCGTCTTCGCCGGGTCGCTGTTGTGCCTTATCATCGTGGCGCTGGTCATGGGCGGAGGGGGTGATCCGTCATGAAGGCGAGATTGGCGAGACCGATAGACGGATTCGACGCCAAAACAAAAAAAGCCGTCATAGCGGCGGCGACGGATGAGTTTGAGCGGCAGAAAAAGGATTTTCTCGACATGGTGTTTAACATCATCCTGTGGACGCTGCACACGGAGTGCGGATTCGGGCTTGTCCGCATGAAGCGCTTCTACCGGGCTATGTTCCGGGCGTGTTATGTCACGAGGGAACGGTACGAGCTGGTCGGATCGGAGCGGATGAAACGTTCCATGTCTGACAAAGTGCGGAAATTGGAGCAGTCGAAAGCATGGACATACCCGGAGTGGGTGGAGGATCAGCTTCGGGCTTACGGCTGGGACACCGAGAAGGTCGAAGAAGAATTTTATCAGGAATATATCGAGAACGGAGAGGAATTTTGAATCATGAGTAATTTCAACTACAACCGCGTCATGCTCGGCGGACGTCTGACGGGCGATCCCGAGGTCAAAACCACGGCGAGCGGGACGAACGTGGTCACATGGAATCTGGCTGTCAACCGGCAGAGCCGGAACAATCAGGATCAGGCGGACTTCTTCCGCTGCATAGCCTACGAAAAGACGGCGCTTTTTGTGAGCCAGTATTTCCGCAAGGGTCAGGCGATGTTTGCCGAAGGCAGAATACAGTTTAACAACTGGACCGATGATAAGGGGATCAAACACTACATGACCGACGTGATCGTGAGCAACGTCCAGTTCGTTGACAGCAAGGCGGAGACGTCGGGCGGATATCAGCAGCCGCAGCCGGAGCCGACGAATTATGTGCCGACGGCGTATAAAAAGGACGTGGCGGACATTCCGCCGAACGTCGTTGAGATCGCGGAAAATGACGAACTGCCGTTCTGAGGGGAGAATCAGACATGGACGAAAGCTACAGACTCAAAATCGAATACGTTCCGCTCGACAAGCTGAAACCGTATGAGCGGAACGCGAGAAAACACGGAGATAAGGATATCGACGCTATCGCGGCGTCGATAAAGCGTTTCGGATTTAAAGACCCGATAGGTGTATGGGGCAAGGATATCATCGTCGAGGGACACGGGCGGCTTCTGGCGGCTAAGAAGCTGAATCTCGCCGAAGTGCCGATAATCCGGCTGGACGATCTGACGGATGAGGAACGGCGGATGTACGCTCTCGCCCACAACAAGACCGCCGAGCTGTCGGCGTGGGATTTCGACACGATGGAGACCGAGCTTGAAGAGCTGGGCGAGATGTTCGACGTGGAAGAGCTGGGGTTTGATGTAGCGGAGCGAAACGATATTGAATATCATGAATCGAGTCCGCGGAACATAACATTTCACGAAAATATATCGGTGATTGTGGAATGCTCAAATGACGAAGAAGCGGAAAAAACATTTAATGCGTTATCGCAAGAAGGTTATACATGCCGAATTTCGACATTGTGAGGGTGAACACCCCGGATATTACATATCGTGTGGCAAAAGTGCAGGCGGATTACGATGTCAAGCTCGAACATTCCTGCGAACATTTTGTCGGGAGCATAGATATACCTGATGACGATAAATGGCATATCGGGCTGATTGTGGGGGGGAGCGCCACAGGCAAGAGCACTATTGCAAAAGAGCTGTTTCCCGATATTTATGTGAATGGATATAATTATACTCATAAATCGGTGATTGATGATATGCCGTGCGATAATGTAAACCAAATCGAGAAGATGTTTTATGCTGTCGGCTTTGGCTCTGTCCCGTCATGGCTGAAACCATATGAGGTATTAAGCGAAGGCGAAAAAATGCGTGTTGATCTTGCACGTGCGATGCTTTCCAGCGATAGAGTGTGTTTTGACGAGTTTACGTCTGTCGTCGATAGGCAAGTGGCGCGCACGGCATGTATCGCTATTAAAAAAGCAATCATTGAAAATAAAATGCACTTTATAGCAGTTTCTTGTCATCGCGATATTATAGAATGGCTCACTCCGGATTGGGTGTTTGACACAAGCACGATGCAGACAAATTTTCATCCGGCCCGCGTCCTGAAAAAAGGTATTATATCAAAAGATGCGGGCGAGATGAATGGGAAATGTTTAGGCGTTATCACTATTTAAATAGCGATTTATCTGCGTCGGCAACATGTTACGCATTGTACGACGACGATACA
>CAMVGH010000016.1 GCA_947166945.1 uncultured Clostridia bacterium
GCTTTGGTACGCGCTTTCTCCACAATACTCGTTTAAAAGCAAGTGCGCACTTATATACCACTCTTGTGATATCGTGCGCGCTCTGCAAAAAACCGCTGCCGTTCAATGAATATATTTGTAAAAAATGAAATTCTACAAAATGCACAATTTACTTTTTGTATCTTGCGGTGCTTTTCGAGAAAAGCAGCGATATGCACAATCGGGTGAAATTTTACTGCAAAATACAACAGAATATTTCAAAAGGCTTTACTCTGCAAATGGCGTTGTAAAGCCTTTTGCTGTTTGACTTTTCGTTTTACTTTTGATATAATAAGCTCACAAGATTTCCGAAGCATTTAGTCATAAATGCCGTACATAAAGAACTGGACAAGCCGGAAATTTTGTGGTATAATACTCCATAGAATATTCGGCTGTCGGAAAGGCAGGATTAAATGAAAAGACAGTCAAAATATATCGTCATCTTCGGAAATGAAATGGGGGTGAGGATATGAACATTCAGGAACGCAGGAACAAGGACGGTAAGATCACCTCGTATCGTATCAGAGTATTCGATCACCGCGATACCGATACCGGTAAGCAGGTATTCAAAAATCTCTCTGTCAAATATGACAACACCAAGAGTGAGAACTGGAACAGGAAGAATGCAGAGAAGCAGGCTGCGATATTCGAGAAAGGTGTCGAGGAGCAGACAGTCTGCGACTCGCGGATAACTTTTGCGGAGTATGCAGACTATGTTATCAGAAGCAAAGAGCAGTCGTGCATATCATCTTCAACAGCGTTTAACTATCGGGTCTATACGAAGAAGCTGAAACCGTTGATCGGGCACATTCAGTTGAAAGATCTGATGCCGAAGGTGCTGAACAATGCGTATGCAGAGCTTCTCAAAGATGGCACATCAAAGAACTATGTACACGATTTACACATGATGGTTCATATCGTTCTCGGTGTGGCTTTCAAGGAAGGTATTATTCCGAGAAACTATGCGGATGCCGCAATGCCGCCGAAACGCAACAGGAATACGGTCGTAGCATTAGGCGAAGAAGAGATAAACACATTCTACAATGCTCTCTTTGCAGAGAAGAAGAACTACATTTATCAGGTAATCTTCAGTCTGCTGCTTGCAACAGGTTGTCGTATCGGGGAATTGTGTGCGTTAAGCTGGAATGATATTGATTTCGATGAAAAGTGCATACACATTCACAAGCATTTCGTTCACGATAAGAACGGCAGACACGTTGAGGAAGGATGCAAAACTACGGCGGGCGAACGCTGGCTGTATATGGATGACGGAATTATGGATATGCTCGCTGTGTACCGCGAGAAGTATCTCCACGGCGCGATCAAGAACAAACAGTGGAACATTGACGAAATGGCAGTATTCTCATCAACCAAATACCCGGGCGAATATCTCTCTCCGAACACGGTACGTGAATGGATCCGGAACTTTACGAAGAATCATAATTTACCGAAGTTTCATCCGCATCAGTTCAGACACACCGCTATCAGCTTACAGTTGCAGGCAGGAATAAGTATTCCCGACATTGCCAAGAGAGCAGGTCATAGCCGCCCGGACGTAACACTCGGAATTTACGCTCATACGCTGAAAAACAACGATAAGCATATCAGCGAGGTCGTTACGAAAGCTCTTCCGCAGTTGCCGTTAGCAGAGTAAGCGTAAACCAACAAATAAGCTAAAAGTTGCCCGCTTGTTGACCAAAACGGAAAATCGGTCATCAAGCGGGCGGCTGAATGGCTTTGTTATGCGGAACAAGAGATTTATCTGGTACAAATTTGGCTCTTATTTCAAAAATTACGCAATTTTGATATTATTAACGGAATTTGTACCGATTGGTAACGCCTCCGCGACAGCGTTCATTGCTCGTGCCTGCGCCGACTGGAATGTATGCAGATATATCTGCAAAGTCGTCACGGGAGTTGAATGGCCTAAGCAACTCTGGACGGTCTTAACATCTACGCCTGCGTTGACAAGGAGCGACGCATTTAAATGACGCATGGAGTGAACGGATACATAACGCATACCGGTGCGGTCGCAGAACTTATGGAAGTAGTGCGAAGGTGCAGCCCTGCAAAGATAATCACCGTTCCATTTTGTGAAGATACGGTCGGTCTCGAACCACTGAGTTCCGAGCTTCTCACGCTGTGCGTCCTGCAAGCCTTGCCACTTCGACAGGCAGTCCATAACGCCCTGCGGAACTTTCAGACTGCGAATACTTGATGCAGTTTTAGGCGTGTCGGTGTATATCCCCTTTTCTTTTGTATAAAGGCTGGTGCGCTTGACAGAAATCACATTCGCGTCGAAGTCGATGTCCTTCCATTCCAGACCGAGCAATTCTCCGAGACGAAATCCGGTATAAATTGCAACAGTATAGAAGCAGACAAACATATAGTTTTCGTCCGGTTCCTGTGCAAAGAGGTCGAGAAGACGCTGTGCTTCTTCGATAGAGTAGTAGTCCTTTTCCGGCGTGACCACCTTCGGGATCGTGACAATTTTGCAGGGATTTTCTTTTATTACCTGCATTTTCACAGCGTAGTCGCATACCGTGGAAATGAACGATTTATACAGCTTTATCGTCTTTGTTGACAGCTTTCCGCCGTTTTTCTTCGGTGTATCGAAGCGCTCACATTCGGTGAGTTCGACTATAAACTTTTGAATATGATGCGGTGTGAGTTTGTCCATGCGTATATGTCCGAGAGCCTTGTAAATGCGCGGTGTCATGTTCTCATAACCAGCGATTGTTCCGGCTTTCAGGCGAATGTGCGCATATTCCGTGAACCACTGCTTTGCAAAGTCTTCAAACTTGATCGCGCCCACCTTGTTTCCGCCGGCGCATTCTTCCTCGAACATCACAGCCTGACGCTGCACTTCCTTTTCGATTTGTTTCTTGGTCATGCCGGGTTCGGGTTTCCAGGTCAGAAACTGGCTGACCTGTTTACCGTGCGCGTCATAGCCGCACGAGACCTTTATGCGATAAGAGTTTCCTCTTTTGCTTATTGATGCCATGGTTTATTCCTCCTTCAATAAACCGCAGGCACTTATCTGTACTTATTATTCTACACTTTAAAGCAAGATTTGCCAACCCTTTTGAAAAATATTTTGTTACAAATCTCGGATCTGCAGATTAGTAACAAGCACAGATAGCTTAACCATGCGGTTTTGCTGCATTTCATTGTGTAATATATACGGCAGGGCAGGATGTGCTGCGCCTGCCGTTTTATCTTTTTATGCTATCTTATTTTCGTCATTTGGTATCTCTCCGAGCACCGCCTTGTAGAGCGCCTGCTCGTCGATCAGATACTTCTTTCCCGCCATAAAACACGGGAGCTGACCAGATCTCACAATCTGGCGAACGCGGTACTCAGTGAGACCGTCGATAAGTTTTGCTGCTTCCTTGATTGCAAGAATTCTTCTCATGTTGTTTCCTCCTTGAATTTCATTGTCATGCTTAGTTTATATGTCTTTATGTATATCGGTATCGCCCACGACCGGGCATAGCAAAGCTACGGCGGCACACCGATATAAATGTAAATCATAGCATCGCCTCCTATCACCGCGACGACTACGGCTATTATGCTGTGTGGTCGGCTTTTGTGCGGGCTCGTCCGATTTGGGTTCAGACTTCTCCGGTGCGGAATCACGCGGCTCCTGTTTTTGCGATATATCCTGCATTGGCGGTTTGTTGGTAGGTGGCTCATGCTTGGGTTCAGACCTCTCTTGTACAGAAGCCCGGCGTTGGGCTTCAAGCTCCTGCTCTGACTTCATCAATTTGCTGATGTAGTCGCCCTGCGAGATGTCATTGTAGGTGTCGGAAATCTCACGGTACATCTCATACAGCTTTTTACCGGCTTCAAAGGTACGCTTCAATTCTGAAAACCGCACGTCCAGTTCTATTTTTTAGTTGCTGAAAAGGCGGTTAAACTTGACAAAATTTAAGGTATATGCTATAATTCACATATGATGAAAGGAATTCTTGACATGTGAAAAATAAACTTTTTATTTTCATTCTATTGATTTCTGTTATTATATTTGCTTCAAGTAGTTGTGCTCCTAAAAATGATTTTTATATTGAAGACGGTGTGCTAAAAGAATACAATTCAAATGAAACAATTGTAGTGATACCAGATACTTGTATTAGTATAGATTCCAACACCTTTCAGAATTATGGGATTATTAGTGAAGTCGTATTGCAAAGTAGTATTACAAGACTGGGTCATAATGCTTTTAGAAATTGTAGTTCATTAAAGAAGATTAACATTGAATATGTTACCGAATCTATAGGAAGCGGAGTCTTTTTTAATTGTGAAAATCTCGAAGATATTACTTTTTCAGATACAATAAAAACTATTGAAGATAGTGCTTTCTACAATTGTGTTAAATTATCATCAATAACGATACCAAGTAGTATAGAGCATATTGGATTAGGTGCGTTTAAAGGTTGTATTAATTTGACTGATATTTACTACGAAGGGAACAAAGATAAGTGGAGCACATTATTCAGCAAGCTTGCTTCAAGAGAGGAGTTTCCTTCAGATAGTTGTATACACTTTGAGGTATCTGATGATAATCCACAAGGAAACGAAGCAGTACGGTTTAAGGAATCAGTTTTAGTTTCAAATTCAGATGCTAATGACACGGATAATTCACATATTATATCAAGTGATTTATCAATTGGACAGCAAAATGCAATCAAACAAGCCAAAAACTATTTGAACACTATGCCATTCTCACGGCAAGGATTGATAGAACAGTTGGAGTATGAAGGTTACACAAATTCTGACGCGACCTATGCTGTGGATCATATTATTGTCGATTGGAATGAACAAGCTGCTAAAAAAGCAAAACAATATATAGATTTGATGTCATTCTCCAAAGATGGACTTATTGATCAATTAAAATATGACGGGTTTACTGCTGCACAAGCACAATATGGCGCAAAATCTGTGGGATATTGATTTTTCTACATCTGCTGAATCATTTATGGTTAGCAGATGTTTTTTTACTATGTTTTATACGGATTTAACACATACCTCAAGCACCGGTTGACAGATGTATGGACAGCGATTGACTTTACTATCGGCATTTTCTATAGAAAATATAGATATTGAAGCAGAAGGCGGAATAGAACGACTGGTGATCAAAGCCAGTCCATATAAATGAGACAGATGCCACTGTGGTATATGCGGCAGGAAAGCGCCAAAGTATGATAAAGGCAAAGGAGTTCGCAGATGGCGGTCACTTGACATAGGAAACAGTATGCCGGTAAGGGAAACCGGAATATATGATATAGGTCAGAGACTTTGCCCTGTGTTTGATTTAGCCAATCAGATGCAGACCTCGTCAGTAGGTGGAATCCGTGACCGAATAATCAGATATGGGGTTCAGGACTTTTATATAGTAGGTATCGGCTGCGATATATCGTCGGCAGCGGGAAACAGAAATTGACAGATAGCAATAACACAATGGGGTAAAGGGATATTCCCAGTGCAGCTTGTTCGCCGCTTGCTGCATATCTCGCTTAAATCGAGTATCACAATGTGTACGTATCTCTTATCTAGTCTTCATGCGGAAGCAATATTGTGAAATGTATGTGTTATTTTTAGAAATCCGTTGACACAGCAGTTATTTAGTGCTATAATCGATTTAGCACAATTTAATATAACACAATTTGTACGCAGGTGATACTATGAACATAGCTGTCAGATATTATTCAAAGTCCGGCAATACCAAAAGAATTGCCGAAGCTATAGCCGAAGGCTCCGGAACACACGCCGTGTCGATCACCGATGAACCGACACTTTCCGAGAGGATTGATATTTTGTTTCTCGGCGGTGCGCCGTATGCGAATGTAATGGCTCCGGAACTTCGCAGATACGCGGAATGTCTTGTACGCGACCGGATCGGCAAGGTAGTGCTGTTCACCACATCGAACTGGTCGCACCGCACGGTCAAGGGACTGCAAAAAATACTGCAGGTAAAAGGAATACCGGTCGCGGAAGGGCATTTCTATGCTCATATGCTGAACATCAGCGGAAAGCTTGATGCCGCACGCGAGTTCGGCAGGAAATATGGCAGCAATAATTGTTTGCAGGAGGAAAAGGTATGAACGGAAAAATAAAAGGAACACGACGCACAAGGATATTGATTGTCGCGTGTGCAATAATTGTCGTTTTGCTGCTGATCGCGGATATTCTTGTCGGGAATTATCTTGTGACATTTGCGATAGGGCGCTCTTCTGCTTCCGGAGCAGCGGTCGCTCCGCCGTCTGTGACAAGCGATGAGACAAACAGTAAAGTTGACATAAACATAAAAGCAATGTCGGAAAAGACTGCCGCGTGGCTGGAGACTGCCGAAGTCTCAGAAGCCTCGGTGACCTCGGACGACGGGCTGTTGTTAAAGGGTAGTATGATCCGCACTCCGGAGAAAAGCGACCTCTGGGCGATAATAATCCACGGCTACACGGGCAGGAAGGAACACATGGCAAACTACGCTGCATATTACGCGGAACGGGGCTTCAATGTGCTGCTGCCTGATATGCGCGGACACGGCGAGAGCGAGGGTGACTACATCGGTATGGGCTGGCTCGACCGGAAAGACGTGCTGAAATGGATAAACCTGATAATCTCGGAAAACCCCGCGGCGGTTATAACTCTGCACGGCGTATCAATGGGCGGTGCGACTGTGATGATGACGGCAGGAGAGGAGCTGCCGGATAATGTTAAAGCAATAGTCGATGACTGCGGTTACACTTCGGTATGGGACATCTTTTCCGATGAACTGCAATACATATTCGGGCTGCCGACGTTCCCGTTCCTGAACACGGCGAGCATTATCGCAAAGCTGCGCGCAGGTTATACCTTCGAGGAAGCCTCCGCGCTTGAACAGATCAAGAATGCCAAAGTCCCGATGATGTTCATTCATGGCTCTGAGGATAATTTCGTGCATACGGAAATGGTTTATCGGGTTTATGAAGCCTGCCCCACGGACAAGGAACTGTATGTTGCCGAAGGTGCGGGACACGGCGGAGCGGTCTATATTGACCCCGGGGTTTATTACGATAAAGTTTTTGCGTTTTTGGAGAAGCATAACATTTTATGAAAGGACGGCTGTTATGGGTATTTACGATCTTACAGTAAAGAACAACAAGGGTGAGGACATCTCGCTCGGCGATTACAGAGGAAAAGTCCTGCTGATAGTCAACACGGCGACAAGGTGTGGGCTTACTCCGCAGTACGAGGGTTTGGAGAAGCTCTATGAAAAGTACAATGAGAAAGGCTTTGAGATACTCGATTTCCCGTGCAACCAGTTCGCGTTTCAGGCTCCCGGCAGCGATGAGAAAATAGACAGCTTCTGCAAGCTGAAATACGATACAAAATTTCCGCGTTTTGCAAAAATAAAGGTGAACGGAGCCGACGAAGCACCTTTGTACACATTTCTCAAAAGCAAGAAAGAGGGTCGCATAAAGTGGAATTTCACTAAATTTCTGATAGGAGCGGACGGGGATGTGAAGGAGCGCTTTGAGCCGTCCTGTACTCCCGATAAGATCGAAAGCGCGATAGAGCGGGAACTGCAATAAGACGAATTTGACAGATACAGAGTGTGAAAATATGATGAATTATTTTTCTCTCAAATGGGTTTTTAGAGGTTACTCTTATATTTATCTGCTAAAAATGGAATCATTTTTCTTTGTTTTCGGTACATCCTTCATCATCTTGTCTGAACTGTCCTCGTCAAGCTTCCATAAGCTGTTGGAACTCTGACACCGATCCATGTTTCTGAAGTTGGAGAAGAGATCTATAAGATTCTTGCTGATAGTTCATTGCAAAAAAATGAGAGAATTTCCTGAAAATGTCTCACAGGTAGTCGAAACTGATATATTGTAAATTGCAAAATCGAAGTGTCGGTGCTATAATAAAAGCAAGAAAAGGAGGTCTTGTACCATGATCTATGATTACACTGTAAAAACAAGAACCGGCGAGGATCTTAAGCTTTCCGATATGAAAGGAAAAGTGATAATGATCGTGAATACCGCCACCGGATGCGGCTTTACTCCGCAATATGCGCCTATTGAGCAGCTTTACAGGGATTACCATGACAAGGGCTTGGAGATCATTGATATTCCCTGCAATCAGTTCGGTACGCAGGCGCCCGGAAGCGATGATGAAATCCACGAGTTCTGCGTCACCAAGTATAATACCACATTCCCGCAGATGAAAAAGTCAGATGTGAACGGTGAAAATGAGCTGCCATTATACACCTATCTTAAATCACAAAAGGGTTTTGAAGGGTTTGAAGAACATCAGTACAAAGAGCTGCTTGAGAAAAAGTTTTCTGAGACAGATCCCAAGTGGAATAAGAAACCCGACATCAAGTGGAATTTCACAAAGTTTATAGTTGACAGGGAAGGTAATGTTGTTGCCCGTTTTGAGCCGACAGCGGATATGTCAAAGGTAGAAAGCTGCATAAAGTCACTGCTTTGATCGTCTCAGAAAGGAAATACAGATTTGAAGTACGATAATATATCTTTCCGTTCCAGGGTCGAGAAATATGCCGAAGAGAAGTATAACGAAGAGCCGGAACAGCTCCCGTTCAATCATGAGGACTATGCTGTGCTGCGTCACGCGGATACCGGCAAATGGTATGCGGTATTTATCGTAAAATCACGCTGCGAGCTGGGACTTGACGGCAAAGGTGAAGCAGAGATAATGAGCGTAAAGATACCCGATCGTATGTGTGCGGATTTTCTTATGCAGCAGTCCGGTTATCTTCGGGGCTTTCCGAGCAGTAAATGGAACTGGACTTCCGTAGTTCTGGACGGTACCGTACCGTTTGAGGAGGTCTGCCGATGCCTTGACGAAAGCTACAGGGCTACCATAAGCAAAACCGCGAACAAGAAAACGCCGCTGGTGAAGCGCAGAAATGATAACGACCATGAATAGCGTTTATCGAAGTGCCGGTACCGGACAGTTTCGGAACAGTCTTGCTGATCATGAACACGAGTAACTGATTCTGAAAAAGGCAACGCATTAAAAGAAACAATTATAAATCAAAAAAGTTAAATTACAGGAGGAATAACCATGAGGTAATGTTCGGACTGCATTGACGATCACGTGCAAATGATAAGGAGCAAACAAAACCAATGGACACAGGAATCAAAAACCGAGAGGTTGACAAGAAAAAGACAAAGGCTGCCGTCCATGTTTCTCATGCAGCGCAAGGAGCGAGTGCAACCGGAGCGATGAGCGGAAAAATAAAACATTGAATTACTGAAATGTATTAACAGTTGAATTATCGGAAACCAATTATCTATATGGCTGTTTCACATACTGCATCTTGAACGGACAAAGCGATTTCTCACCGCTGACGAGTGTGCGTTTGTCGAAGATCATATCCCGAAGACAATACCATTTGAACCGGAATTTATCGATATAGAAGAGGTAATTTCTCACAAAGACAAGTACATTCTGAAGCCGCAGGACTCCTATGCTTCTAAGGGAGTTTATGCGGGCGTGGAGTTTCCCGAAATGGAATGGGAAAAGCTCGCCCGTGAAGCGTACAAAACAGGATATATCTGTCAGGATTACTGCCCGCAATATTCCGAGCCTAACATAGATTTTGCGTGGGGAGACGGCGAATGGCACAGATACATCAGTATGGCGGGGCTGTATGTCTATAACAGAAAGTTTGCGGGAGTATTCTCCCGTGCAGCCGAGGGCAGCGGCATTATCGCTTCCCACAGAAACGAGCGTACACAACCGACTTATCTTGTTTCGGAGAAGAACTTATCACGGAATGATCTGCTATAAATGAGAGAATTCCGCAAAAATGTCTCATTAATAGATGAATTGTACATATTATAGATTGAAAAATCCGGCAGCTTGTATTATAATAGATATCAAGGATCCGTTATGCCGTAAGAAAGCAAGGTGATACCATTGATACGCAGAAAGACCACAAAGGAGCTGTTGGGTGAATCTATCCATGAGCTTGCTCAGAAAAAGCCTGTTGATAAGATAACCGTTAGGGAGATAACCGACAACTGCGGAATGGCTCCCGCGACCTTCTACCGCCACTTTCACGACAAATATGAGCTTATCGCGTGGATATACAACTACCAGATGGAGGATATTTATCTGGACTTTTGCAGCGGCGCGGAGAACTGGCGTGATACTGTGCTGGATATGGTGATGATACTTGAAAATGACCGCGGCTTTTACAGCAATGCACTGACAAACACTACGGGTCCGAACGCTTTTTTCTACGCAACAAGACAGCGCAGCGTTGAGCTGCTGACGGATTATGTTAAGATCAGCAATAACGGAATAATATCCGAAGAACAGTTATTTGATATAAAATTCTACTTATGGGGAATGTCCTGCTCGATAACCGACTGGTTTCTGAACAAGCACCCATATACGGTCGAACAGATAACAGATTACTTACACAACGCAATGCCGACATCGCTGAAAGCATTCCTGAAATGAGGAGGTGAACGGAATGACTGCCGATGAAAGGATAACAGCGCTTGCCGACCCGGACAGTATCGCTCAGATACCGTCGTTTCTGCGAAAGCACGCTATTGAGTGTTCGTGCAGGCTTATATCGCGCAATTATCCTGATATCTACAAAGTTTTTTCCGGCGATGATGAACCGGACGATGAATCAAAACAGCAAATGAAAGAAATAATCAATGAGATGATCGCAAAACGTATAGAGAAGTATGCCGACAAAGGTGGAGTTTCGTGAAAACAGATTTTGCGCAAGGTAATGGGCAGGGTATGAAAAAATATGGAACAAATCATTATCCATGTTGACATGGACGCGTTTTACGCTTCTGTGGAGATGCGTGATGACCCGTCCCTGCGCGGAAAGCCGCTTATAATCGGGGCTATGCCGAACGAGAGGGGGGTTGTGGCTACTTGCAGCTACGAAGCAAGAAAGTACGGTGTCCATTCCGCAATGAACATCAAGGAAGCCTACCGCCTATGCCCAAACGGGATATATATGCGCCCGAATTTCGAGAAGTACAAGGCTGTATCCGCACAGCTCCACGAAATATGGGGAGAGTACGCCGCCGAACTGGAAAGCGTGGCGCTTGACGAAGCGTATCTTGATGTTACGGAAACGGCGGGCAGCTTTGAAAAAGCACGGGAGTTTGCCTATGCGATAAAGCGAAGAACACAGTCCGAGCTTGGGCTCAGCTGTTCGGTGGGACTTGCGTACTCAAAGACTGCCGCGAAAACGGCAAGCGAGGAAAAGAAGCCTGACGGATATTTCGAGATACTAACGGCGCAGAGCTTTGTGGAGCTGATGACAGACCGCGATGTAAGAGCGCTTTATACGGTCGGAGCAAGGACTGCCGAAAAGCTCGGAAATATAGGTATCCACACTGTCAGAAATCTTCGGGACAGACAGAAAGATGTCATAAAGCTGCTCGGCAAGCACGGGGAAATGCTGGTGCAAATGGCTTACGGAGCGGATAACAGAAAGGTCACTCCCCGCCGTCCCGAGGACGCAAGATCCATAAGCCGCGAGATAACCTTTCAGGAAGATGTATCTGACTACGGGCTGCTGAACGATGTACTGCTCCTGCTGGCAATATGCGTTATGGAAAGAGCCGGGCGCTATGGGCTGCACGGAAACGGTGTCGTGCTGAAGCTCACCTACTCGGATATGAAAAGCATAACAAGGTCAAACGGCAGTGTAAGCTGCGATTCCGCATATACACTTTACCATGAAGCAGTGCGGCTGCTGTCCGCTCTGCCAAAAAAGTCTGTCCGTCTTATCGGGGCAGGTATATATGACCTTTCCGGCAATGAAAACAGACAGCTCTCATTCGATGATATCACCGAAGCCGGAAACGCTGTGTGCGAGCAGTCTCTGGCGAAAGCTCTCGGTGAGATAGGCGTTCGGTATAATCTCGACTTTGCGGGAAATCTTGAAAAGATATACCGTTCGGATATACTGCACAAAACCGTTGAATATATGCGAAAGCACAGAAAATGATGCGCGGAATAATACAAAACAGTTTATAAACAGGCGAAATACCGCATTGACATTTCACCTGATTATGATATAATCAAAACAACGGAGGTATTTACAATGGCAGACAGCAAGAAAATAATCGAGGGATTACAGGTCATCGTAACCGACCTTGCGCAGCAGGCGGACGGACACGCTATCCAGTCAAGGATATTCGCGGCGCAGGGCTTCAGCAAGCTCGGTGAGAAGTACGCCGAGCACGCAACAGAAGAACGCGGATATGTTGACAAGTGCATAGATCGCATACTCGATCTCGGCGGAGAAGTGAAGAACGAGGCAAAGAAAGAAGCTCCCGTCTGCACCGATGTCATAGACTGGATAAAATATGATCTTCAGGTATCGAAGGACGGTCTTGCGTGGCTTAAGGAGCTTACCGAAGCGGCAAAGGACGACTACACCACATACGATATCCTGAAAGAATACTATCAGGACGAGGAAGACGATATGTACTGGGCGGAGCAGCAGCTTGAGCTTATCGAGAAAATAGGCTTGCAGAACTGGCTCAATCATCAGCTTTAATTGACAAACGGAGGTATATTATTATGAGCAAAGTATTAGTCGCGTATTTTTCCACAAAAGGCGCTACCGCGAAGGTAGCGGAGGAGCTTTGTAAAGCAGAGAACGGTGAGCTTTTTGAGATAAAGCCCGAAAAGCCCTACACAGACGCTGACCTTGACTATCAGGTAAAGGACAGCCGCAGCAATCTTGAAATGGCGGACGAATCGTGCAGACCCGGCATTAACGGTAAGGTTGCCGATATGAACAAGTATGACGCTGTATTTGTCGGTTTCCCGATATGGTGGGGACGTGAACCGAGCATTATCGACACGTTCCTTGACAGCTACGATTTCACGGGCAAGAAGATCATTCCTTTCTGCACCTCCGGTATGAGCGACTGCAAGAAGGCTACCGAGCATATCAGGGGCATTGTCGGCGGCAAAGCCGCAGTCGAGGAAGGAAAGCGCCTCGGAGCTGAGGGCTCTGCCGAAGAGGTGAAGCTCTGGACTGAACTGCTGGCTCTGTGATCAAAAACATCGGCTCTGTAATAAGGTAAGGTGAAATGTATGTATGATTTTGATGCGATATTTATAGGAAGCGGACATGCAAGCTGGCACGGCGCGGTCGCACTTGCGGCAGCAGGCAAAAAAGTTGCTGTGCTTGATAACGACCTGCCGGGCGGGACCTGCACAAATTACGGCTGTGACGCAAAGATACTTCTTGACGGTCCCTTTGAGTTTATGGAAGGTCTGGAGCGATATAAGGATATTTGTGTTGAAAATATCGGCACTATTGACTGGAAGAAGCTCATGGCGTATAAGAAGCAGCATCTTCATCCTTTCGCACATTTTATACCGGGTGTTCTCGGACAGGCAGGAGCGGTTTTTATTCCCGAAAAAGGCAAACTCGTCGATGCTCATACCGTACAGGCAGGAGACAGGAAGCTGACGGCGGAGAACATCGTTCTTTGCGTCGGTCAGAGAAACGCAAGACTTGATATCCAGGGCAAGGAATATCTCCACGGCAGCCGTGAGTTTCTCGATATAGAGGAAATGCCGGAGCATCTGATCTGCATAGGCGCGGGCGTTATATCAATGGAATTTGCCTCAATGGCTCTTACTCTCGGAAAAAAGGTGACATTTATCGAATTTGCGCCGAGAGCCTTGGCGGCATATCCTGCAAAATACGTGGACGCTCTCGTAGAAAAAATGAAAGCGCAGGGCGCGGAGTTTCATTTCGGCGAGGCTGTTTGTCAGGCGGAAAAGACCGAGAACGGATATAAAGTCATCACAAAGTCGGGACTTTGCGTTGAGGGCAGCTACATTCTTGATGCTACCGGCAGAGTTGCAAATATCGAGGATATCGGGCTTGAAGCTCTTGGCATTGAGGCAAGCCGCAGAGGCATAAAGGTTGACGACCATCTGCGTACAAGCGTCCCGAATATCTATGTAAGCGGTGACGCTATCGACAAGACCATTCCGAAACTTACCCCCACAGCCGAGTTTGAATCAAACTATATTGCAGGACAGATACTCGGAAACACCGAACCGATATGCTATCCGGCAGTTCCTAACCTCGTGTTTACTCTGCCGCGTATCGCACAGGTAGGAGTGACCGTTGATGAGGCGGAAGCAGCCCCCGACAAGTACAAGGTCGTTTCTGTTCCATACGGAAAGCAGAACGAATGGGTAGATAACCGTGAGCTTGATATTGATCTGACATATATCGTTGACAGCGACGGATATCTCGTCGGTGCGGCTGTCTACGGAAGCGAAGCGGGAACCTGGATAGACTTCCTTACGCTCGTCATCAATAAGAAGATCACTGCCGCTGACTTGCGGACAATGATATTCGCGTTCCCGACACAGACCTATATGCTTGTGAACACATTGATACCGCTGCTCAGACAAAGTTAAGGAGCGGAAAAATCAGACCGGCTATACTTGCAAATAGCTTGTGAGATAGTCGGTCTTTTCGTAAAATATTATTAAGGAAGGTACAGAAATGAGAATAATGACAGTACCGTTCCGGCATAAAGGAATGTAACAGATGAATACGGATGTAATTTTGGGAATACTTATCCCGTTTGCGGGGACAAGTCTCGGCGCGGCAATGGTGTTCATACTGAAAAACAGCATTTCTGCAAATCTGCAAAAGATACTTACGGGGTTTGCGGCGGGAGTAATGGTGGCGGCATCGTTCTGGAGCCTGCTTGAGCCCGCGCTCGAAAGCAGTGAGGATATGGGCGTGCTGTCGTTCGTTCCCGCGGCGGTAGGATTTCTCGTCGGCACGGGCTTTCTGCTCCTGCTGGATGTGGTGACCCCACACATACATATGAACGATCAGGAGGAGGGACCGAGAAGCGGTCTCAAACGCACCACAAAGCTCATTCTCGCGGTAACGCTCCACAATATACCGGAGGGCATGGCGGTCGGAGTGGTATATGCGGGCTTCCTTTCGGGCAGTTCCGGCATCAGCTCGGCGGGAGCGTTGGCACTCGCTCTCGGTATCGCAATACAGAACTTCCCCGAGGGTGCGATAGTTTCCATGCCGCTCAGAGCCGAGGGCATGAACAAGGGCAAGACCTTTCTGTTCGGCGTTCTGTCGGGGGTCGTGGAGCCGATAGCCGCCATCATCACGATACTCGCGGCGGGAGCGGTGATCCCGGTAATGCCGTATCTGCTGGCATTTGCGGCGGGAGCTATGATGTATGTTGTTGTCGAGGAGCTTATCCCCGAAATGTCGGAGGGCGAACATTCCAATGCGGGAACGATAGCCTTTTCGCTCGGGTTCGTGCTTATGATGATACTTGATGTTACGCTTGGATAATTTTTTTATGGAGGATAAACAAATGTTAAAAGACTATGAATTCTGGTTTCTGGTAGGCAGTCAGACGCTTTACGGAGACGATGTTCTGACTACGGTCGCAAAGCGCGCGGCGGAGATGACGGAAAAGCTCAACGCTTCCGGCAATCTGCCCTGCAAGCTGGTGTATAAGGCTACCGTAAAGAGCAATGCCGAGATCACCGAAGCTGTACGTGAAGCAAACTATGACCCGAAGTGTGCCGGTATCATTACATGGTGCCATACCTTCAGTCCGTCCAAGATGTGGATAAACGGGTTTGCCGATCTGCAGAAGCCCTACTGCCACTTCGCAACGCAGTACAACCGTGAAATTCCGAACGATGAGATCGATATGGATTTCATGAATCTCAATCAGGCTGCTCACGGCGACCGTGAACATGGCTTTATAGCAGCCCGTCTGCGTATGCCGCGCAAGGTGATCGCGGGATATTGGGAGGACGATGATGTTCAGAAGCGTATCGGAAGCTGGATGAGAGCGGCTGTGGGCGCAGCGTTCTCAAAGGGACTGAAGGTAATGCGCTTCGGCGACAATATGCGCGAAGTCGCGGTCACCGAGGGCGACAAGGTGGAAGCGCAGATAAAGCTGGGCTGGCAGGTCAATACCTTCCCTGTGGGCAAGCTCGTCGAGACGATGAACGCGGTCACCGATGCCGAGATCGACACGCTTATGGACACCTACCGCGCGGAATATGATTTCAATACCGACGACATAGAGACCGTCCGCTATCAGGCTCGCGAGGAGATCGCGATGAAGAAGATGCTGGACGCGGAGGGCTGCAAGGCTTTCTCCAACACATTCCAGGACTTGTACGGTATGAAGCAGCTCCCCGGTCTTGCATCGCAGCACCTTATGGCGCAGGGTTACGGCTACGGCGGTGAGGGCGACTGGAAAGTGTCTGCAATGACAGCGATAATGAAGGCTATGAGTGAGGGTCAGACCGGCGGCACGGCATTTATGGAGGACTATACCTACAACCTGAACCCCGACGCTGAGTACAGTCTCGGCGCGCATATGCTTGAGGTATGCCCGTCCGTTGCTGCGGATAAGCCCCGTATCGAGGTACATCATCTCGGTATCGGTGACCGTGAGCCCCCCGCAAGGCTCGTGTTCGAGGGTCACGCCGGAGCCGCGATAGTAGTCAGCCTCATCGACATGGGCGGCAGACTTCGACTTATAGTGCAGGATATAGAAGCTGTAAAGCCGATACTGCCTATGCCTAATCTGCCTGTTGCGAGAGTTATGTGGAAGGCGTTCCCCGACCTCACCACCGGCGTTGAGTGCTGGATAACTGCGGGCGGCGCGCATCACACCGTGCTCAGCTATGATGTTACTGCCGAGCAGATAAAGGACTGGGCGAACATCATGGGTATAGAGTTCGTGCATATCTCAAAAGATACCACCGTTGAGAGCCTTGAACAGCAGTTGTTCTTGAACGATCTCGCATGGAAGATGAAGCAGTAAAAGGGAGAAAAAATGAAGATCATATACAACGACGGACATACCGATGAATGCCCGAAAGAAGATGAGCTGCACGTTTTACGGCACTCTGCGGCGCATATAATGGCGCAGGCTGTCAAAAGACTATACCCGCAGACGAAGCTTGCCTACGGTCCCGCCAATGAAAAGGGATTTTACTATGACCTCGACCTCGGAGATACCAGACTCACGGACAGCGATCTTCCCGCTATCGAAGCCGAAATGAAAAAGATAGTCAAGGAAAATCTGCCATTCAGGGCGTTCATACTGCCCCGTGACGAGGCAATAGAGCTGATGCGTGAACGGGGTGAGGATTATAAAGTTGAGCATATCGGCGACCTGCCGGAGGACGAGGCAATAAGCTTCTATCAGCAGGGTGACTACATTGATATGTGCAGAGGTCCGCACATCACATACACAAAGGCGCTGAAAGCCTTCAAGCTGCTGAGCATTTCGGGGGCTTACTGGAAGAACGATGCTTCGAGGAAAATGCTGACCCGTATAAACGGTACCGCGTTTGCAACGGCACAGGAGCTTGATGAACACCTGAAAAAGCTGGAAGAAGCCGCAATGCGTGACCATCGGAAGATAGGCAGGGAAATGCAGCTTTTTATGACCGATACGCTTGTGGGACGCGGACTTCCTATGTTCCTGCCGAATGGCTACACGATCTGGCAGGAGCTTGAAAACTACATCAAGGAAAAGGAGCGTAAGCTCGGCTATCGGCACGTTATGACCCCGTGCGTGGGGACTGTGGCGCTGTATCAGACCAGCGGACATTGGGAACATTATAAGGAGAATATGTTCCCGGCAATGGAGGTGGAGGGCGAGAGCTTTGTACTGCGCCCGATGAACTGCCCGCACCACATGATGATCTACGCAAATCAGAAGCACTCCTACCGTGACCTGCCGCTGCGGATAGGGGAGATAGCACATGATTTCCGCTTTGAAGCAAGCGGTACTCTGAAAGGCATAGAGCGCGGACGGCATTTCTGCCAGAATGACGCGCATCTGTTCGTGACCCCCGAACAGATAAAAAGCGAGGTCGGCAGCGTCGTTGACCTGATCTTTGAGACTTACAAGGATTTCGGCATTGATAAGTACCGCTGCGTTCTCTCACTCCGTGACCCTGCGGACAAGGTGAAATATCATCAGGACGATGAGATGTGGGAGCGGGCGGAGAATGCTCTGCGTGAAGTGCTGAATGAACTGCACATAGACTACACCGAGGAGATAGGCGAAGCTGCCTTCTACGGTCCGAAGCTCGATGTGAATGTGGTTCCTGCGGTAGGTGCGGAGTACACGCTCTCCACCTGCCAGCTCGACTTCTGCCTGCCGGCGAAATTTGATCTTAAATACACCGACAAGGACGGCAAGGAGAAAATGCCGGTAGTCCTGCACCGTGCAATACTCGGCTCTCTCGACCGCTTTATGGCATATCTTATAGAGGAAACAAGGGGGCGTTTCCCGGTATGGCTGGCTCCCGTACAGGCAAAGATACTTCTTGTATCGGAAAAGAGCGTCGAACACGCTCACAAGGTCTATGATGCTCTTATTGCCGAGGGCATCCGCGCCGAGATCGACGAACAGAATGAGAAGATCGGTTATATGATACGTCAGGCGCAGTATACCGAACGCATACCGTATATGCTGATAATCGGCGAGAAGGAGCAGCAGGACGGCACGGTTTCCGTCCGTACTCATGACAGCAAGACAGAGACTATGACCGTGCAGGGATTTGTTGACAGGATAAAGAACGACATAAGGACAAAAGCCGTTTTCAAGGAGTGAAGTCATGACCGAAAAAGAGCTGAGAGACAGGATCGGCAATACAGCGTATGAGGTAACTCAGAATGCGGCGACCGAAAGACCGTTTACAGGTAAATATGATGAGTTTTTTGAAAAGGGCTTGTATGTGGATATAGTGAGCGGTGAGCCGCTTTTCCTGTCAAGTGACAAGTTTGACTCCGGCTGCGGCTGGCCTGCTTTCTCAAAACCCGTACAGGCAGATGCTCTCAATGAAAAGACCGACTTTTCCCATGGAATGGTCAGGACAGAGGTAAGGAGTGCGGGCGCAGATTCTCATCTCGGTCATGTATTTCCCGATGGTCCGAAAGAGACCGGCGGACTGAGGTACTGCATAAATTCGGCAGCCCTGCGGTTCATTCCATACGACGATCTCGACAGAGAGGGTTACGGCGATTATAAGCAAATGCTCGATAAATGAAGGAGACAGAAACATGAAAGAGATCTATCTTGCGGGCGGATGTTTCTGGGGAGTGCAGAAATACTTCGACTGGTTCGGTGGTGTAGCATTGACAGAGGTAGGCTATGCCAACGGACCGGACAGTGCTCCGACCTACGAGGAGGTTTGTGATTCGAGCGGTCACGCCGAGACCGTTCACATAATCTACGATGAAAACAAGATCACGCTCACAAAGCTGCTTGAATACTATTTTATGGTGATAGATCCTTTGTCTGTGAACCGACAGGGAAACGATATCGGCATACAGTACCGCACCGGCATTTACTATACTGATGAGCGGCAATTGCCGGAGATAAGAAGCGTAGTCGGACAGCAGGAAAAGAAAGCGGGGCAGCCTCTTGCAGTCGAGGTAGCCCCGATAAATAATTTCTTTCCCGCAGAGGAATGTCATCAGAAATATCTTGACAAAAATCCGTTCGGATATTGCCATATTCCGCGGAAAATGTTTGATTTGTAAGTGAGGGGTAGAAAACGAAGATAGCAGCAATAAACGCAAGTCCGCGAAAGAATTGGAATACCGCACAGCTCGTAAGAGCCGCAGCCGACGGTGCTGCGGAAAACGGTGCGGAGGTCGAGGTCATTGATCTGTACACCATAGGAAAGTATTCCGGCTGACACCATGTCTTTGTGTTACTTTTGAATATCGCCGTGAAAATATCCTCCGCTGAACAGCATATATATGATCTCCGCCAGTTCCGCTTCATCTGCGGTGCAGCCGGTGAGCACATAGTTTTTGGCAATGCTGCTGATGCCTTCGGCGATGAAGTCCACAATGAACCGCCGCTCCCGGTCGGGGACATCACGGACGAAATGCTCGCAGTCCGTAAGCGTGCGGTACTGCACATCATAGAAGCACTGCATCATATTGTTGCGGACGAGCAGCTCCATGATGCGGCGGTTCTCTATAATATATCCTGAGTATTCCGCGCACAGCTCCCGGAGCTTTTCGGTGCGGCAGTCACATTTCTTCTGTTCCGGGGTATAGCGGCACTTCTGCGTAAGCTCGTAGATCATCACATTCTCTTTGCTCCCGAACACGGTGTAGAAGGTCTGGCGCGAAACATCGGCTTCCTTGCAGATGCTGCTTACGCTTATTTCCGAGAAGCTGAGATCATCCAGCAGCCGGAGCATCGCGTCAGCTATGAGCTTCTGGGACTGTAATGCTGTTTTATTGTTTCCGTCGTACATTGACAAAATATACCTTTCTGTAAAAGTTGCAAAAAAGACTTGACAACTGTCAAACATCGTGCTATAATTATACCATAAACCTTGACAATTGTCAAGTAAATGGCTTAACAAAGCCAAATTTTTTTACTTCGTTGTTAGCACTCACCAAGAAAGAGTGCTAACGATTTGCAAAGAAAACAACAAAAGAAAGGTAGGTAACAGTTATGACAATAATCCCTGTACACAATATGACGGTGCTGCCGAGGTCTGTGCTTTACATACAGACCGGCATTTTCGCAAAAAGTGTCGAGCGCCCCGCGGAAGTCGGTGAAAAGGTAGTGCTGCTGTTCACAAAGGAGGACGACGAGCGTGCATCCCTCACGAATGAGAGCTTCAAGCCGCTTGCAGTTACCGGTATTATCAGAAACGCAAACCTGTCCGGCTTTGTTGCCATAGAAACGCTTGACAGGGTCGGCGTTGACAGCGTATATGTTACCGCCGATCACAAGATACAGCTCGAAGTCTCGCCGCGTCCGGAAATAAAGGATATATCGCCGGAGGAGGAAAGGGAGAAGTTCAGCTTCCTGAAAAGCGCGCTGCTTGAATTTTCGGCGGGATTTGAGTGGGCTCCTATGGCAAGACAGCTTATATCTTTCTGCGACAATCTGAACGGGCTTATGGCGGTGCTGTCTCCTTTTATGTACATTTCCGATGAAGAGCAGTATTCGCTGCTTGAACTGAACAGCTGCCGTGAGCGAGCGGACAGGATAGAGCGTATGATCGCGGAGTTCATCGAGTCTGCAAAGCTCACCACCGACGGCAATGAAAAACGCGAAAAGGACTATCAGAAGCTCTATCGCGAGTCCGCAATAAAGAAACAGATAGCATACCTGCAAGGCGAGCTTGACAAGCTGCACCCGGAGAATATGACCGAGCTGAGGAAGCTGGAGCTGAAAGCGGAAGAGTCGGGAATGAACGATGAAGCCCGCAGGGAATTTGACAAGATAATGACCCGTATGAAGAATGAGGGCGAAAATTCGCAGGAGTACGCGATGCTGTTCGATTACGCGGAACTGCTTGCGGGACTGCCGTGGAAGAAGTCAGAACCGGAGCACATCGACCTGAAAGAGGCAAGGGAAGTCCTCGAAGCCGATCACTTCGGGCTTAAAAAAGTCAAGGAGCGCATTATCCAGCAGATAGCCGTCCTCGACCTGAAAAAGCAGCAGTCCGGCTCGATACTCTGCTTTGTGGGCGCTCCCGGCACCGGCAAGACAAGTATCGGTAAGAGCATAGCAAAAGCTCTGCACCGTGAATATGTGCGTGTAAGTCTCGGCGGTGTGCGAGATGAGGCTGATATCCGCGGTCACAGGCGAACTTACATCGGAGCAATGCCCGGACGCATTATCGACGGCATCTCAAAGGCAGGAGTCAGCAATCCGGTAATGGTGCTTGACGAGATCGACAAACTCTCCCAGTCCTACAACGGCGACCCTGCGAGCGCCCTTCTCGAAGTCCTCGACCCCGAACAGAACAACACCTTCACCGACCATTATCTGAATGTGCCGTATGACCTGTCGGACGTGATGTTTATATGCACTGCGAACACCCTCGATACAATTCCCGCGCCGCTGCTTAACCGTATGGAAGTCATAAAATTCAACGGCTATACCGAGACTGAAAAGTACGAGATCGCTGTGAAGCACCTGCTGCCGAAGGCTGAACAGGCAGTCGGCATTCCCGAAAATCATATCCATATAACAGACGATGCGCTGCACGCGATAATCTCCGACTATACCTCCGAGGGCGGCGTGAGAGGGCTGAAAAAGCGGCTGGATACGCTGTGCAGGACGGCGGCTGTGAAACTCGTCTCCGGCGACGAGAACGAGCTTATCATTGAGAAAGATAAGCTACGGGAGTACCTCGATATGCACCCGATACATCACGAAGTCACCTCCGACAACAACCGTCCCGGCATTGTCACAGGTCTTGCGTGGACACAGGCGGGCGGCGATATTCTTTACATCGAGACGCTGTTCACAAAGGGCAGCGGCAAGACCATAATCACGGGGCAGCTCGGCGATGTAATGAAGGAATCCGTGCAGATAGCGGTAAGTCTCGTCAAGTCCATGTACCCCGACAAGGCAGAGCTGTTCGACAAGAACGATCTTCATATCCATGTTCCGGACGGTGCGGTTCCCAAGGACGGTCCCTCTGCCGGAATAACTCTCACTACCGCGCTTTCCTCGCTGGTCAGCGGGCAGTCGGTCGATCCGCACCTTGCTATGACGGGCGAAGTCTCGCTGCGCGGTGTGGTATCTCCGATAGGCGGACTGCCGGAAAAGCTTATGGCTGCAAAGCGCGCCGGAGTGAACAAGGTTTTCATTCCCGAGGAGAACAGGGATGACCTCGCGGATGTTGCAGACGAGGTGAAGAGCAGCCTCACCATTATCCCGGTGGCAAACGTAAAGGACGTTCTGGCACAGGCGCTTGTATTTTAATTCATCAGGAGGCACTGTTATGACACAGGTAACAAAGGAAACTATGATCGGCGAGCTGCTTATGATAGATATGGAAGCGGCTGCTCCGGTGCTTATGGGCATTGGTATGCACTGTCTCGGCTGTCCCGCTTCGCAGATGGAAACGATCGAAGAAGCCGCAGCCGTTCACGGAGTTAACGCGGATGAACTTGTAGATGCTCTTAACGAGAGATTTGCAGAAATTGATACAAAATTAACAGTTAATGTATGATATTCCGGCTTCATAATGAGGAGGGAATATCTCAGTATGTCAAAAATCCCCTGATTCATAAATAACCGGGGGATTTTTGACTAACTGTTCACCGCCCCAAGCGGTGATTTTTCTCGCTAAAGCGAACCAATAAAAGTGCCGCACACCGTTTCCAGTGTGCAGCCGAAAGCATTAGTCTGTTGTATCCATTATCTCGATCATGAAAGCAGCGCCAAGCTTAAAGCCTTCCTCAAAATCCTGTAATCCCTCACAGGCTGCAGTAATGTGTATTGCGTCTGCGTAGTTTTCGAGGAGTTCCTTGCAATCGGGGTACTTGGCAAGTATGTCCGCGCCATACTTCTCAACCTCGTCTTTGGCTTTGAAGTAGCGTTCAATGGTCGGTGTGGGAAGTGAGCAGGGGCTTATCTCTCCGTAATAGAGTTTTTCAAGTATAGAGTTCATTGTAGTTTTCCTCCGTAGATTTATTAAATTGTCTACAGATAAGCCCTGCGGATTGGTTCTTATTTGGCTCTTGTTTTTACAAAAAGGTACAAAAAATAACTTTTGATTACTTAACGATGAATAGCGTAATGCCGCATTATTAGCGGGATTACACAACATTAAGCAAAATCGCTTAAAGCTGAATTTGAAATTCAAGTCCAGTAACAGGAGCCAAAACAGACAAATCCGAACCATTACGGCTCGGATTTGTTTGTTTTTTATTCTGGAAAGCCGAATTTCGGAGTGGTAATTCCGATTAAGCATTAAAGACAGCCTTATCACTCTATGCAAATCTGTCATCGCGAGCCGCGCTTTTGTCGATCATGCTATACTCCGCTGGCATTTGCAGGAGGGTATCATAGCTATGGTGCTTTATGCTCTTGGGAAAACCAAAGCGATAAACCCAAAAACTTACAAATCTGATGACAAAATAGGATAGCGGCGACAATTATCACTGCTTTTATCTTTGTAACAAAAAATTATTATGAAAGCATTGACATTTCAGATCTGAAGATGTATAATAACAGTGTTATGACGGAGGTGAAAATTCATGGCTGTTAAAAATCACGAAATGGATACATTGCTTGCCGATGCCGCAAGGAAAGAGTTTCTGATGTACGGGTATAAAGACGCTTCGCTCAGAAGGATCGCCGATGCAGCCGGAACAACCACAGGTTCTGTGTATATGCGTTATGAGAATAAAGACAAGCTCTTCTGCAGCCTTACGGACTGCATTATCAAAGAAACAGATAAGGCATTTGAAGAATTAAAGCCTTTGTATATGTCCTGCCGGACTCCCGAAGACATGATGAAAGCTGCTGAAACCGAATCCGATATGATCCTGCGCATCATATTTGAACATTATGACGCGGCAGTTTTGCTGCTGTGCAAAAGCGAGGGCAGTTCGGCTGTCACATTCTACGATGATCTGATAAAGCGCAAGATCCGGGAGTCCGAGTCATTCTTTGCTTATCTTCCCCGGTCGGAAGATCTGCTGCACGCGCTTGATGTTCTTTTGACGGTACAGTTTGATATGTACCGCCAGATACTGAAAAACGGTTATAACGAGGCACAGGCGCATAACTGCATGAAGATAATGATGAGGTTCATGAACGGCGGGTGGAATACGGTCATTCAGGACTTCCTCAAGGAAAAAGGAGAGGTACATATATGAAACAAAACGGGTTTTACTGGGCGCTGTTTGCGCCGATGATAAAGAGCAGCATCAGGGATCGATTTGGGAAGGAAATGGCAGTCAGAGCAATAAAAAACGGCAAAAAACAATACCGCACTCTCGTTGAAGAAGCACCCGACCTCGGCAGCGGCAATCCTATGGCTTCAAACGCTTATTTTGCATACGTTTTTGTCGGTGCATGGCTCGGAACGGATAAAAAGCTGTCGCCGGACGACATCGCGCTTGTAATGGCAGATGTGCTTACAAAGGTAAAACCGTTCTTCGGAATGACCGATCTCAACAAGACTCCGGATAAGTGGTATAAGGATATGAAAAAGTACGAGAAGTGGTACGATTCAGGAAACGGAAAGAACTATCCGACCACCTGGAAAGTTCATTTTGACGAGGGCAGACATCGTGACGGGAGCTTCTATTATTTCTCGGTCTGCCCTATATGCTCCTACCTGACAGGCAAGGGGCTCGGCGAGATCATGAGACCGCTTTGCGAGACCGATAAGATCATGTTCGCTTATCAGCACGGCAGATTATACAGAGAGCATACGATCGCTTCCGGCGGAAAAATATGCGATTACTGGTCGGTCGGGGACAAGACGGTTGATCCGCAATAAATATACATCACAGATTTTTTCAAGCAAACTTTTTGCCGCAGAATATTGACATTTGCACAAAAATGTGATAGCATGATTAGCAGAGCCTAACATGACTGGAGCGTTACTTATGAGCGATAAAATTACAAGTTCATATAAGGCATCGAAAGATATATACGATGATGTTCTTACACAAAGCAGTATGTTCGGAAAACTGTACATAAAGCTGTTCTGGCAGGGCATAGATGATAACAGGATAGCCGAAGAACTGCTCCGTTATATTCCGGACAGGTTTTCGGGAAGGCTGCTCGATGTTCCCGTCGGAACGGGAGTATTCACCTGCGCAAAGTACGGGCGGATGAAGAATGCCGACATAACCTGTCTCGACTATTCTGAGGATATGCTTGCACAGGCAAAGGCTCGATTCGCGGAAAATAAGATAAACAACGTTACTTTCATGCAGGGGGATGTGGGGGAATTGCCGTTCGGGGACTGCACATTCGACACGGTATTGAGCATGAACGGCTTTCATGCTTTTCCCGACAAGGACAAGGCATTCTCCGAAATGACACGGGTGCTGAAAAAAGGCGGGAAGCTTGTCGCCTGTTTTTACATCAAAGGTCGCTCGAAAGTAACTGATGCGCTTGTAAAAAATGTGCTTGCGCGAAAGGGGTGGTTCACGCCGCCTTTTGATACATCGGGTATGCTGATGAAGCGGCTCGAACGCGCTTATGAGGTCACAAACTGGCATATCAGAGGCTCAATGGTCTATTTCAGAGCCACGAAGAAATAGGAGTGAAAATTGAGATACACAATTGCAGGAAAAGATAACGAAAAGATCGTAATGCTGCTGCCGGGGACTTGCTGTACGGCGAAATTCAATTTTGAAAAAGTTGTACCGATGCTTGCGGAAAAATACAAGGTGATATGCGTTGACTACGACGGATTTGACGGCAACGAGGGTGATTTCACGAATATGACCGACATCTGCCGGAAGATAGAGAGCTACATCACAAAACGCTGCGGTGGAGAGGTGTTTGCACTTTATGGCTCGTCCCTCGGCGGCAGCTTTGTGGGTCTGCTCGTTGAGCGTGGGAATGTGCATATCCGTCACGCGTTTATCGGCAGCTCTGACCTAGATCAGAGCGGTAAGCTGTCTGCAAAGCTTCAGACAGCCATTGTCGGCAAAGTGTTTTACGGAATGGTGCAGAAAGGCTCTATGCCGAAATGGGCGGAGAATATGACCCGTAAGAAAATGGGCGATGAAGCCACGGAAAAATATTTGCAGATGACAAACGGAATGTTCAGGACAGCGAAGGCTGTTTCTAAGATAAGTATGAAAAATCAGTTCTTCTCCGACCTTGTGACTCCGCTTGGCGAACATATCTCAGCAGAGAATACCACAGTTCACATTTTTTATGCGCTGAAAATGGGCGAGAAATATCGGGAACGTTATCTGAAGCATTTTGCTTCTCCCGACATCAGAGAGCAGGATTACGGTCACGAAGAGCTTCTTTTTTTCTATCCGGAGAAATGGATCGACGAGTTTGAACAGTGCGTTGAGGAGCAGCAGAAAGACTGACGTATCCTGCAAAAAAGAAAAATGAGTTATGCTTTACCGATAGTATCTCAAAGAATGGCAAAAAGACAATGAGGCTTACCGGTATGTTTAATTAAAGATATGGTGATATATAAGAAGAAACGAGGTTTTATATGCCCGGAATTTTTTTCGGAGTAAGTGTAGGACCGGGTGATCCGGAACTTATGACATTGAAATCTGTACGCTTTATAAAAGAATGTCCGGTGATAGCTGCGCCCAGAACAAAAAATGGAAATATGATCGCGCTTTCCATTGCCGGGCAGGTCGTTGATATGACCGAAAAAACTGTCATACCGCTGGATTTTCCTATGAAGCAGGACTCACAGCACGAAAATCATTGCCGTATCGCTGAGCAGCTTGCCGTTTATCTCGGAAACGGACAGGATATCGCAATGCTGAATATCGGCGATGTATCGTTTTATTCATCGTGTACATACATAGCCGCAGAGCTTGTGAAAATGGGATTTGAAACAAAGATGTGCGCGGGAGTACCGAGCTTCTGTGCGGCAGCCGCGGAACTGAATATCCCGCTTTCGGAGGGCAGCGAACCGCTTACGATAATACCCGCACAGCATAAAGACGCGCGGGAAATGCTCGAAAGGGACGGAACCAAAGTTATAATGAAAAGCGGTAAGAAGCTTTCAGATATAAAGGAAATGCTGTCCGGCCGCGAGACTGTATTTGCTGCGGAGAACTGCGGGTTTCCCGGACAAAAGCTGTACCGTCACATAGACGAGATAACTGATTGCGGTTATCTCACGGTGATGATCGTAAAATAAAGTCAAAGCCGCACAAAGAGCGTGAGTCTCTTTGTGCGGTATTGCTTTAATTATGCTGTACAGGCAGCAGTTTTTCAAGCTCCTTTGTACTGTGCCTGTGACCGTGCCTGTCATCGGTGACATAGTGCGTGTGTTCGTGGCTGTTGGTCACGGTATGCGTGTGCGTTGAGCCGTCGTTCGTGTGTGAATGTATGGGTATGCTTCAGCGACAGCATAATAAAGGAAACCGGCAACATCGGACAGCCTTCCGGAAACCGGAATGATCTCCAAACGAAGAACAATTGTACTATTCACTTTTTGTAAATCATAAAATCGCACTTCTCACCGCCTGTGCCGAGGGTCTGCGTGCGGGTGAAGCCTATCTTGTCCAGACCGCCGTATGTGTAATTGTCGCAGTCGCAGAAAAACCTGCATACCTCCGGATATCCGCATTCCATACAGGTATCGTGCCACAGACATTTGTGGATATCAAGGAAAAAGCGGTCTTTCTCTTTCCTGCTTTCGCACTCCCACCGGTCACTTTTTCTTGTTGTTCTTATAAAACCCGTTTTGAAAACTGTCCAGAAGCCCGGAAGCTTTTCCGCCTTTGCGTATATATCGTGCATCATCGGACCTGCCACGTTCCTGACATATTCGTCCAGTATTCTGTCCGCGTCATGCCCGTTCTCCTTCAGCACGGCATAAGTTGCTATTCTTGGGATTATACTTTCCTGCATCGTCTTCAGCCTTGACGGGGAAGTTTCTTTTGTTTTGGACATCCAGTCACCGTTCTTTTGTTTTGCGGCTGCAAGATACTCCTCACCTTTTTCCGCGCCGAGTTCTTTTATGAGCAGTTCTTTCATCTGCTCCCATACAAAGAGTTTTCTTTTTGTCATGATTGCCTCCGTTTACATCAGCGCTTTTCAAAGCTGTTCAGTGTCCCAGCTTTCAAGCGTTTGCAGTATTATTTCAAGTGCTTTTTCCCGCGCTTTCTGACATTCCTCAGGGTGTTTTTTCTCCTGCGGCAGAAGGTTATTGTTTACGGGGAAACAGCCGAGATTGTGACTGCCGTTTTCAAAGTTTATATGTTTGTATGAATGTGAGAAACCGTTCCGCCGCAGCCGTGATATAAGCAGCTCTGCATCGCGTTTTGCGGGAACGGACTCATCATTTGTCGATGTCAGGAACAGTATGTCACCACCTACTTTTTCGACCGGTATCTCATTTTCGGAAGTCCCTTTTCTTTCCCACTCATCGAAGAAATACAGCAGCCGGACATTATGTTCTTTTATGCAGCGTTTCACGAATGCGCCGAAAACGCGCTTGTTCGGAACATAGGGAAAATCTCTGCCGTCAAGCGAGACCATAGCCTTGCACGGGGACAGGTTCTTTCCGCCGTTTCCCTGCATTATATGACCGAATGATGATGCCGCGATCACGAGGGAAATATCCGGGACTGCGCTCGCGGCAAGCAGTGCCATTCCCGCGCCTTTGGAGTTGCCGTAAATGCCGAAACGGCGGAACCTGCCGCTTTCGTACAGTTTCATGGCTTCGCAGGCTGTACGGAACTGTTCCAGCGGTATCGCGCGCATCGCTGAGGGCTGACCCTCTCCGCCGTAATATGACATCGCAAACGCAGAATAACCCTTACCTGCGAACATCTCCGCGTATTTCGTCGGCAGCTCCAACCCTTTCAATCCCTGTATCACGATAAGCAGCCTGTCATCGCCGTTTTCGGCATCGTACAGCACTGCTTCAAAGCCGTCTTTTGTATATTTGTAATGCTGAGTTTTCATAAAATCACCTTTACGTTAGTTATAGCTAACTGCTTTATAATATCACATTAAGTACGAAATGTCAATAACTTGTCGCAGTACAATTCATCGGCTGCAATACAGAAACGGTAATAATGAGCATCAAAAAGCTTGAAATGGCAGCAGTGGGCGGAGGTAATGCGGATGACAATGATGATTATCCATTTTAAGTGATCTTCTCACACAATTACAGGGGTAAGGAAGGCTGTTTATGTGACTGAATAATATATAACCATCTTGAAGTTTATAACTCTCATTGATTTCATCTAAAAAGCCTTAGTTCTTTTTATCCGTTTTGTTATGCTGACCACAGTTTATGCGTTATTCGATTTTCTCCGATATTCGGTAGGGGTACATTCACAGTATTTACAGAACATAGATGTAAATTTTGATTGATTTTCAAAACCTACCGAGGCTGCGATCTCCGAAATGTGAAGGTTAGTGTCCGAAAGGAGACCTTTCGCTTTTTTCAGTCTCATATCTCTCATATATTCCGAAATGCTTTTTCCATAAACAGCTCTGAACCAGTTCTTTAAGCTGCTTTCGCCGACATTGAGCTTATCGGCGATGTCCGGAATAGTATATCTGGCAGAAAGATCCTTTGTCATAATTTCTTCGGCGCTTTTTGCCGCGTTTACCTGAAACGGTGTAAGAGCGGATATGTGGAGCGGTTCGGGGACAGGGATACTTCGGGACATTAAATTCAGTATCATTAAGCAGATAAGGCGGAACTGCACTAAATCCACGCTTCCGTTTTCATTCATTTTCATCAGCTTTTTTATATGTTCGTCATAGACTTCCGGAGTATTGCCGATAAATGTTGTCTGCTTGTGCTGCCATCTGTCGGTAATAGTTTTCAGGTCTATATTCCAGTAATCGAGCAAGGAACCGGACTTTTCAAAAACATCATCGGTGATATATATTTCGGCGCCGTAATAAAAACCCGTCGGGTAATCAAATTGAACCGAAGCTCTTTCGCTGCTGACAGACATATTTCCGCTTTTCATATAAAGGTAGTTTCCCTTATCCGACCATATCTCACATATACCTATGATACAAAAATTTATTGTGCAGATGATCTTGCGGTCGAACAATCCTGTAAATTTGTCGATCGGCAGAGATTTTGTGTTGATTTGGTTAAATCCAAGAAATATTCCAGGGAACATATTATGTATTGATATCCTGGTATTTTCCTTATATGCAGCTAAAATGCTTGTTTCAGTCTGTATGATCGTTATTTCTTTCATAATAAAAAATTATATCACAAGTACTATGATGTGTCAATAGTTTTTGCCCGATGGATTAAATTTTCATTATTTGGGTATAGAGCATTACAGGCAGAATGTGATAAAATAGTCTCTTGTGATAATGACGGAAAAGAGATGATGTGAATTTGACACGAGGGACAGTAGTTTTCATATTAAGAAAAATTCTTGAGGTGATACTGACCGTACTTATAGTTACCGTTATTTCCTTCGTTCTTGTGCAGCTTTCGCCCGTAGATGCCGCAGAGGCATATCTGCAAAGAAATCAGACACCGATCACTGCGGAGACGCTTGAAAAAACACGCAGTGAAATGGGACTTAACGAACCGCTGCACGTCCAGTACATAAATTGGCTGAGCAAGGCTGTAACAGGTGACTTCGGCAGATCCTTCGTAAACCACAAGGATGTACTGCAAACAGAAATGTCAGCGTTCGCGTTTACAATAAAGATAATACTGCTGGCAGGCATATTCGAGGCGGTGCTTATAATTCTTGTCGGCTCTCTGTGCTATATGTGCAGGAACAGGATCTCCGGTCATATCATTTCTGCGCTGTGCTTTGCGATGATCTCGATACCGCCGTTTTTCCTTGCAAGTGAGTATCTTGATATAATAGTTGTAAAAATGGGGATCGGTTCGGTAGTCGGAAACATCGGTATAATGCGGTACCTTCCTGCGGCACTCAGCTTTGTGCCGGGGACTGCGGCATTCTTCGCTCCGCTGCTTGCGACCAACATAACGTATCAGATGTCGCTCGACAGTGCGGATTATGCGAGATACCGCGGTTTGAGCGAAAAGCGAATATTGTTCAGATACGCTATGCCTGCCGCGCTCATTTCGATCATACCGAGTTTCTTCCAAATGCTCGCACTTAATCTTGCGGGAGCTATTGTCATAGAACAGGTGTTTTCCATTCCGGGACTGGGTTATCTTATAATGAGCGGCGTGACCGACAGAGACCCGCCTGTTATACACGCGACCATACTCCTTCTTGCAATATGCCTTTCACTGTTTAATATATCAGCAGATGTTATCCGCAGGATAATAAGCCACAATACAGATCTTTCAATGGTGCACACATAATGAAATTGTCAAAAAAGATCATAAGTATCGCCATACCGATAATTATTCTCATATCACTTTCATTCGGTTTTATATTCAAGCCAAACGACCCTCATAAGACGCATATACTCGAAAAATACGCTGCCGCATCGGAGACGTACCCACTCGGCACAGATGCTCTCGGGCGCTGTGAACTGTCAAGGCTGCTCGAAGGCGGGAAAGCAACTATCGGGATAGTTGTCCTCGGTGCTGCGATCGTTCTGGTACTCGGAACAGCTCTCGGACTTTTGTTCGCACGCACTAACGGAAGAAGCGGTGTTCTTTCCGACAGCTTTCTGAATGCGATCACTGCTATACCGCCTGTAGCTTACCTTATAATCATGATAGGTATATGGGGAAACAGCATACCTACTATGATAACAGCACTTACTGTATCGCTCATACTGCGGATAATAAAGCTCGTTATGACACTTGCGGAGGAGGAATACCGGAAGGCGTACGCCAGATGCGCATTTGCTTCGGGCGCGAGCCATTTCAGGATACTTACCGTACATATTCTCCCTGTGATACTGCCGGAGATCGTTCAATACCTATGTCTTTCATGCTCGGATATGATACTTGCAATTTCCGGATTTTCCTTTATAGGACTGAATCTCGGCACCAACGTCATTGATTGGGGATATATGCTTTCGGAGGCAAGAACGAACTTTGATATGCGCCCGGAATTATTGTTTTTTCCGATATTGCTTATCTTTATAAGCTCGTTATGCTTCAATATCCTCGGACGGCTCATTGAAAGGGGAAAAGCAAAATGCTGACAATAGCAGACCTTTCGGTAAAAAGCCGGGACGGCAAACAGCTCCTGAGCAATGTTTCACTCAGGCTCGACAAGGGCGAGTGCGTAGGTCTGACAGGGGCGAGCGGTGCCGGAAAAACAACGCTTATCCGCACTATAATGGGTACGTCAGGCAAACAGCTTTTGATCTCCGGCGGCGATATACAAGCGGACGGAAAAAGTATTCTCGAAGCATCGTACAAGGAAAGACGCGCAATGTGCGGGAGATACTTCGGGTTTATCCCCCAGAATTCAATGACGTCTTTTTTCTCAAATGTTAAGATCGGAAAACAGATAATCGAAACATACAGGATCAACCTTTCGATGACGGCTGCCGAAGCGCATGAGCTTGCCGCAGAAATGCTCAGGCTCGTAAATCTGTCGGACACCGACCGTGTTATGAGTTCATATCCGGGTCAGCTTTCCGGCGGTATGCTTCAGCGCGTCGCAATGTCGATCGTGCTGGGCATCAAGCCGACATACCTGCTTGCGGACGAGCCTACAAGCGCACTCGACCGCGATAACCGCGCACTGCTGACAGAATTGCTGTCCGGTTATAAGGACGGCGGAATATTGTTCATTTCACATGATGCCGAAGCCATAGTCTCATTGTGTTCATCGGTCTGTGTTATGGAGCATGGCAGAATCGTCGAAAGTAAGGAGACCGGGCTGCTTTTCAGAGCTCCGCAGCACCCATGGACAAAGGCTTTTGTGAATGCGGCGGAACGCAGCAGAAGGGAGAATGCCGAATGGAAACAATTACGGTAAAAGATGTTTCCCGGACTTATTACGACACAAACGGAGATCTGTTCAAGGCACTCGATAATGTTTCGCTGGAATGGAAAAGCGGAGAGAGCATAGCTGTTATGGGTGAAAGCGGGAGCGGTAAAAGCACGCTTGCAAGGCTCATTATAGGGCTTGAAAAGCCGAGTTCGGGTAAAATACTGTTTGACGGTGAAGATACATCGAAATGGAGAGGCAATCGCTGGCGGCGATGCCGTACTGAGATCCAGGCGGCTTTTCAGGATGAGAAAGGAACTTTAAGCCCCTCCCGCAGTGTAATGCAGAACGCCGAGGAAGCGCTGTGTAATCTTACATCAATGAAAAAGTCCGAACGCTATGAAACTATCCTGCGGCTTATGGTACAAATGGGGCTATCCACTAATCTGTTATCGGTACCGGTAAGAGCGTTATCTGGCGGCGAACAGCGCCGTCTCGGATTACTGCGTGCTCTTGCGGTAAGACCGAAATTCCTTGTACTCGATGAAGTTACCGCCGGTCTCGATCTTATAACGACTGAGTCGATCCTTGATCTTCTGGCTGAGTATAAAAATGATCACGGATGTTCATATATGCTTATAACACATGATCTCAGTGCTGCTTCACGACTGTGCAGCCGGATGTTTGAGATTGAACACGGACAGATAATACATGAGTCCGTTCAATAAAATTTTTCAGGAGGAAAATGAAATGATAAGAAAATTTATGTCGCTGCTCGCTTGTGCAGGATTATGCTTGTCGCTTGCGGCGTGCGGTAATTCCGGAGCTGACGGCGGCACAGCCGCAAATGATACCGGAACGGCTGTATCGGCAGACAACGGAAAGAAAGTGCTTAATATCGCTTCCATAGGGGAAACGGATTGTCTGTATCCTTTGCAGATGGTGCCTGCTGCATATACTCTGAGCCGCGTGTGCTATGACACCCTTGTGACATACGAAAACGGAGAGATAGTTCCGAGACTCGCGGAAAGCTGGAATATCAGTGATGACGGCTGCACACTGACACTCAATCTTCGCAAGGGCATAAAGTTCCACGATGGAGAGAGTTTCAATTCCGAAGCGGTAAAAGCCAATTTTATCGATATGCAGAACTCACCTGCTTCGTATTCTCTGCCAACGATAGGCACAGTAAAGAATATCGATTGTCCCGATGAAAGCACTGTCGTATTAAGCTACGACGCTCCGTATTACGGACTGATGACCGATCTTTGCTGGACAGACGTCATGGTGATGGTATCGCCCAAACAGATCGAAGCCAAAAACGAGGGCAAGGAAGTCAAGCCTGTAGGGACCGGACCGTATATATATGATGAGTATGTCAAAGGTGAGTACACACGCTTTGTCCGTAACGAGGATTACTGGGACGGCAAGCCGTATTATGATGAAGTTGTATCAAAATACATTCCCGATCAGACATCACGCTCTCAGGCGCTTAAAAACGGAGAGATCGATCTTTTATACGGAGCTTCCGAACTGAGCTACGATCAATACACACAGTTTCTTTCTCTCGAAGGTATGGGCTGCAAAATGTCACCGATACAGTCTACATCGAGAAACCTTACACTGAATTTCAACGGTATCTTAGGAGATAAAACGATCCGCGAGGCGATCGCTCTCTCAATAAACAAGGATACGATCTCAGAGGGTATGTCGTATGGTTATGAGCCCGTCGCCGATACAGTTCTTACACCCGGCTCACTCTATGAAGATGAATGCTCGAAAATAAGCTATTCGTATGATGCCGACAAAGCTGCAAAGCTGCTTGATGATGCCGGCTGGAAGGATACCGACAATGACGGCATAAGAGATAAGGACGGCAAACCGCTGTCATTCGTATGCACGATACCCTCAGGCAGCGTTGAAAACAGTACGATCGCGCTTCTTATAAAGGATATGGTCGGCGAAGTCGGAATGAATATGGAAATAAAGGAAATGGAGACCAATGATTGGTTCCAGAGCTTCTATGACCCCTCCGCGTTTGACCTTACCCTTCAGGAAACTTATTATGATTACGCAAGCCCGACACAATGGTTCGGCGCAATAGAGTATATGGCGCAGGGCGTGTCGCTCCCGCTTCTTGAAGATTCGGAAAAATTTATGGATATGGTGCATGAGTTCAAGACTATAAATGATGAAACTCGTCTTATTGAGATATTCAAGTATCTTGTAGCACAGGATCAGGAGCAATTCCTTGATATACCGCTCACCGGTATGATGCAGCCGATAGTTTATAATTCCGCAAAGATCGCGGATTACAAATACGAAGGATGCTATGAGTTCTTCAATCCGCTTTGGATAACTCCTGTGCAATAATGCGAATAGTTTTAAAGAATTCTATGAAGCCATAAAAGCGTGATCCCCCACCTTTCGAAGGTTTCTTTTATACGCGCCTCCATGCGCGTCTTTGGAAACCTTCTTTACGACGTCCTGTCGTTAGATGCGGGGGATTATTGCTTATATATGATAAACACTGAAGCGAAGTATAAATGAAATATACGTCAAAACATTGACAAACGATGGAATATGTAGTATAATAGTTAGCGTACGCTAACGTAGTGCTTCAAGGAAATAAGCGACTACTGGACTGTCGGTAATTCTGTAAAGGAATCGAAATAATATAGATAAAACAGGAGGGACAAAATTGAAAACCGAAAAAGACACAAATTTTATGAAGATCATCAACGGCTATGCCGGAGGTCACCGGCACCTGATAACCGTCGGACGCATACTCGCCGCGGTCAGCGCGCTTATGGCACTCGTGCCGTTCTATGACATCTGGCGGATTATTCGCATAGCTGTAATGGGCGAAGACCCCGCAGGAATAGCTCCGATAGCGTGGACAGCGGTCGCCTGGACAGTCGGCTCGCTGCTGGTGTATATCGCGGCACTGATGTGCACACATATCGCCGCGTTTCGTGTGCAGGCTAATATGCGGAGCGCTCTTATGCGCAGGATCCTTACGCTGCCGCTGGGAGTTTTCGATGAGGACGGCACCGGAAAGATACGGCGCACGG
>CAMVGH010000017.1 GCA_947166945.1 uncultured Clostridia bacterium
AGCGATATTATCCACGCGAGTATGAAGTAGATGACCGCCGTTGCTATCAGCGGGAAGAACGCCTCGTAAGTGCGGCTTCTTATGATATCGCCCATCTTTGTAAGATCCTGTATCGCTATATATCCCACGATAGATGTGCCTTTCAGCAGCGATATTATCTCTCCGTTATATACCGGCAGGAACCGTACCGCCGCCTGCGGGAATATGAAACGGAAAAATGCCTGATTTTCGCTGTAGCCGAGCGCGAGGGCAGCTTCTCGCTGCCCGGCGTCGATGCTTTCGATACCGGAACGCATGATCTCGGACGCGTAAGCCCCGAAGTTCAGCGAGAACCCGACGATAGCCACCCATACAGCCGAGAGTCCCGATTTTCCCAGAATGACATAGTAGAGTATCATCAGCAGTACCACCATAGGAGTACCTTGCAGCAGCTTTACATACAGGTTGGATATCAGGTCTGCAAGTCTGCTGCCTGTGCGTCTGAACATACATACCGCAAAGGCAAGTATCGTACCGAAAAGCGTTGACATCACAGTTATCAGGCAGGTGGTGCCTATGCCCTCAAGTATCAGTTCCCAGCGGTTTTCGCGGATAAAATTCTTCTCGAAACTCAGTGCGATGCTCTCAAAAAATCCGGGTTCAGTTTCCTGTACTGTCTCTTCTTCAACGGTCGCTACCATGATCGCTGCCTGTTCAACGTACAGCGGGTCGGAGAAGTCTATAACTTCCGCACGTTCCGGCGTATTGTTCAGATTTGCGAATATGCAGTCGATATCACCCGACTGTAATGCCAGTATTATTCCGCTGTAATCGTATATCTTGATCTCAAGACCGGCATTCATCCATGCGGCGAACCGGGTCGCCATCTCAATATCGTATCCGCATATCACATTATCCTTGTAGAAACTGTACGGTTCAACAATACCTGTTGTGCCGATCTTTAATGTAAATGTCGGATTTTCAGCCTTCGGTATATCCGGCATTTCATAATTCTTATCAAATACCCATCGTCTGAACGCATCTTCATTGACCCCGTTGCTGTTTATCATCGCAATGAACTCATTGAGCTTATTTTTAAGATCGGGTACGGAAGGATTCTTTGAAATTCCAACAGCGATATCGGTATCTTCTCCGAGATTGTCGTCCAGAAGCGTCACGCCCTGTACTCCGTTGTCTATCGCAAGCTGCATCTGTCTGCGGTCGAACACGAACGCGTCGAACATTCCCTGACGCACCGCGTCGAAGCCGGAGTATTTATCCGTACACTGCACGACCTGAGCATTCGGGAGATACTGCTCGACCTTGAACATCGATGAGGAACCGGTCTCAACGCCTATCTTCATTCCTGCGACATTCAGCTCTTCGGCGGAGGAATATTTCGGTACATTACCGTCGGCTGCGGGAACGCTGCTGTCCTTGGTCACGAACACAACATCGCTGCCGGATTCCTTATCCGAGAAATATACGCTTTCGGCTCTCTCCTTTGTGACGGAGATATTTGCCGCAGCCATATCGTATTTTCCGGAAGCGATCGCCGGTATTACAGCGGAGAATGTCATCGTGTCGAATTTCGGCGTATAGCCGTACTCGCGGCAGAACATTGCCACAAGCTCGATCTCATATCCGGTAAGACTTCCGTTGTATGTGAACTCCCACGGCGGAGTCGTGCCGTCGCAGGCGATGTTCAGCGTTCCGTTCTCTCCGGTGAATCCCGTAAGATCGACATACTGCTCCAGATCACCGCCGGTCCATTTTTCAAGCAGCTTATCCATAGTGCCGTCCGCGCTGATCTTCGCGAGGAATTCATTTACCCTATCCCGCAGCGCACCGCCTTTATCCGTCTTCGGGAACGCAAAAGCGAACGGTGTCTGCTCAGCCTTTTCATTCAGGTAGAACAGCGAAGGATTTTCTTCTATCATGGTGTTCGCCTGATCTGAGGACATCAGATATCCGTCTATCTTCCCTTTGACAGTGGCAAGCGCAAGATCGGCGGATACATCATAGTAAAAATACTTTGCGTCCGGGAACATTTTTTCCGCAACAGGCTCATAAGCACTTCCGGTAAGGATACCGATCCTCTTATCCCTGAAATACGAGAGAGGCGTATCCTTTGTTACCTCGGAAGCGGGAGTGCTTCCCGCAAGATCCGCTGCTCTTACTGTAAGCACTATACCGCCTTTGTAGAATGTATCAGAGAAGTTTATGCTTTCTTTCCGCTCTTCGGTGATCGCGAGTGAAGAAGCGCACATATCATACATTCCGGAGCTGAGTCCGCTCAGTCTCGCGGAGAAATCCACGTCATCTATAACGGGAGTATAACCGTATCTCCGGCAGAACTTCTCGACAAGCTCTATCGAGAGTCCTACATTTTCATTATCCTTTATATACGAGAACGGCATATCGGAAGCGGTGGTAACGACGCGGAGCTTGCCGTTTTCGCCGGAAAAACCGGTGAGATCCACAACTTTTGCGCTCTCGTCATCGCCGAACCACTTATCTCCCATTGCATCAAGGGTTCCGTCCTTGATAAAATCGGAAAGCATCTCATTGAACTGTGTGCGTATCTTATCGGCACGTTCATCATTCTTCTGGAAACCGAAAGCGTAATCGTCCGTGGTCAGCATTTCCCTGAAATAGTCAAGGTTTTTCTGTTCCTGACAAAGTACACGCATAGTCGGTTCATCGCCGAGAAATCCGTCGATCTTCCCCTGAGAGAGAGCCGCCGCGGTATCGCTTGTACTGTTGAAATAAAGGTATTCACTGTCAGGGAAGTTATCGAACGTTGCCTGTTCAAAGCTTGTACCCGTAACTATACCGATCTTTTTTCCATTATAATCCTTGTAAGATGTAGTTTTTGCCGTTGTTTCCTGCTGCGGAGCATTTTGGGTACTCTTTCTGCTTAATACGGCATACAAAACCCCTGCCGCGATAAGGAGAACCAATACGACAATAATGATGATATCTGTTTTCCTTGTATCTTTTCGCATACAAATAACCCCTGCAAGTAATGATTTTGAATACACATGCCATCAATTCAGTCCGCGCAATGCAGATATATACAGATGAGAACTATTCGATAGTATTATAACATTTTTACTGCCAAAAGTCAATAAATATATGATATTTTGAATATATAGGCTGTACAGCACAAAAGGCGCGGGGCGCGTTATCCGATGCTTGCAAGATGCTCGGCAAACTGGCTTCGGATATCGTCCAGAAGTTCGTTGAGACCGGCGGCTTCCATTTCGGCTTTCATTTTCGGCATAACCACATCGGGGTCGGAAGTCCCGGTACGCAGATCGGTGGCATAATTTGACCATATTGCCGTCACGGTCGTTACTATGTCCTCTTTGCGTGTCCGGTCATATATGAACCCTTTGGATCCGCTGTATATCCCGTATTGCGCGTACCCTTCAAATACCTTTGTCCACTGATCCGGGTCGGACAGGAAATCCTCGCTCACCGATTCCACCGACGCATTTATCACAGAGCCGAAAGGATAGAGCTTGACGTTGTACCTGTCGATACCCTCCTGTGTCCGCAGGACCGTTCCGTTATCCAGATATCTGTAGTGTTCGCCCTCTATACCGTATGCAAATATATCACGGAATTTTCTGTCGGTATTTAACAGCTCTATGTAGCGGAGAGCCGCCTTTGCGTGCTCCTCGTCACACCCCGCGCATATCGCTGTCATTGCGCCCTGCTCGGTATTCTTTGAAATATAGGGTCCGTCATAGATCGATGTCTTTACATTGAATCCCCAGTCGGCAGGGTTTGAATAACCGCTGTAACCTCTCCATGCGACTCCGGAACGAATCGGTGTGTCGTTCGGCACCGCGGACAGCTCCATTGCAGAGGCGTCGGGATTGATATAGCCGAGAGTGTACCACTTATGCAGCAGTCTCAGCCGATCCATTATCTCCTCGTCCTCCCATAGAGGTATTATCTCCGTCATTTCGCGGTTATATGGCATTACGATCAGCGAACCTACCACGCTCTCAAGAGAATTGAAAATTCCTGCTATACCGGATTTTGACATTTCTAAGGGATATTTTGAGGGAAAGTCTTTCTTGTACACCTCAAGATAAGGCTCCAGATCCCCGAATTTCATGAATTCCGGTATGGTCATTCCCTTCTCGCCCTCGTAATAATCGGCATTGAAGCGGAACATCATCTCCGCGCCCATATCTTTCAGTGTCGGTACCGCGTATATCCGTCCGTGCAGCTCCGCCGCTTCCCAGTAATCCCCGATAATACGGTAAAGATCGGGAGTTTCTGTTTCTATAAGATCCGTTATATCGTAGTACAGCCCTTTCGCGGCGTTGGTATTGTATGGATTGAGCCACTCACAGGTATATACCATGTCATAGTATTCTCCGGACGCCATGATAAGATTTATCACTTCGGTCTGCTGTATCTCAAGATCCACGACCACGCCGATCTTTTCGGCAGAGTAGTCATTGGCTGCTTTCACGATCTTCTTTACATCGGCAGGCACCGACGCTCCGTAAGTCACCCAACGGAGCCGGATCACATCTTTATCATATTCTTCGGGCTTGTCGCACCCGGATAATAAAGCGATCGGCATTACAGCGGCAAGAACCGCGGCAGCGATCCTTTTCCAAAGACTGCGCATCTTTCTGCCCCCCCTTTTTATTCCTTGACCGCGCCTATCGTAAGCCCGGTCCTGAGAAATTTCTGAAAGAACGGGAACAGCAGCATTATAGGCAGTATGGTGATGACTACCAGCGTCATCTTCATCGAGGTGCCGGGGACATTCACATTAACGGCTCCCGCAACTTTCATCGCGTCGCGCGTCATAGCCTGCACCGTCCTGTCAATGTTCACCAGCACGTACTGCAGCGGGTACAGTTCGCTGTGGTTTGAGTCAATGTATATCAGTGCCGGATACCAGCTGTTCCAGTAGGCGAATATCTGGAACACCGCGACCGTAATGACAACAGGTCTGCAAATCGGCAGAACTATCAGCAGGAGGCTCTGGAGCGGGGACACACCCTCAAGTTTTCCGGCTTCTATGAGGGAATCCGGGACGCTCGTGCGGAAATAGTTCCGCATTATCATTATGTACCATGTGGAGCACATTCCCGGCAGTATAAGCGCGAGATAGGTATTTTTCAGATGCAGTATCTGCGTGTTCACCATATAAGAGGAAACAAGTCCTCCCGAAAACAGCATAGGGAGCAGCAGGAACAGCATAAGCGCCTTTGTATGAGCAAACTCCTTCCGGGAAAGAGCATACGCGCAGGGACACATTATTATCAGCCCCAGCGCTGTTCCGGAAACAGTTATGATGACCGAATTGAGGAATGCCCTCGGCAGCGTGCTTCCTGTACGGAACAGATAATAATATGAATCAAGCGAGAATTCATGCGGGATAAAGCCGAAACCGTATTCCACAAGGCTCTTCTCGGAAGTAAAGGAAACCATGAATACGAGCAGCACCGGCATGAACGCCAGCACTATTATGAGAGTAAAGAATATGACAACAACGATATTCGCCCCTTTGCTGAAAGAGCTTTCCTGAGTCATCACATATTTTCCGGATTTCTTCATATCGCCCCTCCTTTATACAAGCGCACTGTCTTTGTCTATCCTGCGCGTGATGATGTTGGATATCACAAGCAGTATGCACCCTACCGAGCTCTGGAGGAATGCGGCGGCGGAGGAATAGCTGAAATTTGCTTCGTACATAAGGGATTTGTACACATAAACATCGAGAGTCTGAGTAACCTCCTGAAGCGATCCCGAATCCATAGGCACCTGATAGAACAATCCGAAATCGCTGGACATTATGCTTCCGATGCTGAGAATGAAGAGAGTGGCGATAGTGGGTCTCAGATGCGGCAGAGTGATATATCTCACCCGCTGCAGGAAAGTCGCGCCGTCCAGTGCTGCGGCTTCATACAAAGTACGGTCGATATTTGTAATGGAGCAGAGATATATTATCATCGTATATCCGGTGGTCTTCCATATCTCAAGCGCTATCAGTATTCCGCGCCAGTGCTCCGGAGACTGGTACCACTGCACGGGATCGGCTCCCAGAGCGGTAAGGATATGGTTGATAAGTCCCAGATCGGTGGAGAGGAACGCATAAACACAGTACGCTATGACGACCCATGAGATGAAGTACGGCAGTACGAGCGTCATCTGCACCAGCGCCCTGAACTTCTTCTGATGCACCTCGGAAAGCAGTATCGCGAACGTTACCGATATAACGACTCCGGCCACTATGAAGATCGAGTTGTAGAACAGAGTGTTCAGTATCACCGACTGGCTTAGAGGATTTCTGAAAAGATAGGAGAAATTCCGCAGTCCTACCCACGGGCTGTTTACAAAAAGGTTCTCAAACAGCGACTTTCCCGGTACCGGAGTAAAATCCTTGAACGCGAACACTATCCCGAACAGCGGCAGATAGCAGAACAGCCCGTACCATATCACTGCCGGGAGAGTCATAATATTCAGCTGCCGCCTTTCTTTTCGTGCGGAAGCTGACAGCGAACCGCGTGATCTCTTTGCCATATATGTGATCCCTTTCCTGACTTTGCGTATTTATCTTCGGTTTGCAGAGTTATTATATCACAAACCGGATAACATTTCAAGTAAAAATTATGACCTTTTGTTTAACTGCCGTCATTATTGTATCACTTTTTTCATTTCACGCAAATAAATTTGCTTTACAGCGGACTGTCCGTCCGGATAGCCGAACACGGTATCGACGCCCTGTCCGATAAACGATCCGATGATGATGCGCGCCCGATAATAAAAACGCCGTTTTGACTATTGAAAATAAAATAAGTGTATGATATAATTTCAATAGTACGACCGGACAGTATTATGCAGCGGAAAAGGGTGCCGCAACGGCAGGACATGAGGTGTCAGGAAGCACTCAGGGAAACTCATACAGGAGAAATATTCCGCTGAAACAGTACGAAAGGATAACAATGGACAAAAAATATCTTACACTTCTTGCAAAGGAATATCCCACTATAGAAAGCGCCGCAGCCGAGATCATAAACCTCTCTGCGATACGCAGCCTTCCAAAAGGCACCGAATACTTTTTCAGCGATATGCACGGCGAATATGAAGCATTCCTGCACATGCTCCGCAGCGCGTCCGGAATGATAAAGAACAAGATAGACACAGTTCTCGGCAAGACCGTTTCAAATGCCGAGCGCGAAAGGCTTGCCGTTCTGATATATAATCCCGAAAAAGAGCTGAAACATCTTTCGGAGAATAATATGATAACCGACGAATGGCGGAGTATGACGATCTATCGTATTATAATAGTTCTGGAGGCTGTTTCCGCGAAGTACTCACGCTCCCATGTAAGAAAACATATCCCCTCCGATATGGTATATATCCTTGACGAACTTCTGAATGTCACCGACGATGTGAACAAGGATTTTTACTATGATGAGATCATACGTACCATTCTCGATACGGGAATCGCCGACGAATTTATCACGGAGCTGTGCGGAATGATACGATCCCTGTCGATAGATGTGCTTCATATAATCGGTGATATATATGACCGCGGTCCCCGCGCCGATATCATTATGGACGAGCTTATGAAGTTCCATGATATAGATATCCAATGGGGTAATCACGATATCTCATGGATGGGCGCAGCAGCAGGTAATCAGGCACTTATCGCCAATGTCATACGCATCTCCATGCGCTATAACAACTTCGATATACTTGAAGACGGCTATGGGCTGAACCTGCGTGCTCTCGCGGTTTTTGCGGCCGAGACATACAAGGACGATGACTGTGCGCTGTTTATGCCAAGCACGCTTGACGACAATAAGTACGACCCCGTTGACACGAAGCTCGTGGCGAAAATGCACAAGGCGATAACGATAATACAGTTAAAGCTCGAAGGACAGCTCATGGAGAAGTATCCCGAGTGGGAGATGCGTGACCGCGTGATGTTCAGCCGCGTTGATTTCCGCAGCTGCACCATAAATATAAACGGCAGGATGCATAAGCTGAAGGACTGCAATTTCCCGACAGTTGACGAAAATGACCCTCTTGCTCTTTCAGACGGCGAAAAGGAACTGATGTCCGTGCTGTCAGCATCGTTCCGGCACAGCGAGAAGCTTCACCGGCATATCCGCTTTCTGTATGCGCACGGTTCGATGTACAAGATAAGCAACGGAAATGTTCTTTTTCACGGCTGCATACCGCTCGATGAGAACGGCGGGCTGCAAAGCGTATGGATAGATATGGCGGAGTACAGCGGCAGGGAGCTTATGGATAAACTGGACGAAGTTGCCAACAAGGCGTATTTTCTCCCGAATGGTCCGGAAAAAGAATATGCCCTCGATTATATGCTTTACCTTTGGTGCGGTGCGCGGTCACCGCTTTACGGAAAGGATAAGATGGCGTTCTTCGAGAGGTATTTCCTCGATGACAAAGAACTTCATGCCGAACATTACAACGCCTACTACACATTCTCCGAAAAAGCGGATGTATGCAGGAGACTGCTCGGTCTGTTTGTTGAAGATGTGGATAAGGGGCATATAATAAACGGTCACGTGCCTGTGAAGATCAAGAACGGCGAGCACCCTGTCAAAGCGGACGGAAGGCTGTTTGTGATCGACGGCGGCATTTCCAAGGCATATCAGAAGACGACCGGAATTGCAGGATATACTCTGATCTTTGATTCCCACAGTCTGAACCTTGCCGAACACTACCCATTCATTCCCGGTGAGAGCGAACGGACACCGCACATACATCTGGTGGAACGGCTCGACCGCCGTGCGAATGTCTCCGACACCGACAAGGGACGTGAGATACTCGAACAGATAAACGATCTGCGGGAGCTTATGGCAGTGTACAGATCGGGGGATATAAAAGAACGGCAAAAGAGCCGCCCCGACATGGGAGTATAGAAAAAGCCGAACGCTTTAGATTTTTTGATAACTCCGGACAGCGAGGCAGAAAAATACCGTATAGCAGATAACTGCCATACGGTTTGTCAGCGCGGACACCGCGCCTGTCTCTGCCGAACGCTTTAGATATTACTCCGGACAGCGAGGCAGAAAAAACCGCCCCTTACTGAAAAGTAAGAGACGGTTTCGCTCCCCGCCGTCGCGGGGTGGAGCGGACAACGGGAATCGAACCCGCCTCGTCGGCTTGGGAAGCCGAAGTTCTACCGATAAACTATATCCGCGTATATTATATTATATCACATATTTTCCCCGTTGTCAACACGAATTTTCACTGTTCGGATACAAATAACTGCTTATAATTTTATGCAGTTTTTACATTGAATAATATTAAAAAATAACGATAAAATATACAAGACAATGTATATTTACCTAATACGCAAAGCTCCCGTACATCAACATACGGGAGCTTTGTTGATATTAAAGCGAGTTTTTCAGTATAGTGAGAATATCCGCTTCCGTCAGAGGCGCGTACACCCACTTTCCGTCCAGACCCTCATTCACCGCAACATGATGTGCCATTTCCCGGAGCCGGCTCTCATCTATACCTACCTCAGCAAGATGCATTGGTATGCCGATAGACTCAAAGAACCGGTAGGTTGCCTCGATCGACTGCTTAGCAATCGTATGACGCGGAAGTTCGGGCGATATGCCCATTACATTCACGCCGTAGCGGACAAATCGTCCGAGAGTCTGCTCATTTAATACATGAGACATCCAGCGGGGGGTGATTATAGCAAGACCTATGCCATGGGTTATGTCATAGTAAGCGCTGAGTGCATGCTCAATTGCGTGCATCGGCCAGCCGCTATCGGCTTCACCGAGGGAATAGATCCCGTTGCAGGCGAGAGAGCAGTTGAGAAATATCTCGGCGCGGGCATCGTAATTTCCGGGGGCTTCCAGCACTATCTTCACATTCTTCATCAGGCTCTTCAGCGCCGCTTCCATCATACCGTCAGCGAGATCGTTGGGTTCGGCGTTGAAATACTGCTCATAAATATGGTTCATTGCGTCCGCTACTCCGGCTGCGGTCTGCCGGTTAGGCACGGTAAAGGTGTATGTAGGGTCTATGAATGACGCCACCGGAAACAGGTGAGGATCCATATACCCGACCTTGTCGTTGGTCTCGGTGCGGGATATGACACCGCCGCTGTCGTATTCGCTTCCGGTAGCTGCCATAGTCATTATATCAACGACAGGCAGAGCCGCCTTTGTCGGCACCTTATAAGTTATCAGATCCCATGGCTCGCCGTCATACAGGGCGCCCGCCGCGATAGCCTTGGAACAGTCAAGGACGCTTCCGCCGCCCACTGCGAGTATCACCTCAATGCCTTTCTCCTTGCACAGTCTTACACCGTCAAGCACACTTGTGGAGTACTTCGGATTAGGTTCGATACCGGACAGTTCGGTGACATCAAAGCCTTTCAGCAGTTCGGTGACACGTGCATACAGCCCGTTTTTCCTTATACTGCCGCCTCCGTAGGCAAACAACACCTTATTTCCCAGAGCTCCCAGCACCTCCGGCAGTTTTTCCACAACTCCTTTTCCGAAAATGAGCCGTGTCGGGGTATGATACTCAAAATTTCTCATTCTTTATCTTCCTCCATACTTTCAAGATACTCCGGTTTATAAAGCCTGTTGTCAAGACCGAAAGGCTTCTTCTCGGTAAGTCCGCCGCCCGGAAGAGTTTCGTATGCGTCCTCGCACATATATATCTTTGCGTCTATATTGTCAATATAGTGCAGCGCAAAAGCTTCCGGAGTTGCGGGGCAGGATACCGCGCCCCACTCCTGGGTGCCGTGGTGGGAAAGTATCATATGTACCAGCATCCTCACCCGCTCAGGGTCGTAATTATCCGTTCTGGCGACACTCCGGACATATTCCGCACCCATATAAAGGTGGCCGTACAGGACTCCCTCACGGGTAAAGCTTGCCTCACCGGTGGCGGTGGTCGCATACTCCCATATTTTTCCTATATCGTGAAGAGCTGTACCGCAGAGCATCAGTTCCCTGTTCAGCACAGAATATATACCGCACAGTGCGTCCGCAGCCTTCACCATTCTGTATGAATGGTACAGCAGTCCGCCACGCAGGTTGTGGTGCATGGACACCGCGGCGGACGAAGACATATATTCCTGTTTTTTCTCCGCCAGTATTTTCAGCGCAAGCCCGGACAGCGGAGCGTATTTCCCGCCGCAGTCATCAGACGCGTTCTGTATAAGCGAGCAGATCTCATCATACATCATTTCGAGACCGAGCGGAGGCAGTTTAGTGAAATCGGCAGGCTCTATATGTGTATCCCGGCACGGACTGATACTCAGAGCCTTGAAATTCTTCGCTCCCTGATACTCGCCCACAGACAGCACAGCATCAGCCACGCAGCCCGGGGTTATACCGTTCTGAGCGAGAACTGCCGCGGTCATATCGAACATAATGGCGGTGATATCAGAAAAACCGTCTTTAAGGGTGAATTTTATGAACGGTTTGTTGGATTTCTCCGACATATTTTCCGCTACGGCGGCGACAAGCACCGGTCTTTCGAGCTTGGAGCCGAGCTCCGCTTCGGTAAATTTTATGTAAGCATTCTTATTCAGCATAAATACCACCCGTTCAATTATATTTGTATTATTATACCATAAATGCTTCACTTTTGCAATAAAAATAATAAAATTGACCGCGGAACGGTACAATTCCACGGTCAACTCTGAATTATCCGATGAAAGATCAGTTTGAAGTCGAGATATAGGGAGCAAGAGCGCCTGCCATGACATTTCTGGGCATTGTCTGGAGATAAACCTTGCCGGGGCCTGTAAGAACGGTATTGAAGAAGCCCTCACCGCCGAACAGCTTGTTGCCGAGGCCCTGAACAGTCTGGATATCGACCTGTACTGTCGCGTCCATAGCTGCGAGGTTGCCTGTATCAACGACTATCTTCTGACCTGCCGCAAGCTCATATTCCTGGATCGAACCGTCGATCTCAAGGAACACCATGCCGTTTCCGGTGAATTTCTGGAGAATGAAGCCTTCACCGCCGAATATTCCCGCACCGGCTTTTTTCTGGAAGTGGACGGACATCTCAACGCCCTCTTCACTAGCGAGGAATGCGGATTTCTGCGCGATAAACGTGTGGTCGGGAGAGATCTGGACAGCAAGTATCTCTCCGGGGAAACTGGAAGCTGCCGCGAAAAGTCCGGGACCGCCCTGACAGGTATAGACGTTCTGGAACATGGATTCACCCGAGAACATCCTTCCGAAAGCCTTACCGATGCTGCCGCCCGCATTGGTGGACATCGACATATTCGGAGACATCCAGCTCATAGCGCCCTGGTCCGTTTTGATCTTTTCTCCCGCCTGAAGATTCATGATAACCACAGGAAGCGGAGTGCCCTTGATCTCATACTGCATAATAAATATTTCCTTTCAGCAATTATTACGGGTAATTTTCCCCGTTATTTACATTATACAGCATCTTTACCAAAAAATCAATACTTTTTGTTGATTTTTATTCAGGAGCAGAATCTGTGCGCGCCGATGACGGTGATCACGGGGCGGGAATAGATGAATGAATCCGAAGTCTTTGCGGGATTGTAGTAGTATATGGCTCCTCCGGTGGGATCCCAGCCTGCGAGAGCGTCACGTGCCGCTGCATAAGAACTTTCCGCGACAGGCTCATTGAACTGCCCGTCCGTTATCGCAGTGAATGCCCCGTTCTGGTATATCACCCCTGCGAGGGTATCCGGAAACGAAGGGTGTTCGATGCGGTTGCATATAACAGCACCTATAGCCACCTGTCCGACATAGGACTCCCCTCTGCCCTCGGCACTTATGATGCGTGCGAGCAGCGCAATATTGGCCTCATTGGCTGCCGGTACCGTGCCTATTGTTATACCGAGCTTCTTCAATGTTGTCTGATCCGCGATACCTGTCTGCTTCAGCCCCTGCTGTTTCTGAAACCTCGTGACAGCCTCCTGCGTCTGCGCGCCGTAATAACCGGTGATCTCCCCTCCGAACAGACCGCGTTCTTTAAGTACGCGCTGTATCTCCTCGACCTCAACTCCGGAGGAACCGACCTGTGAATATGCCGGGACCGTTTCGGTGCTTTGTGCTATCGCCGCGCTTATAATTACAGCTATGAGGATCACTGCCATTTTTATAAAACTGTTCATATAAATCATTATCCTTTCGATTTGATGTATGTCATTTCTTGTCCGTACAGGTCTATTTTACTCGCAAAGGCGAAAATTATACAGAGATATTTGAATCATTTTCCCTTTACGTAATTCCGGTTTTTTCAGTACAGTTCTGTCAAAATGCCCAAAACTCAGAAAATCCTTTTATGATGCGGTTCAGGCACGAACTGTAACAGAGAAAACAGAAGGAAACATTTAAAAATAATTCAATATTTCTCGAATAATGTTAATTTTTCTCATAGATGACAAAAATCGGCAAAATTGTTGACTTTAAGCGGTTCTTTTGATATAATCAAAAATGCAGTCAGGTATAGCCATGTTATGAACAACCGCCTCGATCCCGCTTCGACTGCGGCACAAAGTGCTGTTCCTTGTTTCTCGCTACCCTGCACGCTTTTGATGGTAATTTTTGAGTTGAGTAACCTTTACCGCTCTTAAAAATTCTTAAATATAAAAAAACACGGAGGTAGAAAATGTTTAAGAAACTTGGAATGCAGATCGTTGTGATAACGGCTGCGGCGATCATCGCGGTCATAGCCATAATGCTTACCGCCACCCTTATATCCTTCTCCGGATATAACAACGCTGTCCTTGAGGAAAAAGCAAAAATAGGTGAGGCAGCTCTTAAAACTTCCGTGGACAACGAGCTTTCCACACTTGAACTTTATGAAAAGATATTCTCGGAAAAAGACGATTTCAACGAAGCTGTCGCAAAAAATGACGACGCTGAAATGACAAGGATCTACAACGAAAACCTTGGCAGTCACACGGAACTCTTCGGCGGTGTTGCGGACGCAAACGGAAATATAATCTTCAAGTCCGAAAAATTCGCGCTCGATCAGTTTGATTTTGCTCCCGTGGCAAGAGGTCAGGCTATCAACGGCATCGTAAAGAGCGGCGAGCGGCTTGCCCTTATAAGCGCTTCCCAGAAAATTATCGACGGCAATAACTACGCTTATATAGTCGGTTTTCTTATGAGTTCACAGGGCTATCTGGACAACGCAAAAAAGTCCAGCGACTGTGATGTGACTATCTTCAACGGCAACCTGAGATTCGGCACCACGCTCGGAGCTGATATGATAGGCACTCCCATGGCGGAGAACATCGAAAAGGTCGTTATCACAGGCAAGCAGGATTTTTCCGGTGAAACCATGATAAAAAATAAACAATATTATGTTTTCTACACGCCCATGCTTGATTACCAGAACAATGCAGTCGGCGCGTACTTTGCGGGTTTTGACGGCACCGAGGCGAACAATGAGTTTACTTCCGTAACTACTGTCGCTGTCATAATCGGTGTGCTTGGTGCGGCAGGCATCGCAGTATTCCTGTTTATCTTCTGCCGTAACAGAGTCTCAATTCCTCTGAAACATGCAGAAGATTACGCGAACGAGATGCTCGCGGGTCAACTTGCTACCACAAACGTTACATACAAGTTCCACAACGACGAGGTCGGCAATTTCGTAGAGGTTCTCCGCAGCGCGAAACGCGGCATGAACGATGTGGTCGGTGACTCCTCCAGGATCCTTGCTGCTATGGCGGACGGCGATTTCACAGAAACACCGAATGTCAAGTATCCCGGCGTTTTCGAGGATATCGAAAAGAACATACTCAAGATCGAAGACGATCTCGGAATTACTCTCAGCAACATGAACACATCTTCGGACGAAGTCCTCACCGGTTCCAACCAGATGGCCGAAGGTTCCCAGTCCCTCGCAGACGGTACAACAAGACAGGCTTCCGCTATCGAGCAGATCTCCGCTACTATCGCGGAAGTTTCCACACAGATCGCGAATACCGCTCAGAATGCCGCTCAGGCAGGCGATCTCTCCAAGCAGACCCAGGATAAGGTCAATATGCAGGATACAGAGATCCAGAACATGGTCAACGCCATGAACGAGATCAGCGATACTTCCAAGGAGATCGAAAAGATCATCAAGACCATTGACGATATAGCGTTCCAGACAAATATCCTTGCACTCAACGCTGCTGTAGAGGCTGCAAGAGCAGGTGACGCAGGCAAGGGCTTCGCAGTTGTCGCTGATGAAGTCCGTAACCTCGCAAGCAAATCCGCTGAGGCCGCAAAGAGCACTTCTTCTCTCATCACCGCTTCTATCGAGGCAGTTGACAAGGGTTCCAGAATAGCCCTCGCAACAGCCGAATCCATGAAGGAAGTAAAGGATATGTCCGGTCAGACAGCTGAACTCATCACCGAGATCGCTGCGGCAAGCGCAGAGCAGACCGAATCTATCCGTCAGATCACTACCGGCGTAGAGCAGATCTCTCAGGTTATTCAGACAAACTCCGCAACAGCGGAAGAGACGGCGGCTTCCTGCGAAGAGCTTTCCGGTCAGTCAAAGCTTCTCAAGGATCAGGTCGCACGCTTCAAGATCAACCAGTAAGCAAGGAATTACTTACCGGCAGATAATCAGATTCCCATTCAACTTGTTTTGCATATCCAAACCGGGAACACGGCAGGCAGAAATGCCTGCCGTGTTTCTCTTACAGAAAAAAAGCCCGCGGCGGTGTTGACCGCTGCGGGCTGCACTTTGTTATTTCAGTTTTTCTTCAAGTCTGTCACAGATCGTCCTGAGCGCCTTGATACGAGCGTACTTCTTGTCGTTGCCCTCAATGACCGTCCATGGGGCGGTATCGGTAGATGTGAGCTTTATCATGCGATCGACCGCTTTCTCATACTGATCCCACTTTTCACGGTTGCGCCAGTCCTCGTCGGTTATCTTCCACTGCTTGGAAGGGGTGTTCTCGCGTTCCTTGAAACGGCGGTACTGTTCGTCCTTGTCAATGTTTATCCAGAATTTGAATATCACCGCTCCCCAGTCGGACAGCTGCTGTTCAAACTCGTTTATCTCCTGATACGCCATATCCGCACGTTCCTGCGGAGTTATCTTCTCTATCGGCTCCACCATTACCCTGCCGTACCATGTACGGTCAAAAATAGTGAAATGTCCGTCATTTTCGAGACGCGTCCAGAATCTCCACAGATAATGTCTTGCAAGCTCCGACGGCTCAGGTGCGGCTATGGGTTTGACCTCGTACCCGCGGGGATCGAGCGAAGCGGCTACACGCTTTATATTGCCTCCCTTTCCGCCTGCGTCCCAGCCCTCATAAGCAACGATCACCGGTATCTTGCGCTGATAGCACATATTCTGAAGTTCAAAGAGCCTGCTCTGGTATTTTTTCAGCTTGCGGCGGTATTCTTCTTCGCTCAGTTCTTTATCCATATTGATCTTTGACAGCTTCTTTGTACGGATAAGCTCAAATTTCTCCGGAGAATAGGCTGTAAGCTGCTGCTCAGGCTCCTGAAGATACGGAACGCCTTTTTCCTTTGCTGCGCAGGCGCCTTTAATGGCATCTGTAACTATGTTCATTATACGGTACTGCGCCGTAAGTCCGTCATTGGCGGGGATTATATGCCACGGTGCCGAATATGTGTTGGTCGCGGTCAGTATCTTGTCGAACTGGGCAAATATCTTGTCATAGCGCTTATTGTTCTCGAAATCGTGGGCATCAACGCGCCAGCGGGTGAATTTATCAGCTTCGAGAGCTTTAAGTCGCTTTTTCTGTTCGTCCTGTGTTATATGCAGAAACAGCTTGATGATGAGATAACCGTCGTCATGGAGCTGCCGCTCAAGGGTATTGATATCCCTTACTCTGCGTCTGTAACCGTCCTTGTCGATAACTCCTCCCATACGGGACTTCACCGTGTCGCTGTACCAGCTGCCGTCAAGTATCAGGAACTCTCCCTGCTTCGGCAGTCTCTGCCAGTAACGGTGCATCCACGGTTTACGTCTTTCGGCGTCATTGGGACGGCGTATCGGCTCAACATTGTAAAAACGGGGATCCATATACTTGATGAGCTTCGCGATCTGCGAGCCCTTCCCCGCCGCTGCCCAGCCGTCTATAGTGATGATGACCGGTATCTTTGCAGCTTTTACCGCGTTGGCAAGGTCGATAAGTTCCGCCTGCATCGCGGCGAGACTTTCCGCTGCTTGTGCCTTTTTTGTTTTCTTCTGTTCGATACTTTCAAGCATGATTTGACCCCCTTTTATTTATCCGAGCGCCTTTGTAAACGCTTCGGCCATTTTTCCGTATTACGCATTGACCTTATCGGATGTACATATTTAAACATAATTTATTTTACCATATATTCCGCTGTATGTCAACTGTTAAACAAAACAACAAACAATATTGCATTTTTGTCAACTATATGATATAATCAATTTATGAAAGAGAGGTATTAATAATGAAATTACACAGACCCGCATTTTTATGCGCTGCGCTGGTTCTCGCCCTCACGTCATGCCAGAGCGGTACCGCTGCGCCTGCGTCAACCACAGAAAACACAACTGCCGCTGTTTCCGGAAATGATACCGCGGAGATCACAACCACCACTGCTTCCGTGTCCGAGGAAACAACGGTTCAGACCACCACGACAGCTGAAACAACAGATACAGCGGAGATAACCTCCGCAGTTCCCGAACAGCAGTCAGACAGCATACCGAACGGCGTATATTGGGCGCACTGCGGCGCACAATGGGGAGACAGATACTACGAGTTCAATGAGACCGGCGGTGCAGTCATCAATCAGGAATCCGGCATCGGAGCGCCGTTCACCTATGAGCTGAACGGTGAAGATATCGTGTTCCATTTCTTCTCTGCCGACGATAACTCGCCCGCAAAGCTGAAATTTGAGAACGGCTATCCCACCCTGATTTCATTTGAATTTGAAGGTGATCAGCAGCTTGAATATATGGGCGACACCAGCATAGATGAATTAAAATTCTACAACGATATGGAAATAAGCGCGATGATGCGCAATTACCTTCGCGCGACCGTCAGCGGTCCCGAGCCGTTCACAGTTGTAACAAGCGATACCGCAAACGAACTCATAGAGACGTATGTACAGTTCGGTGACGGAAGTACCGAAACATACTACGTTGACCGCTTCACAAGCACCTGCACCGATGCCGACGGCAATATCCTCATGGGTATGGGTATCGATGAATATCTTGAGAAAACAGTATATCCCAAGCCGTGGGATCCTGCAGTGATACAGCAGCAGGTAATATTCGACAATGACGCTCCGCTCGGCGCTGCATTTCTCGGCAGAATAGAGTGGTTCACAAAACCGCGTCCCTACTACGACCAGATACTGGAGCAGCTCGGCTGGACAGAAAATATGGATTGTCTCGCGGAGCTTCCCGATGACCGTATAGCCGGGTCAATAACAGGTCAGCAGCTTTATCTCATAGTTCCCCAGCAGCCTGATATGTCGGTGGTCGTCTGGAAAAAAGAACTGAACCCGGACGGCGAACTTGAAAATACCACCGAACTGTATTACAGCGATGACGGTGCTCCGTTCCTGCTGAAATGCAATTCCAACGAGATCTACCCCGATGTGTGCGTTGAGATATATACCCACGACGGACAGCTCTCTTCATGGACTCCGCAGATAAGCGGTGAGAGCGGTCATATAGTTACGGCTCTTGACGAACCCGAAGGAGGGGCCGTGTACGATATGACTATCGCTTATGCCGGCGACGTACAGAGCGACTGAAAAAACAACTAAAAATACATGACCAAAAAAAGGCTGCCGTATCGGAATGATACGGCAGCCTTTCGGATTATCGGAACTTGCGGTGCTGTTATCTGTTGAGTCTGAATCTTGCCACCTGATCCTTGAGCAGCTTGGACTGTCCGGAAAGCTCCTCACAGGAAGCCGCAGTCTCCTCGGCAGTAGCGGAGTTGGTCTGTATTACCTGAGAGATCTGCTCTATGCCGCTGGTGATCTGGTTGATCGACTCATTCTGCTCCGCGCTTGCGGAAGCAATGCTGACGATAAGTTCGGCGGTCTGCGCGGACATATCCTTGACTTCCTTCATGGAATCCGCGGTGGCGAGCGCTATCTTGCTGCCCTTATCGACTGCCTCGATAGAAGCCGTTATGAGCGAAGATGTGCTGCTTGCGGCTTCGGCAGACTTATTGGCAAGATTTCTGACTTCGTCCGCGACTACGGCAAATCCCTTGCCTGCGTCACCCGCACGCGCAGCTTCCACCGCTGCGTTGAGGGCGAGTATATTGGTCTGGAAAGCGATATCCTCGATAGTCTTGATGATCTTCTCGATCTCCTTGGAAGTGGTACTGATCTCGTTCATCGCCTCTACCATGTTGTGTATCTCGGTATCCTGCTGATTTACGCGGTCCTGTGTCTGCTGCGAGAGCTGTCCCGCCTGGGAAGCATTCTGAGCCGTGGTAGCGATCTGTGTGGAGACTTCCGCGATAGTTGCGGAGATCTGCTGGATAGCGGACGCCTGTCTTGTGGTACCGTCCGCAAGAGCCTGTGAGCCTTCCGCCATCTGGTTGGAGCCGGTGAGAACTTCGGCGCTGCTGGAGTCAACATCAGCCATTATACCGTTGAGGGCGGACAGGATATTGTCGATAGCTTCCTTTATCTGTGCAAAATCTCCGGGGTATGTAACTTCTGTGCTGGCGGTGAGATCACCCTTGGAGATTGCGGTAAGGACTCTTGCCATATCGTTGATGATCCCGCTCATGTTGGTAACGAGGGTATTTCCTGCCTCGGACATAGTCTCGATCTCATCGTTCGTCTTGAAGACCTGTGCGGGGTTTGTAACATCGCCGTCAGCCATTTCCTGCATACGCTGTGCGGTAGCGGCGATAGGACCTGCGATATTCTTTATGCGAAGGGACGTGATGATGAACGAGAGCACTGCCGCACCGATCATAACCACAATGATCATCACGGACGCAAGCGCAATACTGTCGAGCAAAGGCTGCTCCGGAGTAGCAACTACTACCGTCCAGTCTTCGGTGCTATTGATATGCGAATAGCCTACTATATATGTTTTGCCGTTCAGGTTGAATTCAACATTTCCATCTTTTGAACCGAGCATTTCCCTGACAGCGCTCTCCATTTTAAGGGTATTCTCACCGAGAAGCTCGGTAAGCTGCGGTATCACTGTCGTGCTTGTTCCTACAACGATGCCATCCTTATCGATGATGAAGCCGATGCCGTTCTCCTCAAAATGTATTTCCTTTATGAGGTTGGAGAAGGTATTCGGGTCAAGACCGCCGTAAACCACATAATCATTGCCGTTTGCCGAGAAATATTTACCCATCATTATGGTGACGGAGTTATCGGTCATACGCAGAACAGGGCTGGAAACATAAGCGCCGTGGGTCGCCATTGCCTGCTTGAAGTACTCGCGGGCGGAAATGTCGGTATTGTTGTATGTCTTACCTGTGCTGTACGCTATTGCGAAATCCTTGAATGTGCTTGTGGAAGCAGCATCGGCAAGCATTACCTTTCTGTCGTCGATCGATATATTCTCGTCAACTATACTTGCATTCTTGTCAACTACATCAAACTGCTGTGACAGACTTGCTATCGTATTGTCTATTGATGCAGCGTATGCTTTGGCAAGCGAAGTGCCTTCATCTTTGTACATGGACATATACTTTCCGTACGTGACCGTAATATATAGGAGTACCAGTATTATGCCGGTTGCGATTACAGGTATGATAGAGAGCATTATGAGCCGTGACTTGATAGTCCGTTTTTTCTTTCCCATACAGACCTCCGAAATGATTATTAATTTAATTTTTCTCATTATAGCACAATATTGTTCGTCAGTCAATTAATGCATGCCAAAATCGGTATATTATACAAATATAATTGTTCACAATAACAATAACAATATTCGGAAATTAATACCGAATATATCCGGACGACCTTGTCTTTTCGGAGCATTTTATCCTGAGGCTATTGATTATTCACAGAAAGAATGCTATAATGAAAACGGCAGCATATAATAAGAATGGGAGGTGAGCTAATGATAGGTCTGCTTGCACGTATGTTCATAAAAGACTATAAGAATACCGACGACCCCGCAGTGCGCACCTCTTACGGCATACTCTCCGGGATCGCCGGTATCGTCCTCAATATCCTGCTGTTCGCGGGCAAACTCGCGGCAGGGCTGATAACCGGAGCCGTATCGGTGTCGGCAGATGCCTTCAATAACCTGTCGGACGCAGGTACATCTGTAGTATCCGTGGCGGGATACAAACTTGCGGCAGCTCCCCCGGACGAGGAACACCCGTTCGGACATGGCAGAGCCGAGTATATAGCGGGATTTATAGTTTCCGCGGCTATCATTTTCACCGCGTTTGAGATATGCTCCCAGTCCCTTGCGAAAATTTTCGCTCCGGAGGAACTGAATACCGACATTGTCTCAGTTATCATTCTCTGCGCCGGCATACTTGTGAAGCTCTATATGTTTGCGTACAACCGTAAGCTCGGCAAACTCACGAATTCCGTGACTCTGCGTGCGGTGGCTGCTGACAGCCTGTCCGACTGCGCAGCGACCGCGGCGGTCATTGCCGCGCTTGTCATCTATATGATATGGGGCATTAATCTCGACGGAATCATCGGACTTCTTATTTCCGTGCTTATACTCAGGGCGGGCATTTCCACCGCCAAGGACAGCATTACTCCCCTGCTCGGTGCCAAAGCAGACGACGAGCTTATCGAAGGGATCCGCAGCACCGTTCTTTCATACGACAATATCGTCGGCGTTCACGACCTGATCGTTCACAACTATGGCGTGAACCGGTATGTTATCTCACTGCACACCGAGCTTCCCGCCGATCTTAGCTTCACGGACGCACATGAGACGGTTGACCGCATTGAAACGGAGCTTCGGGAAAAATACTCGGCTGTGGTAACTATCCATATGGATCCCGTCTATGAGGAAACACCCGCAACAGAGGGCGTCAAAGCCGTGATCAACGGCATAATACACGCCGTCGAGCCTTCCGCGGAAATGCACGATTTCCGGGTCACGGAGCGTTCCGGACGGCGGGTACTGATATTCGATGTGGAAGTACCGTTCGGATTGGATATTTCCGACGAAGAGCTGAAAAAACGCATCACAGACGGAATTTCCCGGTATGACGGTTCTCTGTCCGCGATCATCTGCATAGACAAGAAAATATATTAAAAAGCACCGCCATTCTCGCTGAATGACGGTGTTTTACTTTCAGTTCTCTTTTTGTAAAGGGGGATCCCGCGTTTCCGGCACTGCGGAACTATTTGAGGAATCCGTTGATGATCTGCTCTTCGGCTTCCGCCTCAGTAAGTCCGAGTGTCATCAGCTTAACAAGCTGTTCACCGGCTATCTTACCTATCGCCGCTTCGTGAACGAGCTGTGCGTCAACATTGTTTGCTTCAAGGGACGGCACGGCAAGTATGCGGCCGTTGTCCATGATGATCGAGTCGCACTCTGTATGTCCGCTGCACGGGGCGCTGCCCACGATGCACATATCAAGCTTCTGATAGGAATTGTCACGGGCTACGGAACGGGAGACAACGTCCGCGCTGGAGCCTTCGCCGTTAAGTTCTATCTTGTAAACGCTGTAGGCATTCTGTTCGCCGTGGGTCATCAAGCGCTCATGCACCACAAGCTTCGCGTTGGCTTTCAGCTCGCCGATGGTGGTGCGGTGTGTGGAATCCACACCCTTTATCTGCACCATTTCCATTTCCATGGTGCTGCCTTCGTCCATATATACCTCGGTCTGAGGATCGAGTATGCGCTTGCCGGAGCCGTCTCCGGAGCCGTAGTGCTTCTCGACGTAGCGTACCTTGCTGTTCTTTCCGACATAGAAGCGATGTATTCCGTCATGCTCGGAGTCCTGCTGTCCGCAGTTGTCTATGCCGCAGCCGGCAACGATCAGCACATCACAGTTTTCGCCTACGTAGAAGTCGTTGTACACAGTCTCTTTCAGCCCGCTCTCACTGAGAACTACCGGGATATGGACGCTCTCGTTCTTTGTGTTGTCCTTGATGCGGATATCTATGCCGCTGCCCTCGGTCTTTGAGGTTATTTCGATATTTGCCGTGGAGCTGCGTCCTACCGACTGTCCGTTGGCACGGAAATTGTATGCGCCTTCGGGAATGTCGTGAAGCTCGGCGACTTCCTTCAGCAGATTAAGCTGTATGGGATCCATTTTAAGCATTGCTCACACCCCGCTTTCCGATATTTTGCGGCACACTTCCGTTGCGTACTTCGTGCCGATTATTCCGGGCAGGATCTCGTCCTTCGGACCCTGCTTCACTATCTGTCCGTCAGCGAGAACTATGATCTCGTCGGCTATATTGAGGATACGTTCCTGGTGCGAGATGACCACTATAGTCCTGCCGTTCTCCGATTTTCTCATATTCTCGAATATACGGACAAGATTGCTGAAACTCCAGAGATCAATGCCTGCCTCCGGCTCATCAAACAGCGCGAGCTTTATGTCACGGGCAAGGACTGTAGCTATCTCGATGCGCTTCAGCTCGCCGCCGGACAGCGATGCGTTCACCTCACGGTTTATATAATCCTTTGCGCAAAGACCCACTTCGGAAAGATATTCGCAAGCCGCCGCTATCTTGATAGGCTTCCCTGCCGCTATCCGCAGCAGATCAAGCACTGTAAGCCCTTTGAAACGCACGGGCTGCTGGAACGCAAACCCGATGCCGAGCCTTGCACGCTCGGTGATATTCCTGTCTGTGATATCCTCGCCGTTGAAGAATATCTGTCCCGCGGTATTCTTTTCGATGCCCGCGATCAGCTTGGCGAGGGTGGATTTTCCTCCTCCGTTGGGTCCGGTAATGACCACGAATTTATTGTCCGGTATCGTGAGTGTGATGCCGCGGACTATCTCTACCTGTCTGCCGTCACTCTCCGCTCCGAACGAAACATTTTTCAGTTCAAGCATTGTAAACAATCTCCTTTTCCTTATCGCTGGAAACAGTATTAAATATTATACCACAAAATCACGATTATGTAAAGCATTAACGGCAAATTTTTTCGTACCGGTCAAAATGCGGGCGTTCATATCGTACATTTTGATTGTTGACTTGAAGGTTTTACTGTGATATACTAATTGTGTATATTATGCATGAAAGGAGGGTCACGGTGATATCGGCTTCAATACTTGACAAAAGATGTCTGAGGCTTGATGAGCTGGATATGATATACAATTCGGAGCATGAGGATATGGAATTTCCGTGGCTGTCCGATATACGACAGCAGATAAAGGACGAGTACGGCGCCCGTGTCCTCACGATAGGACACCGTGCAATGCACGGGAATATGCACAGCTTCACAATCTGGTGCTACAGCGAGGACGACTGGAAGCGCATACCCCGTGTAGGGAGCGTTGTGCTCGGTCATTGCCCCGAGATAGAAGAAATGATACGGAAGCATTTCACCGGGGAGAACGCAAAAATAATGTGCCGCCTTTACACACCGTGCTTCCTGATATATTACAAGAACAGGCTCATTGACGCAAAGGTGCATGAAAACCGCGGGACCGTCGAGGAATATTTTGCTGAGACTGCGGCGGAGCACCTTTGCCTCGGCAGCACGATAGAATGTGTGCTGTCCACAAAGACGGCGGCAGCGGAATTTCTGATAAGCGAGGAATACCGCACGATACGCAGACGCATTTACACTTTTATAAAGATGTATGACAAATACGATGCGCTGAGTGAAGAAGATATACACATTTTCGTTGATTACAAGGAGCATTTTGACAAAACGCCGATGTACGGCAGATGGGTGGCAGATATGAATTACGAAGAATACAACCGATACGAAAAAACTCTGATCGCAGAAGGGCTGGAGAAAAGCTGCCGTGAGAAGGCAGAGCGAATGGTCGCGGAAATGACTCCGGACGAAAAGCTCGGACTGCTCTCCACCCACCATAACGCCGTGGAACGTCTCGGAATGGGTGAATTCTACATCGGGACAGAAGTGGCACGGGGATTTGTGGGACGGGAACCGGAGAAATATTCCACTGTATTCCCGCAGCCGACAGGACTTGCCGCTACCTTTGACCGTGAACTGCTCCGTGAGCTGGGGAAGATAGCCGGCACCGAAGCCCGTGCCTACTACAACCGTGAAAAGAAAGGCGGTCTGATGCTCTGGGGACCCACGGTGGATATGGAGCGCGATCCTCGCTGGGGACGCACAGAGGAAGCCTACGGCGAGGACGTCTGCCTTACCGGAGAGCTTACCGCCGCATATACCCTCGGCATGGCTGATATCTCGGACGACGGATATTATCTTACCGTCCCCACGCTGAAACACTTTTGCGCAGACAACAACGAAGAGGACAGGGGAAGCTGCGACGCTTACCTGCCGCTGCGGCTGAAATATGAATACTACTATGCGGCGTTCGAGCATGCTATACGCAGAGGCGGCGCAAGAAGCGTCATGGCGGCATACAATGAGATCAACGGCATACCTGCTATCATGAATGACGAACTGAACGACGTGCTTAAAGAACAGTGGGGACTTTGGTTCACAGTGAGCGACGGCGGTGATTTCACGCAGAATGTCACTTCACACAGATTCTGCAAAGAACTGTCCGAGGCATACAGAATGTCACTTACGGCAGGCTGCGATACCATGACCGACAGCGAGGCGGCTGTAAAAGCGGCTGCGGAAAAAGCTCTCGAAAAAGGCATCATAACATGGGCGGATATCGACCGCTCCATAGTAAATACAGTGACCGCACGACTCCTTACCGGCAATATAGGCGGCTGCTCATACGATGATATCGGAGATGATGTGATCGACTGTGAAGCACATCGTGAAATCAATCTCCGCGCCGCGGAAGAACAGATAGTTCTGCTGAAAAACGAAGACTTTCTTCCCATAAAGGAAAAGCCGGAGAAAATAGCGGTAGTCGGAGCGCTCGCCGACGAAATGCTCCGCGACTGGTACACCGGATACTACCGCGACGGCGTATCCGTGCTTGACGGTATCCGAAAGGAATTCCCGGACGCGGAAGTGATACATGACAGCCTGTGGGACAAAATTGCCATAAAAGCACCGAATGACAGATATCTTTCCGTACACGAGGACGGCTCGGTGAAAGCAGACGCGGACGTGATCGGTGAAGCAGAGACATTTGAATTGCAGGACTGGGGCGAAAACTGGAAAAACCTGTTTTCCGTAAAATACCGGAAATACATACGCCTTGACGATGACGGCACTCTGAAACTCCACAACCGCACGATATACGACTGGTTCACCCATGAAACATTCAATCTCTTCAGGACCCGCGGCGGAGTGCTGATCGAGGAATATCTCGGTCACAAACGCATGAGCGTGGATGTGGACGGAAATATATCATTCGTGAACAAGCGTGCTGTCACCGCCGAACAGGTATTCTCCGCCGAGACGGTAAGCAGCGGGAAAGAACGCGCCGCAGAGATCGCGGAGAGCGTCCCGCTTGTCATATACTGCACCGGCAACTATCCCGTCCAGACCGCAAAGGAATGTTATGACCGCAGGACCCTCGCTCTGAATGTGCAGGCAGGTATGGCGGCGCATCTGTGGGAAAGCAACAACAATACCGTAATGGTGCTGATCTCAGGCTACCCGTATGCAATAAACGACGAAAACACGCTTCTCCCCGCTATAATATACTCCACACACGCGGGCGCTCACCTCGGGACAGCTGTTGCGGAAACCCTCACCGGAAAAAATGTCCCCTCCGGCAGACTTCCCATGACATGGTACCGCTCGGAACATGAGCTTCCGGATATCCTGAACTACGATATCGAGACCGCGGGCACCACATATATGTATTTTGAGGGAAAGCCGCTCTACCCGTTCGGGTACGGACTTTCCTACTCAGAATTCGAGTACGGTAATATGAAAGCGGAGCTTTCCGGCAGCACTGTCTGTGTAACGGCAGATGTGACCAATATCTCCGACACCGACGGCACCGAGGTGGTACAGGTGTATTTCACCTTACCCGGTTCGGCTGTAAAACGCGCTCCAAAGAAACTCGGCGGATTTGAGAGGGTATTTGTGAAAGCAGGAGAAACCGTTACGGCAAAGATATCCGTACCGTTCGATATTCTCCGTATATATGATGTGCGCAGCGAAAGAATGCTGGTGGAAAACGGAAAGTACAGGCTTTCCGCAGGCTCGTCGAGTGCGGATTTCCGTACTTTCTGCGATATCGATATCACAACGGACAACGGAGTGATCGGCGGGCGCCCCTCAAAATTTGACGCTGTTTCATTTGAAGAATGCAGTAATGTACGGATATACAGGAACTGTGTTCGTCCCACAAGCTGGAACGGCACTGTGATATACCGCGGTATAGATCTGTCGGCAGGTGCTGAGGTAAAAGTTCACGTGTCGTCGATCATCGGACGGGAAGATATCATATTTGAAACGGGCGGTCAGAAAACCGAAGCTAAAGTTCCTCCCGGAGACTCATACGACGATTTTAAAAAAGTTACGGTATATATTGATCCTTCGGATTCCGATGAACTGAAGATCACGATAGCCGAAGGAATGTACCTAAGTGATATTGAGATAATACAATAAAAACTGAATGGCATCAGGCATTACCTGCACATAAATTCAGCCCCGGGCGGTCAACAGCCGCTTCGGGGCATTTTTAATTGCGGTATTCAGCGGAAAAGGGTCCTGCTTACGGCGGCATGCCAGCCGTCAAGCAGTGAGCTGCGCCTGTCTGCGGGCATGTGCGGCTCGAAGATATCAGTCTCCACGGGGATCGCCTTTATTGCGGCAATGCTCTCAAAATACCCGCAGCCGAGACCCGCCAGCAGACAGGCTCCGAGTGCTGTGGTCTCGACGTTCTTCGGACGGATAACGCTTCTCTCGGCTATATCAGACTGGAACCGCATCAGAAAGTCGTTGGAACTTGCTCCTCCGTCCGCCTTTATCGTTCCCGGGACCGCACCGTCCTTCTCCATTGCTCCCAGCACATCACATACCTGATAAGCGATAGACTCCAGTGCCGCACGGACAATATATCTCTTTCCGGAACCCCGTGTAAGTCCGGTTATCGTTCCTCTCGCGGCACTGTCCCAGTACGGAGCCCCGAGTCCCACGAATGCGGGCACAAGATAAACTCCCCCGTTATCCGGAACGCTCTCGGCTATACGCTCCGTTTCTGCTGCGGTAGTTATAAGCTCCATCTCGTCCCGCAGCCACTTCACTACCGCTCCGGCAATAAATACAGAGCCTTCCAGCGCATACGTGACCTTTCCGCCTATTCCCCACGCTATCGTGGTGAGCAGTCCGGCAGTGGAGTCTGCGGGCTTGTCACCCGTATTCATCAGAAGGAACGCTCCGGTGCCGTAGGTGTTCTTCACATCACCTTCGTCGAAACAGCGCTGTCCGAACAATGCCGCCTGCTGATCTCCGGCACAGCCTGTTACCGGTATCACTCCGCCGAATATCTCAGGTGCGGTCTCACATATCTTCCCGGAGCAGTCAGTCACCCTCGGGAGCATACATTCCGGTATATCCAGCAGTTCCAGTATCTCCTTGTCCCATTCAAGGGTGTGTATATTGAACATCATGGTGCGGGAGGCATTGGACATATCCGTGACGTGCGCCTTGCCGCCGGAGAGTTTCCACATCAGCCAGCAGTCAACCGTGCCGAACAGGAGCTCACCCTTCTCCGCGCGTTCTCTTGCGCCTTTTACATTGTCAAGTATCCATTTGAGCTTTCCCGCACTGAAATACGGGTCTATAAGCAGACCGGTCCTGTCTTTTATGAAATCGACCAATCCCTTGTTTATAAGCTCCGCACAGAGCGGTGCCGTGCGTCTGCACTGCCACACTATCGCATTATATACCGGTCTGCCCGTATTCTTATCCCATACGATCGTGGTCTCACGCTGATTGGTTATGCCTATCGCGGCAATGTCTCCGGCTTGTGCGCCTGCTTTTTTCATAGCCGCGCGGCAGACTTCATACTGCGTCTCCCATATTTCCTCAGGATCATGTTCGACATAGCCGTTGCCCGGGTAGAACTGGCGGAACTCCTTATGCGCCACCGAAACTATGTTTGTTTTCTCATCGAACAGTATCGCTCTTGATGATGTTGTCCCCTGATCTATCGACATGATATACTTTTTCATAGTGATTTCCCCTTTCGCGGTCTTTATATTATTATATCACAAATTGATCTGTTTGTCATCACTTTTCACGATTATTCTGCCGGAATATCAAAAAAGACCGCCGTTTTGCACAAACAGCGGTCTTATATCATTGTTTCTGTCAGCCGGTGCGGCGGTATTCGGTAGGGGTGATGCCCTCATATTTCCGGAATACAATGCCGAAATAGGTCTGGTCGGTATAACCGACGGCTTCGGATATCTCACGGATCGTCATACCGGTGCCGCAGAGAAGATTCTTTGCTTCTGCTATGCGTCTGCGCGCAAGATACTCCATGGGGCGCATACCCATACGATTTTTGAAAACACGGCAGAAATGCTGGAGCGATACCCCTGACATATCAGCAAGCTTTTCAAGAGGAATGTCCTCCATATAGCGGGAGTCCATATATTTTACCGCTTCGCGGATAAGTCTGCCCGCCGTGCGGAGATCGTCTCCGCGCTCGGTCATTGCGGACCGTGCGGCGAGAATGAACTCGTAGATAAGGAGCGAACAGCGCTCCCCACCGCCGAGAGGATCCCCGGCAGCCGCAAGCAGACGTTCAAATATACCGACACATTCCGTAAGATCGGCATCAGCACGTTCCAGAAATCCTGTAAAGCCGAGCTTTTCCATTATCGGCGCCGCATTGTCGCCGCGGAATACCAGCCAGTGTGTCGTCCACTCGTCCTCCGCGGGACAATATTCATGAGGCAGCCCCGGCGGCAGATAAAATATCCCACCGGGTCTCTGCGCAAAAGTCTGTCCGTTCACCGTAAGAACGCCTTCCCCGGAGACCGTGAACAGGAACTGGTGAGATACCAGCCCGTTATCGCGAATGCAGTGATATTCCGGCTCTGCTATGCCCACCCCGGAAAGATAGAACGGCAGTTCCGCGCTGCTGCCGATCACCGGGTAGATTGATCTGAACATTGCTTACTTTTCACCGTGCAGCTTTTCCGATATCCTTGTTATGACCGCCGCATCGGAGTCCTTTTTTATCTTGAAATTGTCACGGTCATAGAAATGCCCCGCGGTATCCCAGAGAACCGGCACGAAGCCGTGGTCTGTGAGCTTGTCGAGCACTATCTCCATACACTCCGAAGAATCCGTGTATATGGCATCGGAAGCAAAATTACTTCTCGGATATCCCGAAGTTGTCTCTCCGAGGAATACCGGTATGCCCTTGTCCGTGAACGCCTTATCGAGCAGCGCTATCTGGCTGTCGGTATAATCCAGCCACTTCTGCCCGCCGATGCTGTTCTGCCAGTACATGGAATTATCCACATAATGCACAGATACCATAAGCCTGTCGGGAACTGTGTCCGTCGGCATAATGAATTTACTTGAGGTGGTGTTGTCGATGTTCGTCCAGTAACCGGAGACTATGAGTACACGCTCCGCATTGCTGCCGCCGGTCTTTCTGACAGCATTCACAAAAGTCTGGTTAAGCGTGTTCGTAAGCAGGTATGCATCAGACTTTGAAAGCGGTGTGAGAACGCCGCTCCCGCTGAACTGATCGCCGCCGAGATATTCGTTGAAGCCCTCGAAAACAAGTGTTTCGGGATAGTCCCTGAAATACTCCGCTATCTGTGTCCACAGTGTATCAAATATCCGGGAACAGTTTTCAAGATCGTTGCGGCGGATAATGAATTCATCAAAATGATGAATGTTCACTACGGCGTACAGACCGTCGTTCATACAATAGTCAACGATCTCGCGGACACGGGCGATATAATCCTCATTTATCGTCCATGTACCGTCATTTTCCATCATATTGCCCCAGAATACGGGAATGCGCACAGTATCGAAGCCTGCCGCCTTTATCCCGTCCACCATAGCCTGCGTAGTCACCGGAGCGCCCCAGCAGGTCTCATAGTCCGCAGGGGTATTGTTCCCGACCACGGGGATCCACTCGAAGGTTATCTTTTCGCAGCCTGTGGCTTCATAAGCTTCCATGGTGTTTCCGAGATTAAGCCCGACTCCCATTTTCTTTGCGGTCTCTGATGCGGTAAGTGATACAGATACGGAATTTTCAGTATTATCTGTCATAGATGCGGTCGTCTCAGGCACCGATGATGCCGTCTGTTCCTGCGAGGCAATAGTCTGAGCGGGTGAAGCGGCGCCGCAGCCGCAGGATATCAGCATCACGGCGCCGAGCATAAATGCCTGTACGGTCTTTTTCATATTATATCCCCCCGTTAAGGTGCCACGTATGAGAAAGTTATCTCGATAGTGTCTATGCGCTTGTTGTTATTCGGAGTCCATACCTGCGCGGACAGCCCCTCGGTCGTGCCGTCGGCTGTTCTCGCGTCATCGGGAGCCTTCGGCACCCACGGGTTGTTCAGGTTCACGCGGGTGCATTTCCCGTCGTCGGAGGAAGTATAGGGAACTCCCGCAAGCTCGGTCTCCTCACCGTTCACTTTAAAGCTGTCTATCTTTATGGCATATCCGGGATAGAGAGTCTCACCGTTATATATGCCGAGAGCGGAGAAGTTGACGCCCTTTGCTACGCCCGCTTCTTTGAAATCAAGGGAAACTGTGTACTGTCCTTCTCCCTCAATGAGAGCATTGACAGCCTTCACGCCAGTGGATTTGTTGGTCGGGTCATAGGTGTTTCCGACACAGTATGCCATACCGTAATCGGCGGACTGATACATTATCCATGCAACTGCGGTATCATCTGTCGCGGGAATATCGGTCTCGTCGGACATACGCTCTACCGCAAACTCATAATCTTCCTTCATCTGTTCCTGAGCGTTGGTCTTTATCTGCGCGTCTGAAAGAGATGCCTGTGCCGAATAGCTTCGGTCAAGGAAGAGCTTTGCGATAGTCTCATCTGCTATCTTGTATTCACGGCGGCGGTACAGCCCGTTGCAGTCCCACAGAAGCGGTACATAGTTGTACAGGTCACAGTTATTGAGGAAGTTAGTGAAATAAATGTCGGTATCCGGCTTTGGGGTAGCCTTGCCGTCGGTGAGTACCCCGTACTCACCTATGATAACGCCGTAACCATTATCGGTGAACTTGGTGAGAGACTTGAGCAGATCGTTCATCTCGTCATACTGCTTGGGCGAACCCCAGCTGTCAACAGCCTTTGTCCCGCAATAATCCCACGGCGTATAGTAATGCACCGAGAGGAACAGCTTGCTGTCGGCAGTGTCCTCCGGCATCACGAACCTGTCGTCACAGGTATTGGTGATGTCTGTATTGTACCCCGCGATGAGCAGGAATCTGTCCGCATTTCTGCCGCCTGTGGAACGTATGAGCTTTACGAACTCGCTGTTGATAAGATTTGCCGTCTCATAGCACTGTGCCTTTGTCAGGGAGCCGGAATCCGAAGCAACGTCCTTGTCGTTCAGCCTGTCACCCAGTTCCTCATTTGCGGACTCGAATATGAGCTTGTAGGAATAATCTGCGAAGCGCTCCGCGATCTGTGTCCACATAGCCTTGTACATTTCCATTGCCTTATTGCGGGTCTCTTCGGTCTTTGAGCCGAACATTCCCCACCAGCTGCCGTCCCAGTGATCGTTCACCACGACATACATATCCGCATCGAGAGCGTAATTCACGATCTCCTCCACGCGGTCAAGAAGTCTTGTGTCGATAGTGTAATCGCCGGACTCGAAATTCATTCCGTTCGTCCAGGCAACAGGTACACGGAGCGTATCAAACCCTGCGGCTTTCATGCCGTCGATCATCTCACGGGTGGTGGTGGGCATTCCCCATACCGTCTCGGAGGAAGTGGGATCACCGCCGTTCAGATAGCCCTGATGATTGTATGCCTCCATGGTGTTGCCGAGATTGATCCCGTTGCCCATGAGAACGGACGCTTCAAGCGCTGTCATTTCGTTCTTCTCGCTGTCATCGTTCTTTCCGCTCACGGAAGCTTCGGTCTGTGCGGCGGACTGCTCCTGTGCTGCGGTGGTCGCATCATCGGTCTGCGCAGTACCGGACGAGCCATTGTTACAGCCGGTCAGAAGCAGTGCCGACGCTGCGAACAGCGCAAGTACGGTTCTTTTCAGTAAGGTGGTTTTCATAGATTCGTTATCTCCTTTCAGTTGGCACTATATGTATATTTCCCGATATATCCGGGAGCTTTATCCTGTACTTTTCGGCAAGCTCCGGTCCGCAGGCGTGAGAACCCACACCTGCCATTGCGAAGTCGGCGCAGACCACATTGTACTCCGACTTTTCAAGCTCGAAGTTATGGCGTTTGTTCGCAAGCTCTTCCTGCGTGTATTCCGACGCGCTGAACGAGAAGCCGTCCGGGTTTGTGAATGAGAGTGCAGTCTTGTCGCCGAACACCGACATTCTTGTGCAGCCGTAATGTGAGCCGTTCTCCTGCGGTCTGATGTAGTCCTCGTGCATATCCTCAATATCTGTGCTGAAATTGCCGATGTAGGAAGCAAGGTGCTTGTCAATGTAGCTTTCATAGGGTCCGTAGCCGCAGTATTCAACTGCGGAGAAGCGTTTCGACATGAACAGCCGCAGTCCGAACCTCGGCAGAAACTCCACCTTGTTTGATGTCCCGACGCTGCATGAGATATCCAGCGCACCGCTGCCGTCAATGCGGTATTCGGCGGTCATTCCTGCGAAAGGCTGATGTATGCTCCAGCCGAAGGACTGCTTCACGCGGATAACGGCGCAGTTGTCTTCCTCCGCGATGTTCGTCTCATATACCTTCACAATGTAGTCGTTGAGATGCGCGCTGTACCAGTCGCCCTTCATTGTATCGTTATCTACCGGAGCCCGGAAGAAGTTGTACTCCATAGGCTTTGCAAGGATATTCTCACCGTTCACGGCGATGCAGTCAAACTGCGCTGTCCGACGGTTGAACACATACGATACATTGCCCGCGGAAATGCGGTATTCAAGCGGAGTTCCGGTGAATGCCGGAGCCGTTTCCGATCCCGGCGTTTCCGCCTTTTTTGCAGTGTATATCTTCATCTGATCGGAGCAGACCTCGGCTCCGTCAGCAAACACGCTGTAGCCGTTCTTCGCGGTGAAGATGAACCGGATATACGCGTCCTTTTCAAATGCAGAAGCGGCTTCCGGAACAGTGATCTCCGCGCTCCCCATAGGCGGAACGGAGAATGTGAAACTGCCCTCCGCAGCTTTCCCGCCGTCGTAAGTTATCTCCCACTTGCAGTCAAGATATTCTCCCGCATTGATGAACCGGAGCAGGCTGTTTATCACGAAAGTTCCGGCAGTCTTACCGGCGGTCACTCTCACAGGGCGATATGCCTGCTTCACTTCGAGCAGTCCGGTGTGGGGAGTTCTGTCGGGATAGCAGAGAGCGTCCATGCAGAAGTTGCCGTCATTGTGGCGCTCGCCGCTGTCGCCGCCGTAGCCGTATTCCGGCTTGCCGTCTCCGGTATATCCGAGTATCACGGCATGATCTGCCCATTCCCAAACAAGCCCGCCGCATAGCCTGTCACTGGTCATGAACAGGTTGTGGTAGTCCTCAAGATCTCCGGGACCGTTGCCCATTGCGTGGCAATATTCGCAGAGAATGAACGGGCGCTTTTCGTCCACGCGCGCAAGGAATTTTTCGATATCGGCGGGAGAAGTGTACATCTCCGAAACCACATCAAGCACATCGTCGGGTGTGTCGTCCAGCTTGTGGGTGCTTTCATAATGCACGGGGCGGGTGATGTCGAGCTGTTTTATCAGTTTTGCCGCCTCCCGGAAGTTCTCGCCGTAACCGCTCTCGTTGCCGAGTGACCAGAAAATGACGCAGGGGCGGTTAATATCACGGGTGACGAGCAGCCGTTCACGATCGAGGATCGCATCTCTGAACTGCGGGTCTTTCGCTATCAGCGCAATGCCGTTGTAGCCGTTTTTGTCCGTCCAGTGCAGGTCATTGTACACATTCACACAGCCGTGGGATTCTATGTCCGCTTCGTCGATAACGTACAGCCCCAGCTCATCGCACATAGCGTAGAATTCCGGTGCATTAGGGTAATGGGAAGTGCGCACCGCGTTGATATTGTGCAGTTTCATGAGCGTGAGGTCGCGCCGCATTTTCGCTCTGTCTGCGTAATAACCGGTATCCGGGTAGCTGTCGTGGCGGTTCACACCGAATATCTTGATATGATTTCCGTTGAGTTTAAGAACGCCGTCTTCAATGCACACCTTGCGGAACCCGACCTTTTCGCCGATCAGCTCGCTTTCCGTCACGATCTCAAGGCGGTAGAGATACGGGCTTTCGGCAGACCACAGCTTCACATCACCGACTGTGCGTTCAAACGTTCCACCGTCCGACACAGCCCCCTCGCATATCAGCTTATCGCCGTCGTACAGACGCACTTTCGCGTCCGCGCCCTGCACAGAAATGCGGAATATGCCGAACTTCATCGTGCTGTCCGGCTCGGCGGTCATGCGGTAATTCTCAATGCGCTTCTCCGGGCGGGAGAGAACGTAAACATCGCGGAAAATTCCGGAGAGACGGAACTTGTCCTGGTCTTCGAGATATGTGCCGTCGCACCATTTCAGCACCGCTGCGGTAATGACGTTCTCGCCTTCGTTCAGCAGTTCGGTGATGTCAAATTCCGAGGTGTGGTGCGATACCTGCGAATAGCCGGCAAACTGCCCGTTCACATAGAGGTAAAAGCAGCTGTCAACGCCCTCGAAACAGAGTATCTTCCGCAGTCCGTCCTGTTTGCAGTCATACTTTCTGCGGTACACGCCCACGGGTATATCGTCCGGCACATAGGGCGGGTCGTAGGGTATCGGGTAGCACACATTTGTGTACTGCGCCTTGTCATATCCGTTGAGCTGCCAGTTGGACGGCACCGTAAGTTTTGCGGGAAAATCTGCTTTGATAAAGTCGTCCGGCATATCAACGATACTGTCGTAATATGCAAAATCCCACTCCCCGTTCAGCAGTTCAAAGAAACGGGAATTTTCACGCTCCGAAAACGCGTCCTGATCCTTCCCGAAGGGGATAAAATAGCAGTGGTCGGGAAGCGTGCCGATATGCAGCTTCCGCGGAGCTTCATGGTATATCATACGGCTTTTCGGAGAGCCTTCGGCGGCTATGAGCGATATATCCATAACAATGATCCTCTCTTCATGAAATCGTTTTACCGGCAGGGCATAGTTATCCTCTGATATTTAAAATTATAATACATTTTTACATATTAGTCAAGATAAATTTCAACTTGACTTATTAATTTTTTTGAGTTATAATTAATGTGTCCTCAATAACTGCCTTTTGGCAGTTATTGGCTGAAAATCTGCAAAAC
>CAMVGH010000018.1 GCA_947166945.1 uncultured Clostridia bacterium
TATCAGCTTGTCCGTTTCACGTTCTGCCGCCTTATCAGACATATATGACCTTACCGCATATTTACCAGCCTTTTTGACTGCCTTGAGCTTGAACCCCAGAAATTCAGAGTAATGCTTTTTGAGATTTACAACCTTTGACTTTTCCTCGCTGATGTCAAGTTTAAGCCTTTCTTTAAGCCACTTTGTGACTGCAATAAATACCTTGTCTGCGTCGCTTCTTTTTCGGCAAAATATCTTGAAATCATCTGCGTACCGCACAATGTACATTTCTTTCAGAGAGGTTTTATTTTTGAATATATTATACGCATACCCTCTGTTGAGTGTACCGTTATTGTTTATAGGTATTTTAAACTCTTTGTGCGTAGGCATATTTTCCCACTGACTGCTTACCCACCAATCCAGCTCATTGAGAACTACATTAGCGAGCAGCGGCGATAAAATACCGCCCTGCGGTGTCCCTTTAGTGGGGTACACCATACTGCCGTCGGGCATTTTTATGGGTGCTTTCAGCATTTGCTTGATTATACATATCAGTTGCTTATCACGTATGCCTAAAGCCCAGAGCTGTCGTATCAGCTTTGAATGATTGACATTATCGAAAAATCCCTTAATATCAACATCTACGACAAAATGCAGATTTTGCATTTGTATCATTCTGTAGCATTGCGCCAGTGCGTTTTCGGCTGACCTGTTAGGTCGAAAGCCATTACTGCGCTCATGGAATTTAGCTTCACATATCGGCTCTAACACCTGCAAAATGCACTGCTGCACCAATCTGTCGATAATGGTCGGTATTCCGAGCGGTCGCATTTTACCGTTAGGCTTCGGAATTTCCACCCGCTTAACAGGCTTAGGCTTGTAACATCTGAATTTCCTTTGTATTATCTCAACTATCTTTTCAGCGGGCAGCTTCTCAATATCCTTGATATTCAGTTTGTCTGTACCGCCCGTATAACTGCCGGAATTGCGTTTAATATTTCTGTATGCAAGCCGTATATTATCATCACCGGAGATTATCTCCATAAGATTTGTGAAAACTTCACCTTGCTTACTTTTGGCATATAGATTATCAAAGCAATCCTGCAAGTCATAATATTCCAAATGTCTCAGTTTCTTATGCTTTGTCATAGGCAACGCCCCCTTTCGGGTTTGTTTTTCTTGGAAAAATCCTAAATCTTACTCGAAGCTATGATTTTTAATACCTATAACTTTATTGTAATATTGACTTGTGGCTGTCCCTCCGTTCTCCATTACAAAGAACATCAACAGTAATGCCACTACTTTGCCCACAATCAAAACAGCTTATTGTTCTTCGCCTGTACCGCATTAAGCGTATTGTAGGCTGCCACGTTCCGATAATCCTATCTGTACATATATACTTAGGTGCCTGCTCTAAGCCTGACAGCTTGACAATGCCTTTAACACTGTAAGGTATTTCATATAGGAAACTTTTACTTTACCCCACTGTCACTGTTCTTTGACAGTCTGCACATTTCTATGCAGTCGAAATTTAGACCCGTACATTCGCAGGTTCGTCAGACCTCTCGGTCATTCTCACCATATATATTTTATAGACCTCCGACCTATAGGATACACCGTTCACCACTGAACGGCTTTCGTGTCTGTTGTGCAGACCTACGGTATCTCTCAGCCGACTTCACCGAGCTCTTTAACAAAATCGGTTTCCCGATAATGCCAATCGGAGTATCAAGGGAGGCGTTTCGGGGCGTTACTCCTTCATTCCACCTCTCGGATTATCAGTTCTATGAAACTGATGTATAAACTCCTTTCATAATTCATACATTTATTTTCAGCTTCACGCCTGACCTTTTCAGTCAGGAACGTGTCGCACTCCCTATTTCATCCATATAGAACATAACACGCTTATCGAGCTGCCCGCCCTTTTCGTCCGCGACAGTAAGCATCTCACGGTACAGTTGCTGAAAAATCAGCGATATGAGGAAGTGCTTGGTGGCATCTTCTTCGGGTAAGACCATATATATCGCGGATTTGCGGGAGCAGAAGTGTTCGACATCTATCGAGGTATCGAAGCACAGGATCTGTTCAAGCTCACTATCGAGAAACGCATTCAGACGCGACATCGCCGTTGACATGACGCTGTTCATCGCCTGTTCGGAACTGTTCAGCGCGGCTCCGGCGAACCACCGAGCCTTATGCTCGCCCGGGAGCTTATCCATGAGCAGCTTGAACTTCGACTTGCCCTTTACATTGGACGGCGCGAGCAAGTCCTGTATCAGCTTGAATACACTGATGATGTGCCGTTTCTCCGGTGGACAGAACTCCGCGATTATCAGAATAACGGACGCGATCAAGCCCTCGGCTGCCTCGTAAAAGTATGCGTTTTGCCCCATGCTTGATGTATCGCCGCCCGCGCTGATGATCGTCTTTGCCGTGATCTTGGCGAACTTCTCGGCTTTCGCCTTGTATTCAAGCTTGCCGTCCTTCTTGTACAAGTCCATGTACTTGTTGACAAGGTACAGCATATTGTAACCGCTGCTCCTTGTCGGGTTTCGCAGGTCGATCACGGAAATGTTGTAGCCGTAGTATTTCTCGGCAATTGTCGCCGTGTTACGGTAGAGGTCGCCTTTGCTGTCCGTAGTGACAAATGACATTCCCGCCGCGCAGCAGTATTCTATGTTCGGATAGAGGAAGTTCGCGGTCTTACCGACACCGGACGCGCCGATCATGAGCGTATGGATATCCGCGTCATCGACGAGCGCGGTCATCTGACCTGCCGTTTCGTGACAGCCTACGATCAGGCCGTCGGCTTTCGGGAGGTTGTCGCCTTTGCGCCACAGCGCCGGAGTGTAAGGGATATGCTTGTAAGTCCTGTCGATCTCGGCTTTGGTGGCGAAGCGGGCTGTGCCGTACTGACCGTTGCCGACCTGTTTCAGCTTGAATGACTTCATCGAGCCCACGTCGCCGAGAACGGCAATGCCGCCCATAACGAGCAGCATTGCACCTCCGACTATTATCAGAATGACTATCGGTGACAAGCCGACCACTCACATTCCGAGGGACATGGATTCGTCCTCGCTCTCGGATTCATCGTTTTCGTCGAGATCCTCATATTCCGATTCTTCCTCGTCCTCGCCGAGATCTTCATCTTCGGATTCCTCGTCGTCGAGTTCTTCGTCCTCTGATTCTTCATCGTCCTCGATTTCATCTTCATCGAGAGCCTCGTCCTCGGATTCCGTTTCTTCCTCCGACTCGTCGGGAGCCGCCTGTTCCTCGGTCACGCCGTTACGGAGAGCCATATCGCGCTCCAGCTCGGTCGTTATCAGCCCGATGACGAACTCCTTCTGTGTCATGTTGTGGCGGCTCAGATAGTCCTTAATCTGCTGAAAAAGCTCCTCCGGCACCTGAAATGCCATTGTTCTCATCTGTCCCACGTAATTTACCTCCTGTGTCATCTTCGGATGAAGTTCATCGTCCAGCGCTTTGGAGACGAACTCAGCCATTGTCATACCATTTGCTTCAATGAATTCCTTGACCTGCGCGTGAAGTTCAGCGTCGATCTTAACGGTAATGCCTTTCTTCTCATTCTCCGGCATTTTCAATGCTCCTTTCCATCATCTTCCGAATAGCCTGTGTGACTATTTTGTCAACCGAGACCCCGCGTTCCGCAGCCTGCTGTTCAAGCAACTCGACATACTCCTGCGGGACATCGATCTCTACATAGATATTTCCGTCCACGGTTGTTCTTCCTCCGTTTCTGTAATGTTTTCATTGGGAGCCTCGTTCAACAGCAGCTCTGTCTGACACTTAAAAGCGAGAACGGCTATATCATACAGCTTTATTGCAAGTTCCCGTATCCCGTCTGTGGGGCAGGCTGTGTTTTTCCGAAGCTCCGCAGATACGTTGCGAACGGCGTTCCGCAGTTCGTCGAGCTTGCTGTCCAGCTTGCCTTTGTCGGTGTATGCCTTGTACTCCGTGACAGCCTTTCTTTGCAGTATCCCGAACATCTTCTCCGCATCATCCGGCTTTGCAAACACCTTTGAGAGCTGTGCCGATGCCGACAGGGCTATCTCTGCGGCATATCTGTAATCACCCCCGCGCATGGCTGTATTCAGAATATCGGAGGTCTTGTACATATCATGCGGTCGGAACAGAGCCTCACCGACAGTCATTTCATACAGTTCTATCCGTCTGTGCGGCACAGCGGGGAGCGGCTCTATCCCGTTCATGGCTTTCAGATCTTCGTTGAAATCCTTGTTGATAGGATATTCACGGGATACATTCGTGAAGCCATTCTCCGCGAGTATATCACGGAGCCTGTCTGCCGCATCTATCCCGCCCTCGTCGTTGTCGGTGCATAGTACGATGCTGTCAAGCTGCGGGTGCGTTTCCAGAGCATTCAGTACCGCGCTTTCATACACACCGTTCATCGCTATGTAGCTGCTGTCCTGCCAGTTCTGCGGGTACATAGTTATGTACGAGAGCATATCAATCGGAGCCTCAAAAACATACAGCTTATCGTTCTCACCGAAGTGGGCAAAGCTGTATTTCGTGTCCGAGCCCTCAATCGTTATCCGAAATGTGTTCCCGAACGACAGCGTTGACCGGGCGTGAGCCTGTTTCGGAACTCCGTTCTCGTCCATACCTACGAATATGACATTGTGATGCGCCTTGTCCTCGTAGATCGCACCTTTATGTGCGAAGAAAGAAATGACCTCCGGCGCAATGAAACGCTGCTTTGTAAGATAGGCATACGCTCGACGCATATTGTCATTGGCTTCGGGAAGCACGAACGGTCTGCGTTCCGGCCCTTTCTTCGGAGCGAGCTTGATCTGAGGCTTTTCGGGTGAGGCTCTGCTGTCTGTGTAACCGCCGAGCAAAGTGAGCATCGCGTCCTGATACGACATTCCGTAGAACTCCCGCAGGAACTTTATCGGACCGCCGCCGACCTGGTTCTTGTGATCGTACCAATGATTCCCGCGCACCATGATACTGTCGTGAACACCGCCGCCGTCCGTATAGATCAGCTTGTAGTCATGTCCGAGCCGTTTGAGCTGCTCACCTCGGCTCTGCAGGAACGCGACAAGATCGACAGAGGACGCTCTCAGCTTATCATCATCCGAGAATGGAATAAACTCTGCCAATAAAAATCACTTCTCCTTTTCGTTTTGAATAATATGTTATCTTGGTATCTTAGCTTTCTTGGCTCATGATGAACCTATCCATAGACCACCGACAAGGCAGAATCCACCCTCGGAGTGGATTCTGCTTTTTTCAAGGTGGTCGTGCTATGTAGTACATATTCGAGGAGTTTCCCCCTCGGACTCTGTACCGCCTTTCGTGCCTGACAAAATCGGCAGACTCAAGGTCTGCAAGAGCGCGTTTGACCGTACTCTTAGACAGCTTCAAGTCTGCCGCTATCGTTGAAACCGACGGGAAGCACTTTCCATCCTTGTCTGCGCGGTCGCAGAGATACAAGTACACCGCGACCGCTCTGTGCTGTAAGTCATAACAGTAAATGTCTTTCCTTGTTAACGCAATATATCACCCCTGTCTGATCGTATGGTCTTCCTTGATCCCGAGAGCCTGTTTCTTCCTGTGTATCTCCGCTCGCCGTTTCTTGTCGATGTGCATTCTCACGCTCCGGTCTGTCTTGTTGTAATTCTCATTCAGCAGCCGCACAAGCGACAGCAGCATATTCATGTACGCGTTCCGGACACGGAACTGCTCAAACATATCCAGATGTTCAAGAAGACTCTGCGCGAACTCATTTCCTGCATCTGCCGACCGTGTGAGCCAGTAAACCGCAAGCTCCTTGTTCTGCGTGACTTCCTTACCGAACAGGTACAGCTTTCCGAGAGCGTAAGCCGCTGTATTCAGCTTATCGGCTGCTTTTTGCAACAGCTCCACAGCCTTTTCCGTGTTCTGCGGAACATCACCGCTCAGATACAGCTTCGCAAGACGGTACATCGCAAACACATTCCCGTGTTCCGAGGCTCGGTTCAGATATTCCGCCGCGAGATCGTAACGCTTGACCACATCATCGAGGTACAACTTGCCGAGCGCGTATTCCGCACAGTCGAGCTGATCCTTCGCGGCGTTCTGCAAATACGTTTCCGCGAGCGCAAGATTTTTCATTGCGTACCGTCCGTCGAGATATATCTTTCCGAGAGCATATTGAGCATAAGGGCTTTCACAGGTATTAAACAGCTTTATCGCCAGCTCCGGCTCCGGATAGACGTACCCGCCTTTGAGGAACAGCTTTCCGAGTTGGTATCGTGCATTGTCGTTTGTGACCGCCGCCTCGTCGAGCATAGCGATGCCCCCGTCGATGTCACGAGCAACGATCTTGCCCTCGACAAGCAGCTTGCCATACTCGCACATAGCGTAAGCGTTTTTCATTTCCGCGCCCCGACGAAGATATTCCGCACCCAAGAGCTTATCGGCAGCACAACCGATTCCGTTCATTGTCATGACCCCTAACTTGTAGAGCAGATCGCCGTCCTGCATGTTCGCCGCCGCCGAACTGAATCCGGCATAGGCGGTCTTGTAGTATTCTTCGGCTTTTATGGTATCTCGCTGCGTTCCAAAACCTTTCTCTGACATCGTAGCCGCCTTGTATGCCGCGTAAGCGTTTTTCTTCTCGGCGGATCCACGATACCAATGAAACGCTTTCTCGGTATCTTTCTCAACACCCTTGCCGTAGTAATACAGATTTCCGAGAGCGAACATGGCATACTGGTTTCCGGCAACAGCCGCATCATGAAACCATTTGAACGCCTCGGCGTAGTTCTGCTCCGTACCCTGACCGTAGTGATACATCGCGCCGATCCGGTATTGGAAGAACGGCTTCATCTTGTCGGCAGTTTTTTCGACTTCAATAAAACCGTCGAGTGCAGTCTTGTAATACTGCTCTGATAACGCTTTGTTATCATCGCCGAGCAACCCGCGGTCATACATCTTCGCAAGCTCATATATAGCAATGACGTTCCCACTTTCCGCTTCCGGTTTCAGCAGATCATAAGCCCTGATGTATTCCTCGCCCGAGCGTATGAGTTTGCGGGCTTCACGGTAATCGTCAGTCCACTTTGCGTAGTACTCGCCGTGACCTGTCGGAGAGATATCTTCTGTCGGGATTTCCATATCCTCGTCCGGAAGAATGTCACCGTCCGGTACGGATCCCATATCCGGAAGCGGTTCGTTATCATTGACTTCACATTCTGCGGAGTCAAGCGTATGCTGCATTTCGACGACTGCGTTTATCACGCTGTTCTTTATCGGTTTGAATACCTTGTTTTCATGAAGCGGAGGGAACTGCTTTACTGCGTTCGTGTATGTTGCGTACTTCTCCTGTTCGAGCCGACACCACTCATCATACATCTTCTTGATCGTAGGCTGCTCGGCGAGCATTGCGACAATATCATCGACGGTCTTTTTCACGGGCGGCTGTAGGTAACCGTACACTTTTTTGCCTTTTGTATTTTCAAGCTGCCGCGACAGTTTCAGAATCAACGATTCCAACTGTGGATCGGCAAGGTGAAGGTCTATCTGTGAGGACAGCTCCTGCATCACTCGCTTGGCTTCGGCGCGGAGATCATCACGAACCTTTGTCTGCTGCTGATACACCTCGTTCAGCTCGTCCTTGAATATGACATTGGCAAACGCGCTTTTCATCATCTCGATACCATGCTCGGTCACGAAGCCCTCGGTCGGGTCTGTCGAGTATACGAGCAGATGTATGTGCGGGTGATGTGCCGTGTTATGGAACGCGGCGTACCACCGAAGATGATCGAGCTTTATCTTGTGTGCCTGAGCGATCTTGTCAAGATTTTTCAAGACAAGCGCCTGCCATGCCTGCGGGGTAGTGTAGCCGAGACGTTCAGCGTCCTCGCGTCTCAGTGATACGACATTCGTCCACACATTCCCGTTATGATCGGCGACCACCATTTTCGCCTCGTTCAGATCGACCTCACCGTTGTCCGCGGAGAACAATCCATGCTTGCCGAGCTTCTCAACGCCGGGACGCTCGGAGATATATTTCACAAGCGTCTCGCGGTCTGTGAGCCTGTCGGCATTGCGTTCAAGTATTTCTGTTATCAGCTCTGTGGCATTTTCCTTTGTCGGCTCGGCTTTGTAGTCGGCGTACTCATGCGAGGAGCGTTCGCTCGGAAACAATTCAAGCAGCTTCGCGGCAAGCTCCGTCTGACTTTTGGTAACAGGTATGCCGCCGCTTTGCGGAGAATACATTTCCACGGATTCTCTTGTCGCAATATATTTGACGAGACCGCCGCGCTTTCCGGAAGTTCCGGGCTTCAGAAAGCGGCTCGATACAATTATCCTCGGCATTATTCATCTTTCTGAAAGCGCACCGCGCTCTCGTAATTTATAACTCCGTTGATGCGGCGCACCTCGTCAACGCACATACGATGAAGGCTCTCGACAGTTTCATCGTCTATATCGTTTGTCGCCGCGATCATGTGAGATATCTTTCCAAGCTCCACCGCGATCTTGAAGAGGTTGCGGCTTATGCGCTGCTCGGACACCTCCACTGCCGCATCGACCATACGCACTATGACCGGAGCAAGGTAGTTGGTGAGCGTTCCGGCTTTCTGAAAATCAATGTAGAAGTTCACGGCGTGTTCTATGAACTCATTTCTTGTGGAGCTGCCGTCTTTCTTGTACATCTCGTTTATTGCTTTCATGCACTCGGGAGAGATGTGAAAAGCGTATTTTATCTTTTTTGACCCCCGCTCCTGTGCGTCAACATCGGCGTTTTCAGCCATTCTGACGGGATTTGACCCCCGATTTTTGCTCCTGCTCATATTTTGACCCCTTTTTCATAACTTGCTTTATCGCTTAACGGCGGGCTTTGCCCGACGATGTTGGTGGGCGAGGCGGCGAAAAGACGCCCGCCCTTTTTCCTGCATAAAAATCATACCCCGCAAACCACCCCCTCACGGCTGCTCCCGCGACCGTCGAAACCGGTGCAACTCTGCTCCGAGTTCCGGAGCTTTCTCGGTCTGCTCAAAACGCCGTCAGAAACGGCTCAAATTCGTGTCCAGACCTCTTGGCGGTATCGTTTCTCCACCTGCGTCCGAAAATCGCACACGGAGCGAAACAGGGCGGTTCTTGGCGGTGTGACCGTTCACATACTCATGCATGGCTCATAGTCTGTTTTCAGATCGTAGAGCAGATCACGGATATTGTCGTACTGATCGTAAAGCACATTGTTTTCAATGTCCGACAGCGCGTATTCTCCGGCTTGTTCGATTTGGGAAGCCGCGGCATTGATGTCAGCGAGGCTATCCTGACAAGTGAACAGCGGTATGAGGTGCTGCCCGAAATCACTGTCAGCAAGCAGCGATACTCTGAACCTATCGCCGCCCGGTCTGATCTCAGACGGCGGATTCTTTATCCCGATGCGTTCGAGACTTTCACAAAGATCACTGACGAGCTGAGGCAGGTCAATGACTACGCCGCCTTTTCTCGACTGGACTATTGCCTGAAATATCATGTCATTCACACTCCTTTCCGAAAGCAAAATCGCCCTCGGAGACATATCTCCAAAGGCGTTCCGCTCGTATATTCAAGTCTCGGTATCAGTCCGTGTGGGAGCTTTCCTCGGTTTACTCGCGGGCTGCTGTTTGCCCATCATGTCAATGAAATCACGGACATTCTGCGGAACGGTCTTTGCGTACATCTGCTCCACGTACTTCGTCAGTTCTTCCTCCACGGTAGTTCCTTTCTGCTCCGTGTACATTTTAAGAGCCGAGAGCTTCTCGTTATCCATCGTGATGATGATGTTTTTTCCCATGTGAAACCTCCGTATCTCAGTCAAAATGATATGACGAAAGCGTATGTATCGTCCTCGATCTCGTCCTGCGTGATCTCTTCGGGCTGGGCGAATCGCTCACAGTATTTTTCGCACTGCTCGTCGGTAAGCGAACACAAGTCCTCGCCCTTTTCGCCGCAAATAAAGAAGTTTCCGACGATAATATGCTCGCCGACCCTGCGGTTTCCTTCGAGCCCGATGAGCTTACCTTCGTCGTTGAAGACGATATTTACCTTGTTGCCGATCCCCAGGATGTCAATTATACCGCCCACGGCTTTCTGCAAACTTTCAAGGTCTGTGCCTATTTCCGTTTTGTAAGCGGGCTTCCCGGGTTCGACCATGACCACTGTCATTGTTTTTTCTGCCATTCAAACACCTCCTTCAGAAGAATGAAAGCTGCATGGATTCCTCGGGGTCTTCCGCCCATAGCGAACAAAAGCTGACCGCCTGTGTCTGTATCCCGTCTGCTCACATCGACATCACCGTATCCTGCGATTCCGTCTGTTCCATGTCACCGCGACGAAGTACAAAGCCGTAATCGGTCTGTACCGCGCCGTCCTGTTCCGCCTGGGAATAGACGTAGTCATAGTAATTTATGTAGTCCTCGACGCTGTCAAGCATTTCCTTGTCACTTAAATTCGCGGGATTGTTTTCGATGATATATCTGCCGTAGTCCTCGGCGCTGAACAGCTCCAACAGCTCGTAGCTGTCGATGTCTTCAGCAATTTCAAGCATTTCAGACATTGAATGTGTGTTCGTAGATTCGAGGACGGCAGCGAACACCTTGAGCGGATGAGCGTCCGCGTGTTCCTGCATTCGCTGCTTGCAAGCCCACTGCGCTATCTCGTTCAAGCCGGACAAGGTCATATCCTTGCAAGCAGTCACGAGCTGCAAATATTTCAAATCTGTGTATGCTTTTGTGACCTTGATCCTGTCGATATCGTCTATGTTGAGCTGCTTTTTCAGTTCCATAATATTGCTTTCCCGAAGCGGCAGCTTTACAGTAAAGTCACCGCCGCGGCACTCACATCGGGCTGACATCACGGACATAGTTTTGATCTTCTCCTGTCCTGCATGGGTGCGGAGAATGTCATGCCAGAACTCTTCACGATCTGCCGGAGTCATTTCATCTTCCTCCGCGTTCTGAAGAATATTAAGATCGTCAACGGTCTTAGTGATATCGTCGAGGTCGAATCCGAGCGCGTTTGCGTTGAAACGATAACCTATCTCACGCCTGTCAAAGTCAAGGGTTATATAAAACGAGTGATCATCGTCTATCCCAAACCTGTCGGATCTCTGACAAAAGCTGCTGTCTGATATTTCGCTGAACAGCTTTACGCCCATGTAAGTTTCGGGAAACATCTCGTTCGCTGTCATTATAGGGAGAAGGTCTGCAGCCTCACACATTCCGACAAGCGAATTCTTATTCATGGTCTTTGACAGTTCTTCTGCCGTGTTAAATACGATCAGCGGGTAAGAGAACCCGCCTGCGATCCTGCTTGTAAAGTATCTTTCTCTGCCGTTTTCTATAGTGCAGTAGAGAGCCGTATTATCCATACTTTCATCCTTTCGTATTATCACATTGACATTGTCGGCGACTCATCAAGTTCAAAATAATTCTCGCTGTAGATGTAGCCATAGTCGGTTTCCTTTGCGCCATCTTCCTCCATGAGATCACGCCCGTAACGGTCGAAATCTATGTAGTCCTCAATAGTTTCAGAGAAGCAGTCTCTGAGATCATCACGGCTGTTGGCACCGTAAAGGGCTTCATGCCCGTATTCTTCTGCGGTATATACCTCTACCAGCTCAAATTCGCTCAGATTATCAAGAAGCTGTCCGATACCGCGTATAGTATTGGGGCTGTATGCCTGAACAGCGGCAGCAAACTTTTTCAGCTCGTCCTCATCGGCGTTCTCTGCCCAATCAGCAATATTGTTAAGCTCCGTGAAATCCAGTTCCGACAGTTCGGCGATACAGTTGAGATACCTGTTGTTTACATCGACCCTGACCTCGCAGTCATCGAGATCGCTGACCCCAAGGTTTATCTTCGCAGTCTCGATACCGTCCTCGTCCATAGGCAATCCCGACATAAAGTGTTTTCCATTATACTCAAGATGCACATTCATGATGTAGTTCTTTGAAGGTTTAGGCGGTTCTGAAAAGGTACTTATGAATTCCGCTTCACGGTCACACGCGTCCTCACATTGCATACTGAGAAGCTTTACGATCTTCGGATCATTTACCGAGATATGCATATCCGGCACATTGGTATGCACGAGATTCCGGTTGATCTCTATGCCGACAGTCTGTTTATCATAGTCAAGCGTTATCGAATACCCGAAGTCGAGACCCTTACGGAAGTTCTCGAAATGCTCCTGCGCAAGGCTGCCGTACAGCGGTGTCATGATGTATTCATTCTTTTGGCTTGGATAGAAATACTCATCGGTGGACATCAGCGGAAGAACATCTTTAGCCCACACCGTATCCTGAAATCCGCTGTTTTTGATAGTTTCGGCTATGCTCAGAGCCTTGTCGTAGATGTGGAACGGGAATGACAAACCGCCTGCGTTATACGAATGAAAGTATGTTGTTGTCTGATTCTCTATGACCGTATAGAGAGCCTTTGTGTTTATGTCTTTAAGTTCAACGCCCATTACCCGCGCTCCTTTCCGTCCGCTATCCAGCGTCCTGTGTTGTCGTAAATGTGACCCTCGCTGTCGATACGGAGCGTCCTTTTCTGCGAGAGGGCAAGCATTATCATCTTGCAGTCCTCCGCGCAGACACCGGTATGCGTAACGGGGTCAAAGTCCTTTCTGTCAAACAGCAATTGTGATTCCTCCGTTTTCCTGTTCGTTATTTTCCTGAGCCAGCTTCTTAAGTTCACAGTCGATGTACTCCCTTGCAAACAATTCCGCGTTCTCGGTGCTGTCATCAGGCAGTTCAAATCCCACGGCGGCACAGAACTCATCTGTCATCTCCGTGTCCGAGAATACGCGATAACGGTAGCCCGGACACACTTTTGCGCCGCCGTCAAGATCCTCACGCACTATACCGTTTTCGGGAGTTATCTCCACGAACATTCCTCTGTATTTCATCTTCTCACTCCTTCCGTAAGATATTTATAGATGTTTTCCACGCCTGTTTTTACATTAGGGGTCACCTCCAGTTCGGGGAAATTATCCGATATATTCTCATAGGCTTGCTCGATCTCCGGGTACGGTATGTCTTCGAAGCAGTCACAGAACAGCTCCATATCAAAGTCATCGTCCTCGGAAGACGGCGCGCCGAATTGCAGACAATAAAAAACTGCCTTGACCATGTTCGTGTCATAGTCATCGGCATTTTCTCTGTCTGCTATTATTCTGTCTATGCTGTCGAGATGCGCCCGCATATATTTGATAGCTTCACACTGTTCATCTGTAAATTCTGCGGGGATCGCCGCATTCTTGAAACAGCAATCAACAAACGAAACGTTTGCATTCGTTGCTCCGGTCAGTAGTGCTGTCAGCAAAAGGACTATCAGTATTATCGGCATAAGTATCGCCGTTATCAGTATAAGAACGATCTCGCGGCCTTTCTTGTCCGACAATACCGCAGCGGCGACCTTCGCGATTATTGCGCCCGCCGCCATGTTACATCCTCAGAGAATGGTAGTCGATCCTTGTCTGACCGTCTATGTCGGGATCGATCTCTTCATCATCGTCATACTCATCGAAGTCGTAATCATCGTCCTCATCTTCGTCGATATCCTCGGTTTCATCGCATTCCACACACATTTCCTGAAGCTCGGAAAGATAGTGGCTGTACGCTCTCTCGGATGCTAATTTCAGATACGATGTATCCATACCGTTGTCCACATACCCTTTCAGGATTCCGGTGTAATACGATTCGGGCGGCGGTGATATCTGACCATCATTCATGATATATACCATGCCGTCAATCACTTTGTCCCCGATCTTAACGGGAATTGTTTCCTTGCGGTACATACGGGGAAATCCCTCGTACCGGTCAAGTCTCTGCTCGTCCTCGGGTTTAAGCTCCCACACAAGGACAGGCACCTTGCTGTCCTGCTTGGGAACTATAGTTGCCACCCTGCGGAATTCAAGCTCGTAGTTCTCCACGACTCCCACAGAGACCTTTTTGGCTGTCGGGCAGCGATATGCCATTTGTTCAAGGTTTATGTTGCTGCCGTAAGCGATGTAAAGATTTTTCTTTGCCATGTTGCTCCTTTCACATAGCCAGTGCTATGGTTTCTTCTTCGTCTTGTTCCATATCTTCGACGGGTTGTTCCTGTTCACAGGACTGCTGTTCATCTTTTTCTTCGGACTGCTCGTGCACCGATTCTTTTTGCCGTGCTTGTTTCAGACGTTCACGCTGCTCCAAAGCCTGTGACGGGTCTTTCCAAGCGATACACCCATCGAGATTTTCGAGCAGAAATTTACGGGCGGTCTTGAACTCATCACCGATCATGCCGAGCCGCAGAAGCCATGTTCTGAACGTGTATTTTTCGTTTGTGCTCTGCATTTTGCGGTATGACGCACAGCTCTGATTCAGCGCCTGATTGGATATTGCAAGGCAGAACTGTATGTACGCCTTTATCCGTCCGGCATGGGTAGTGCTGTTAAACAGACGGAATTCTATCGTGCCTTTCGAGAACAGGCTGTGCAGATTCAGACAGGTATATCGGGACTGGTGGTAATGTTGATTGCTGCCGTCATTCCCGTGATACCAGATCTTCTGTATCTTTTCGAGTGTTTTAGGCTTCTTGCGGTTGAGTTCCTCAAGGAAATCCTCATCTACTTTTTTGCAGTATGTATGCTCACGGTCGGGATTAACTTTCAGAGCTTTGTATATAAGATCTTCTTTTGACCGCATGATATTCGTTATGTTCCGGAGCGACCTCGCGTCATAGGGTGCGCCGTTTACATGGATATGGATCCCGCAGCTGTCGTCGGCTATAGCACCTTTGTGCCTGAGTTCTCTGACGATCTGCTGTATAACGGGGATATCATCGTAGGTACAGATAGGGGTAACAAATTCAACAGAATAGTCTCTGCCTTGCGGATTACCGTTTCTGTCCTTGCAGTCAATACTGCCGTCATAGACGAACTTCCATGTACGGTTGCTGCTGTCGTGAACAGCATACGGATCGTATGCTCCACCGACATGAGAGTATGTGGTATTGAAATAATCGGCAATCGTTTCCGCAGCAGTTTGTCTTGTGATTCCGGTCAGCTCTATCTCCACGCCGAACTTCTGATCCTGTATCATATTTTTTCACCTCCCCGGAAGGAATCGAAACCCCTTCCATAGTTATCTGCCGCCTGCCGAGCCGAACAGCGCCGCCTTGTACTGCGGAGCAGTTACGCAGAGACAGTAGCGCTCGTTGCCGCATTTGTACAAGCACACTCCGCGCTGCGGGTATCTGATGAGCGAGTATTCCGAGTTTTCAAGCTGCAAAGTGTCCGTATAGAACTTTGCGTCCACCGAGCCCGCGTAGAATATAAACTGATGTGTTGGGATCGAGAACAGCGGCTTTGTCAGCTCCTTTATGTGTTCCTGACAGAAGTCCTCAAGGTTCTGCGATGCGAGTATGACCGAAGATTCCTTCTTACGAACACGTTTCATGAAGTTTCTGATATACTCCACAGCCGTGAGATTTGATAGGAACAAATAAAACTCGTCTAAACTCGCAACTGTGTTTCCTCTGGTCAGCAGCTCGTTCGACATATATGAAAGTACATTGAAGAGCAGGGCATTTCGGATATTCTTTGAAGCCTGTAAAAGCCCCTTGACACCGAAGGTCACAAACATTCCGTCCGTGATATTCGTGTAGCCATTGAAGAATTTTGACTCCGCGCCCATGCACAGGGAATGAAGTCCGAGACATATGTTCTGTAAGGTTTTCTCGTCATACAGGTTCTTTTTCTTTTCGTCATAATTCTTGAATTCGTTCTCGATCAGAGCGTAGAGGTCGGAAAGGACAGGATAATCGGTCGCTGTGAACTTTGAGAAGTCGCTGTTATCGGATATGCCGAACTTCTCATACAGTTTCAGCAGCATGATCTCGATCGTGTCGATCTCTCTGTCCGTGAAATCCTTGTAACAGCGGAAGAAGTCACGCAGGAACGAGATATGCTGACTGAGTTTGGTCTTTGCCTTGAATGCCTCGGGGACTTCCTCGCTGTCATCGGAACTGCCGTCGTCCCATGACTTCGGTTCCAGCACATTGATGATGTACTGTCCGTCCATAAGGTCAATGAAACAGCCGCCGAGATTGGCGGTAAGCTCCTTGTATTCAAGTTCTGGGTCAAGGCAGATGATACTCTTTCCGCTTTCGCGCAGGTTGCAGAGTATCAGCTTCAGAAGATACGATTTACCCTGACCGGAGTTTCCGAGGATAAGGACATTGGCGTTAGTCTTGTCGGACGCTCGCTTATCGAAATCAACGATAATATTGCTCCCGAACTTATCCCGCCCGAGGTAGAAGCCATTCTCATCGGTCTTGCCGGAGAAGGACAGCGGATAGAGATTCGCGGTTGATGATGCCGGGAGGACGCGCTCGAACTGCTCCTTGAACACATTCCTGCCGGACGGCATCACACAGGTGAATCCCGCTTGCTGCCTTAACATCAGCTTATCGACATTCAGCTTTGAACGTACAAGCTCCGTCTGTACCTCGGTCTGCATATTTCGCAGGTTATCGAGGCTGTCTGCAATGATCTCAATGTACACCGCAACATGGAGAAGAGGCTCACGGTTACGGTGCATATCCGCGACGAGCTGCGTCACGTCCTGCAGGTTGTTCTCGGCGGTGACTGTCTGCTGTAAGTTATTCGTCGATGTCCTCTGCAGGCGGTTTTTGTTTGCCGCGTTGGATATGATGCGCTTTTCCTCGGCTGCTGTAACATGACGGGTATAGATGTGGAGTGTCACTCCGTCTTTTTCTCCGAGATAGCGGAGTATGGCCTGTTCCGAAGTAGATGTCGGATACTCGCGCAGCGCCCATACACAGCGGAATGTGTTCCCGCAGATGAAATAATCGGTAAAGAACTTAATGACGGCCGGTGCGATCATATCTATGAAGTCCTTGTTGTTTCTGGTCGCGAAGTGCTGTTCCTTGATATTTATCTTTTTCTTCTGCATATATACCTCACATCGACAGATCCTGCTCGGGCTGCGGAGCGTCCTCTACGGTAAACCCGAAATCTTCCGAATTCCAGAAGCTGACATATATTTCCGGGCAGTCACGGTCGCCGGTTTCAATTTCACGCTGCTCAAAACCCTCGCCCCAGCCGTCACTGTACTGACCGGACAGATAATTGTTTAGGGCGTTCTGTTCTTCGTTGGTAAGTTCTCCGCGAACACGGAGCGTCGTTACTACCATAAGCTTACCGTCTATTTTCTCTACGCTCGGGAAAGCAGAATAGACCTTGTTGTTTATGGAATCGCTACGGTCATACCAGTTCATAAGTCCGCGTTCTCTTTCTTCGTCCATCATATATTCGCTTATCGCGTTGTTGATGTAGTGCCTGTAGCAAGCCGCATGAGTCATTGACAGGCTCTCGTCACAACCGGAATCATCATCGTAAGTCGTTATCCTGAGCGGGGATATGAGGCGGACGGTCTTAAGTTCTTCCTGCCCGAACTCCACGAAACCATTGCCGGAATCAATCGTGAGACCTGCGAACTCCGGACGGCTCTGTGTGAGCTGCTTGGCGCAGTCGATCACGCATTCAGCTATTTTACTGTCCGAAACAAACTGCTCATAAGAAACGCAGAAGTCACTTGCGCCTTTCATTCCTTCGATAATATCATTAAGACGCGCCGCGACTGCGGTTTCAAGTGTGTGTTTGTTTTCACCGTTCAAGCGTATTGCCTGTCCCGCAACAATATCCCCCGCATGGGGAATGTACTGCGAATATCTCGCATAGTCGTATCCCTCGGATTCCACAAGGAAACCGTCACCCTGTTTCTCCGCGATGAACAGAACACAGTGCATCGCTTCGCTGTCCGCGAACATGGAATCCTTGTGGAGCTTTATGTACGGATTGTCCCTGCACGGAAATGTCGCCATTTCCAGAAAATCAGCGTCCGGAACAGGGACGATCTCCTCGACAACGCAAAGGTTGTTCGCCTGTTTATATGAATCAGCCTTGTATTTCATTGTGACATTCAGCTTTATCTTATCACTCATTTATGATCCACCTTTCTCCGTCTATATCCTCGAATTTCTCATTTGTGGTGTTCTGCTCAAAATACACCGCAAGAAGCGTCTTGATGCCGTTATTATCGAATCTCGATACCGTGAAGCCGTTTTCGAGAACGATCTTCTCCACACGGTTGAGATGCGCGAACAGCTCCTTTTCTTTCATATTCCGCGTCCTGACAAGGAGCAGGAATTCTCGGGCGGTAGCTGTCTGCGCCTGAATGTGGTCGAGGTGGACAGCGTCCTTTTCGAGCAGCTCCCTAACAGCGGGATTTTCCTCTGCCGCTATCCGCTTTTTGATGAACGCCTTGTTGCTCTCAAAACTCTCGCGGCTGTTCATGCACACAAGCTCCACCTCGGTCACGCCCTTGAGGACGGACATCAGAGCATATATTTTCGCTCCGAGGGCTTCTTCGGACAGCACCGAGATGTTGCTCGGCTTAATAGAAAAAAAGACAAGCTCCGTGTTCAAGCCTGTCTTTAAAGAGTATTCGGTTATGCCCTCAATGCCGATGAGCTGCCTTGTGGCGAGCTTTTTGCGCTCGACAAGCTGCTGCTTTTTCTTTGTCTGCAATTATTCTTCTCCTTTCCGCATTTGCCAACGGTATTCCTGCTGTTCGATAAAGAAGTAGTTTATCGCGTACCGCAGGAAATCGAGGATAGATGTATCATCGAACCGTATGGCAAGGAATGCGTATGCTATCGTTATTACCAGCGGTATCGTGAAGCCTGTTTCAGCAAGCGCCACTACCGATATTATTGCACCGATGCCGATCTTGACAAGATCCTGAAGCCGCCAGAGAAACAGCATAGGTGCGCTTTTCAGATTGTCGGGGTAAATGTAATTTGTCATGCTGTCTCTCCTTTACTTTGCGACCATTTTTACAAGATGCACTGCCGACTGTGCCGTGTTTATCACCATGTTCACGTTGGGTCTTGCCGCCGTTTCAAGTCCGAAATTGCCCGCTATCCTCGGTATCTCTCCGGCTGCGAGCATTATGCCGAGACCGAGCAGCCATGTGTCCTTGAACAGTATCAGTCCCGCTATAAGCATCGTTGATTGCAGGAATGATGTGAGGCACAGCGCAATCACCTGTTTCATCCACATTATGAGCCCGTCCGTATAACCCCTCGGAACACTGAACATATACAGACTGCCTATCGCTATCTGTATCAGCAGTATCCCTCCGCGTTTGAGCGAAGCAAGGAATACCTTTACCACCGCATAAGCCATCATTATGATAATAATTATTGCAAGCAGCGGACCGAACAGCTTCACGTTTATGACATCGAGCGCGATATCCACATAGCTTTTGACTGCATCGACCTGTATGTAGCCGGTCATATCCGAGTTCATGCCGAGCTGCATCGTGATCGACAGCTCATACAGCTTTATCGGAACCACAGTGAACAGGCTGACAGCAAAGAAGCCTTTGAGCGTGTTGAGTGCAAGGCTTTTCGGGTCGCCGCGTCCGTTCTGCCATTCGATAGCGAACTCGAATACAGCCACCACAAATCCGGTCGCAAACAGCACCCAGCCGATGTTTGAGAACAGCGCCACGATCTGCTGTATCCACGGCTGGCTGAACAGGTCAACGCCCATTTGGTTTATCGTACCGAAGAAGTCGCCGATGACCTTTACGATCTGTTGGTATATCCAGTCGAGCAGCATATCCATGAGCTGATCGACCGAGAAATCAAGTAAAAACAATGTTTCACCTACCTCTTGAAAATGACAAAAGCCCTCGGTTGTTCTCCGAGGGCTTTATACATATATTGGTTATTTTATCTCTTGTTCCAGATTATCGAATATCTCGCATGAGAAGAACTCTCCCAGCGTTATATCCAATCCGTCGCACAACTCTTTTATGAGAATTATCGAAACATTTGACCTCTTTGAGTCTAACAGGCTGTACAACGAAGAGGGCGTTATACCTGCCATATTCGCAAGTGCGTTTGGCTTTATCTGCCTTTCCTGACATAGCTGACGCACCCGCTCTGCTACTGCTTCTTTTACCGTTGACATAGTTTTTCCTCCGGTCGCCGAATGGTTGATCGCTGAATATAGTATAGCATTTTCTACGCAGACGCATATACGCACTTGCGTATATTTGAAAAATGTGCTATAATATCAGAAAACTATAATTATTGGAGGAAAACTCTATGAAAAAAGAATACACCGCCGCGATCATCTCTGTTCCTGTCGAAAAACTTCGATATAAGTTCAATGAGGAAGAGGAACTTGTCCTGAAATTGAAAGAAAAGCTATCCATGATATATCAGCAAGTTGCTCGGGATACAGTTTTCACTGTTATATCAAACGGTGAATTCGGCGTTCCGCTGTGGGGTCTGGAGATTGCGCTTGCTGTGCGAGGACTCGGTCAGTCTGTAAAGATCGGTGTGGTCGTTCCGTGCGATCTGCAGGACGAGGGTTGGGCGGAGGATTGGCGTGACCGCTATTACAAAGTGATCGAGACCGCCGATTCCGCGCCCGCGCTCGCGCTTGAATACACAGATCTCTGCGAGACCGACGAGGACTTGTACGACGCTGCCGACAGGTACATGGTCGATAACTGCGATATCGTCATAGCGGTCGCCGCCGGGGAAGAGATCCCCGACGCGGTCGATTACGCAAAGAGCAAGGGGCGTCCGATCATATATATCGACTCGGACACCCTTGAGATAACGCAGTAGTTACATACCCATTCCCATGCCCTCGTTCATCTCCGGCTCGGCGAACATTTCGAGGTAATCATCGGCAGTCTGCGCCAGCGCTGTGTAATGTGCTTCTGTAGGCTTGAAACCGTACCATTCGGGCTTTTCATAAGACCAGATATGCGGAGTCGCAGGTCTGCCTCCGACAATAACCTTGCCGATAACATCTTCGAGCTTTACCAGCTGTGTGTCGATTACGCCCTCTTTGCGGTTGAACAGCGTCAGCTTCAGCGCACTGTAATGATCCGCTATCCCCTCAGTCATAAACTCCATTTTACCCGTGACATCATCGGAGAGCCTGAACACACAGGCTCTCCCGACATACTTTGCGTCGCCGACAAATTCGCATCTGTCGGCGATCATTTTTAATTCCTTTGCAAAGAAATTCATAATACCTCCGTACATTTTTACATTTCTATTCCCATGTTCTCGTTTATCTGCGGTTCCGCAAACATCTCAAGGTAGTTGTCTGTCTCCTGAGCCATAAGTGAGTAGTCCTCGTCTGACGGTTCAAACCCGTGCCACCCGATCTTTCCATAGCTGCATATATACGGGGCTGTCATATCCGGCTTTCCCGGTTTTATGTCACCACACATATGTTTTACACCTATCATATCAACGATAGGTATTAACAGCGAATCGATCATACCCTCTTTTCGGTTAAACAAGGATATCTGCAGCGCACTGTATATATCCGCCATACCATCAGCGGAAAATTCGAGTCTGCCCGTGACCTCATCTGACAGTCTGAACATACAGACTCTGCCCGCTAATCTCATATCGTCGATAAAATCACAGCGGTCGGCGATCTTTTTTAACTCCTGTGTAAAAAAGTTCATTGTCCCCATTCCGTTATACCCCTGCGACAGTCCAGATGTAGGTCGGAGCAGTCAGAGTAAAGATGAGACACGCAAACAGTATCGCCGGACCTGTCCACTCGAAGTGTCCGCTTTTACGGTGTAGGCTAAGTACCCAACGCCTTATCACATTACTGTGACAGGTTTTCAAGCACTCGCCCCCGAACCGTGCTTACACCTCTCGGTGTACACGGCTCTCCACTTGTTAATCCAGTTTACCTAAATGTAGATTTTTGTGACATGAAATACAAAGTGCCAATGTTTTACGGTTTCTTGCTATCATAAATTTTTCCCAGTATGATTTACCTTCAAGGTCTTTCAGCTTTCGTACATGATGTATCTCAAGTGCCATGTCCGCTGCGCCGCAAATCTCACATTTAGAGGCTTTCAGCCTGTCAATGAGACTTGTTGTGCTTGAAAACATAACAGTAACGGGAATAGCATCTACTTCGGCATTTGTAAGCATAGGTTTTCTTGCAAAACCGTCTTTGTAGAGCAATCTTGTAATCTCGCTGCCCTTTGCGTTTATATATTTTACTCCGAAATATTTTCCTATCCTGTGCTTGTTCATTTCCTTGCGGACGGACGAACGGTACTTTGTAGCAAGTGTCTTGAAAAAACTGTACTGCATAATATATCCGAATGAGTTGGCAACAGCAGAATTGTTGGCTATACGATAATAATTCCTGAAGCCTCGTATTTCGCTGTTATACTGGTCAAGAATTTCCAAATCATCATTATCTTTGAGATAATATCTTGATTTTGGTTTCCAATTCTCTTTACCATGAACAGTCCGTACAATCTCCATTGCACCGTATTCAAGCAGCTTTTTGCGCATTACCTCTGTTGGCAATTCCAATACAACTTTTCCGTTATGGTATCTGCTTTTTGTACCGTTTTTATTCCTTGTAAAGTTTTTTGACCTGCGAACTGTGATGTCATAGCCAAGAAATCTTGCTTTTTTCGCGCTGTGGGTTATGAGCGTCTTTTCATCTGACAATTCAAGTTTAAGCTGTTCGGAAATAAACATCTTTACCTTTTCCTTTATTTCGGCAGCATCAGACTTGCTCCCAATAACGCCGATTATAAAATCGTCAGCGTAACGAGTGTATTGCAGTCTGCGATACTCGCTGTCAAAAGGGTCGGAATAAGGAATAGTGCTTTTGAGCCTATCAATCTCATGTATTCTTTCCAAGAGTGCGGCTCTGACTATTTCATCAGTAGCTTTCCTTAAATTCTTTGCTGCAGCACCGCGCTTCATTTCCAGTTTGTAGGCTTCCTGTGTGGGTTTTCTCTTTTTACCGCAGTCAAATTCACATTTCAGCTTTTCCATAAATTTATCCAGCTTGTCCAGATAGATATTTGCAAGAACAGGACTTATTATACCGCCCTGAGGCGTTCCACTGTAAGTGTTGTGGTATGTCCAGTTTTCAAGATACCCTGCTTTCAAGAATTTTCTGATTAAACGCAGAAAGCGGTCGTCCTTTATTTTTTCGGACATTATTTTTATCAGAACATCATGATTTATATTATCGAAGAAGCCTTTTATGTCTCCCTCGACAAACCACTTTGTACCTGTAAACCTGCCTTGTATCTGATTTAACGCAGTATGACAGCTTTTCTTCGGTCGGAACCCATGTGATGTATCCGAAAAACTGTTTTCATAGATAGCTTCGAGTATCATTCTGATAACTTCCTGTACAAGTTTATCGTCGAATGACGGAATACCCAAAGGACGGAGTTTTCCGTTTTTCTTCGGGATATATGTCCGCCGTGACGGCTGCGGCTGATAGCTTTCATTTTTAAGGCTTTCAATGAGTGTGTCAATTCTTTTTATACTCATTCCGTCGATGGTAAGACCATCTGTGCCTTTTGTCATGTTGCCTTGACTTGCATAGATATTCTGGTACGCCAACAGGAAAAGCTCCCTATTGAACATATTTCTATACAGCCGTTCATAAAGATAGTTTTTGTCACAAGAATGTTTTTGTAAGCTGCTTAACAAATTGATTGGATTTCTCATAGTGTATCACACACCTTCCTTTCTCTGTTGTTAAGATAACAAGCTGCCTCCCTTCGCCATGTGAACGACTTTCTCGTTCTCGGACTACTACGGAGGCTCCGTTGCCATGCGGAATATTCAGCGTCATCTTTCTTGATTTTACTCTTGAAATTTATCACCGTAAGGTATTACGCATAGCTGTTTTTAACAGCGTTTCCGTTTAGGCAATCCCCGTTTAGAAATGTAATAATGGCATGAGGTATTGTCGGATATTGTTTTCGTCCTTTATTACCTATGTAATTGGTTCACACAATGGCTTTGCCGCATATATTCGACTAACATATTGCGGTTGCGTGATACAGCGTAAACAGCTATCTTCCGCTGTAGTTCCTACATAAACCCCTCGGACTGCAATTCAAGCAATCAAGCCTTTATCCTCATATACCTCGTTTCGTTTTCCCACTCAGTCGTGAATTGATAACTATTCAACTTGTGGGGTCATCGGTATGCTATTTTCCCTTGCGGCATTTCTGCCTCCGGTAAACCGATTAACGACAGGCATAAAGCTCACGCCTGATGAGTTGCCAAACTCATAATTATTACACTGCCTCTACGGGCGCACAGTCGAAGTACGCAAGACCGAGCTTCGCAAAGAAGAATACCGCAAGAATAACGTCGATTATCGGGAACACGACATTGTTTACAACGTCCTTGATCTGTCCGGACGCAGTATTCCATGTCCCCTCGATCGCTTGTGATACGCGGCCGCCGTCCGCGAATGCTGTGACTGAAAATGCCGCCATGAAAACGGTCATCACAAGCAGGAGAACTGCGGTTTTGATGATTCTTTTTTTCTTCGTCATGTAATCGTCCTTTCTCAGTATGTTTTGGCAATATGCCAGTCATCGTACACATTGCCCTTTATCGTAACGCTGTCTGTTAGGTTCACAGACAGCATTCCCGCCGGTGTCCAGCAGTCAAGCACCCATGTGTATGGTGTGTAGCTGCCGTCGGGATACCAAACGGGAGTGAAGTGCGTCCGGTTGTTGTAGGTGCTGTATTCGTTCTTCTTGAACTCATACCCGCCTGACACCTTTTCAAGCAAGCGCCAGTATTTCTTGTACTTGAACTCGGGGAAGTAAGTGACCGCATTCTGAATGTCGGTATGCTCACCGGAGCCGCTTATCGAAGCCGTTACGCGCTCGTTTATCCCGTAGCCTGATTTCATCGTTCTTCCGGTCTTGGTGGGATTCTTCTCGTCAGGTGTAATTTTCATGTTCGCGGACAACGATACCGAGTACATATCCTGGTCGAAGCTCCAGTCGCCCTTATCTTCCCAATGACCATGATCCTGCCAGTATCCGCTGTAAGAGCCGTCAGGGTTTACAATCGTATGCCATACCCAATGAGATATCCACACCCAATCCGGTACCCAGTAAGCATAGTATTTCGACCATGCGGCGGTCGTCCTCTGCGCCTTGTTCGGCGGGTTCACGGGAGTAAATGTATCGTTTCGGTCATACGCTGTCGGGTCGGGCGGAGGATTCTCGTCGAGATCGACGATGTTCGCTATGATCGTACCCTTGCTCGTTTCTGCGCCGCCGATAACAGTCACCTTGATAGTGACCTTCTGCGGGGTAGTCGGAGTATGCCATTTTACCCATACGAGCTGCGAAGCTCCGTCGGGATATACGATATTGTTGACCGTGTATGAAGTATTCTTGATGTCGAAGATAACGGTCACGGGGTTGTCGGGAGTATGCTTGCCGCCGGAAACGGTCACCGAGGTGTAAACATCGGTATCGACACGGTAATCGTAGTCGCTCGTTTCTACTTCAACTTCCTCGTCAGGCTCTTTGAAGGATACTATTCCGACACCGAGATAGTTGATTATATCGCTGTCCGTGGCTCTTGAAGTGGTCGAGCCCGACCATGCGGTATATCCGAGATCGTCATCTTCAAGGAACATCGCAAGCGGCAGATTCTTATGCGACAGGGGACCGAATTTGTTTATGAAGTCACCGCCGGTCTTGATGTTCAGCAGAGCCGCCTCGGTCGCTGTCATTGCGTATCCTACGCCGTCGTAAGTGACATAGACAATAGGCTCGAGCATCAGCTTGTATTCGCCGTTCACAAGGTCATCGAACTTGAATCCGAGATCGCTTGCAATAGCTCTTACGACCTGCTCGTCCGTGAAGTAGCTGCGTATCTCGTCGATGCTGGAAACATAATACTCGCCGTCGCTGACGATTATCGGGAGCGCCTGAGCGGGATTTTTGTATGTGTATGTTCCCGTGTTCAATGAAAGTGCTGTGCCGTTGGTGTAATCACGCTTGCTGTTCTTTCCGAAGTGGTACTGGATATCGTTGGGATGCTTGTTTGTGTAGTCTATAGACTGCGATTTTTCTTCTCCGGTCTTGGCATCGACGATAGTTACACGAACACCGTCATCGGTCTGATACCAGAAGTTCGAGCCTGTTCCGCTGCCGAGACCGCCGCCGCCATTTTCGATGTTCGGGTCGCCGACCGATCCGTCCGCGTAAACAGGAACGCTCTGCAAGCCAATGAACACGGCAAGCAGAGCGGACGCTATGATATTTTTTATTCTTTTCATAGAACTCCTTTCGTGGTTGTTGATTTAGGTCATAGATTGACATTTGGATAAAAAGCTGTGGTCAGCTCGCAATATATCATCACAAACCGAATGCCCGCAGGTGTTGTCCCGCGGGCATTTCTGTATTCTTCCTTATCCGAAGTAGCCTATCTTGTTCCCGTTGCAGTACATTTCTTCGTTGGTCGAGCCTTCGCCGCCGCCGCCCTCGTTTACTACCCAGCCGAAGCCTATTGCATATATCATGTTACCGCTGGTTTCACCGTTCTTGGGCGTGGTCGGAGGCGCTGTCGTTACCGCGACCGATGTCTGTTCCGCTTCGTAGCTCGGCTCAGTCTCGGCATTGGTAAGCATTGCTGTGTCCGTCACTTCCGGAGCGGGCGGCTCGGTCACGGGCTTGGTCGCTGCCTCGAAGCTTTGATCAACGATGACCTTGCTCTTGGTAGTGTAAGCCGCTGTTGTCACCGCAGGAGCGTCGGTTATCACACTGTTGCGGTCATCTTCCGCGCTCGTTATCGCCGTTATGATGATCTCGTCATCTTCGGGCGGTCTTGTGGTATCTGCCGAGTCCGCGGGAGCCGATGTTACGGCGCTTTCTTCCTCCGCAGTTATCGGAGCGGTCGTGCTTATCTTAACGCCGACCTTGTCCGCGCCGGAGGTATCGTGAGATCTTATCGTGATACCGTCCGAGCCTATGAACTGCGATCCGATGACGCACATCATCGCTATGCAAGCTGCTGATACCGTGCCTATAAGGACTTTTCTTTTTCCGTTCTTTGTCATAAGGATCCCTGCCTTTCTTTTTGTCGTGTTGCCTGTTCTTATTACCGACCACATTACCATATACGGCGGTTTTATGTCCAGCGAAAACCGAAAGATCTACCTTTTCACCTAAAACTTCGGCATATATCTGGACTTAACCAACAAATCTACTTTCATGGGTGGGAGCAGGTCGCCGCCGAACGACAGCGGAACTTCAAGCGTTATCCTTGATGTCGCTTGAAACTCCTGTATGCCGTCGGTGCTGCTCGGCGCAAACGGCGAGTTGTCTATGTGGACGCTCAGACCATAAACAGCGAATTCCACGCCGTCGCCCGTTACCGAGCAGTATTTTCCGTTCTTGTATTCAAGTCCGAGCAGGTTTGACAGTCTGCCGTATATGTTTCCGCTCGTCATGCGCTCATTCCAAGCGCCTTTTGTGTATCTGTACCCGCCCGCATACCCCTCTCGGATACACGGGTAAACATTCGCCCAGTTAGACACGGACGCTGATATTACCGCAGATTGAACAGCGTCCTTGACACCGGAGGCTATCGTCATCAGCCGTATGTACTGGCTGATGACCACAAACAGCATAACGCCGATCAGCGCCACCACGACTACCCACGGACCGGAGAAGCCTTTCTTGCTCTTTAAGCGATGCAGGAATTTCCTCATTTCCAGTACACCTCGCTTTTGCCCGAAGCCGCCGCTTTAAGCTCCACGGGGAAGCTGCCGAAGGAACCGAAGCCGATGTCTTTTGTGGTAGTCAGCGTTACTGTGAACTCCTGGTTGAGCTGCACCTTGCCCGAACGTGACCATGTTATTGTCGGGTGCAGTCCGGTCTTTTCCGAAAGTACAGCCGCTCTCGCGGTAGTCTCCGAGCCGATCTGACCGGCTATCTCCGCTTCACGGACAAGCTCGTCCGCAAAGTTGTCGAGCTGAATCTTTGCCACGAACACGGGAACAGCCGCCAGCATCAGCGCCATTATCATCACGAACACAAGCACGATGATGCACACATCTATGTATCCCTCACCGCGCTTGCATTTTACGATTTTTCTTATTCTTTCCATTCGCACCTACCTTTACATCATCGTGCCGAGTGCATCAATAAGCTGCATACCCATTACAACGAGATATGTCAGCAGGAATATCATCAGCATTGCAAGGCTGAAAATGCGGATCTTCGGCGGTATCTTCTGCGCTTCATTCTTGAGTCTTTGCAGCTCCATTAGCTTGAAATCGTGAGCAAGCATTTTGAAATATACCGCGCTGTTGTCGCCTCTGATGACCGACACCAGACCGCGTACGACATCGGAGAGCTGCGAAGAACCGATACGGGATTCAAACCTCGTCAAAGCCGCTTCATAACTGGAGCTTCTCATGTCGGCAGTCGTTACGTCCAGCTCATAACTGAACTCGGCTCCTGCGTGTTTCTTGTAGTTCTCCATGATCGAAAGAATGTCACGGGAGGTTTTCAGTTTCTGCTCAACAGTCGCCACGAAACGGGGCAGTTCGCTCTCTATCGCGGCTCTTTTCTTTCGCATCTGCTCGTCAGCCTTGCCGATCTCCTTGAAATACACCGCCACCGCAAGTATAATTATCAGCGGTATTATCATCGGGAAGATCAGCGCACACGGGATTATCAGCAGTCCCACGCCAAAAGCCTTTAGCAGCGAATATGCTCTGAAAGTTTCGGGTGTCATTTTGATGTCTGCGGACGCAAGCGTTTTTTCCATGCGGATCCGCTTGTACTTGTCCATAGGAATTAGCTTTCCTATGCGGACAGCCGCGTCAACAAGCACAGCGTCTATGGTCTTGGATATCTTCTTGTCGGTCTTGCCGACAGACATTACCGCCTTTGATGTTTTCAGATACGGTATTTTCAGCACATCTGCCATAAGGAAGAACAGCCCGACCGAAAGCGCGATACCGCTTATTATCAATAAAACTAACATACTGCTCCCCCTTATCTCTTGTACTCTATCGGCTTTGTCAGCTTAATGACTATTGCCGTTGAAATAAATATCGCCACCGCCGAGACCGCAAGCACGACCTGACCGATAATGGATTCCATAAGGCAGGTGTACCACGCTTTATTCAGCATATATATCAGCGGGACATTGCCGACAACAAGGAACACCATTGTGATGAATTCCTTTCGCGGACCGGTTATCATGTATTCGAGGTCTGCGTTTACAACACGCATGTCCGAGAATTTGTTGACTGTAGGTGTCAGTGTTGATTTCAAGCTGCGGTCATTCATACAGAGAATAAGCTCGTCTATCCATTCGTGGAACACCTCATTGTCGATCTTCTTTTTCATAGCGAGCAGAGCCGCCTCAACATCGGGATTCGACAGCTTTATGCTCGACAGAAATTCCTCGAAAACGGTCTTGACGGGAGCATTCAGATAATGGATATTTTCCTCGATAGATGTGATAATATCTTCATTTCTCAAATATGCCGTAGTTATAATTGACAGTGCTGTTTCAAGTTCCGCGGCAATGTCTTTCTTGTAGTTGCTTGCTGTGGTCTTGATGTACCAGAACGGCACGAACATTAGACCTACCGCCATTACCGGGGCAAGGAACACATTTCCGATCAGAATGGAAACGCACAGTCCTATCGCCGCCAGTCCGAGAGAGCAAACACACAGCATCGAGAACATATTCGTGCGGTTGGTAAGCCTGAGTATCTCCTGTGCCTCCATGATCTCACGGCGGAAGAAGTTCGGCTTTTTGCGCTGTGTGGCTTCGTTTATCTGCGATTTCAGAGTATTTGGCTTTGCTGTCAGAAATCCGAACAAGCCGTCCGTAAATTCCAGCGGCGATATCTTGAACAGCAGGAAGAATCCCACCACCAGCCCTATAAAAGCGATCAAATATACCGCGTTCATTTTTGCTCCCCCTTTCGTAAAAAGCGGTTCAATTCCTCGACCGAAGCGCCGTTCTCCAGCATTCTGCGCTGTAAGGACGGTGACGGATCCTCGACCTTGATGTGTTCGCCCTTGATGATGAACTTTCCGTCCTCGACACGATTCTCGCTGATCTTGTAGCGGTACAGCGTATGGTATTCGCGCTCGCCGTCCGGCTTTATCTCGCATTCCATGATCTCCATGATACGGCGCTGCTTGTTTTCAAGCTGCTTGGCGTACACGACTATCGGGAATGCCTCGGTTACAAGGTTCAGAATGACGGTATCATCGACATTCGGGTATTTTCTCTTGCAGAGCGTAACCATTCTGCGCCATGTGGCTTCGCAGGAGTTCGAGTGTATTGTGGTGATAACGGTATGGCCTGTTCGAGCCGCTTCCTGAGCGGAATCTGCCTCGCTCGATCTCATTTCTCCGACTACTATGTAATCGGGGTGGAAACGCAGAGACATATCGAGCAAGTTGTCCTGTGTGATACTTTTCTTTTCGTCCTCAGATTCACGGGTTATCGTATGAATTACCTTGTTTACGATCTTTCCATTCTCATCACGCTCCACAAGGTCAAGTTCACGAGAACCCGCTTCAATAGTGAAGATACGCTTATTATGAGGTATCGTTGTGAGCAGCCAGCCTGTGAGCGTCGTTTTACCGGACGAGGTCGCGCCCGCGACAGTTGTAGAAGCACCGTAGCGAACAGCGAACGAAAGAAAATCCATCATTTCTTCGGTAGCCGTGCCATGCTTGATGAAGTCCTCTTTGGTGAGGTGCTGGGAATTGACGATTCGGATAGATGCCGCAACACCGACATCTTCATCGACAAGAGGGGTTTTTAGCACCGCAATTCTTATGTTCTTGGAGAGATGTCCGAGAATAGCCGGAGAAGTGTTATCCAACACCATTCCGGAAACGTGCAGCATTCTTCTGACGATATTTATGGCATGGTCGGGGCTTTCAAATTTCTCGTCAATCTTGACAGTCTCACCGCTTGAATACTGCACCTCGATATCGTCCCATGAGTTGATGTTTATTTCTTCAATGCCCGTACCAAAGATGTATTTCGTGAGGAACGAAAACTCTGCCATTTCGGTGTAGAGCTTGTCAATAAGCTCCTGCTGCGTCATGTCCGCGACCGTCAGACGGTGGTCAAGGAGGTACTTTCCGATGTACCTCTTGACCTGTGCCTTGACTTCCTCGTTGCCCGTGCCTATGTTGTTTATGCCGTCAACGACCAGTGCCGAGTATTTGCTCGAAACGTATGACTGTACCTCTTCGAGGACCTCCGAAAACTGCTTGGTATCGCTTGATCTGTAGAATAAGTTCTGTGTGTTTGTATTTGCTGTTAATGCCATAGTTATCACCCTAACTCAAATATTTCGTTGGATATCTTTGCTACCGATTTACGGAAGTCCTTGCTGTCCTTCGCGGAGAGCGCTCCGAACAGGTTTCCGGCAAGGAACTGCTGATGTACTTCCTCGGAATGCGGTATTTTGAACGATACGCCGCCTACGACCTGCTCGATGTTCTCGTCAGCCTGAAACGCGTCTATATTGCTTGCCGCCTTGTACTGCTTGTTGACATTGAACTTATTGTCGAGCAGCACGGGCATCTGCGACGACAGGTAGCTTATGGATTTAAGGTCGCAGGACACAAGGCGCAGAACCGCGTCCGAGTCGATCAGCGCTACCGCCGACAGTATATCGTTGGTTATGTTCGATGTGCAGTCGATAATGATGTAGTCAGCCATGCGGCGCAGCTCCGCGAGAAGCTCCTTTGCCTGAGTTTCGGTGTACGGCGCGTAGGTGAAAGCATTCTCGCCCTTGAGCATTGCAAGCATTGTCAGATACTCGTTGCGCTTGTGCAGGATAGCGTTCTGCTTGATGATACTGCCGGTGACCTCCGCGGAGGCGAGTATCGTACCGAGCGACACCTCCGCTTCAAGGTCAGACGCGGGGCAGATATACGGGAGCGGCGGTGCGGACATATCCGCAAGCACAAGAATAACATTCTTTTTCTGCGCGGCGATATATCTCGCAATTTTGACCGACATAATCGTCTTGCCGGAGGACGGGCTGCCCCAGACCGCAAGTATCTGATTATCCTTACGGTCGGGCGGCAGTTCAAAACAGTCGCTTTCGGCAATATCGAACTCCATATCGAGTTCCTCGTCCTCATCGCCATGTTTCATAAGCTTATTCAGAAATGATGCCATCGTCCGTCACCTCCGTGGTTTCATCTATGATAACAGCTTCCTCGTCAGCCTCGCTTTCGTCCTCGGTCACAATGTCGGGAATATCAAGCTCTGCCGTTGTTTCGGCTTCCTCTGTTTCATCGGGAACATCGGGTTCGCTGCCGAACAGCTCGGCTGTTGTTTCCGGTTTCACCTCCGATTCTGTTTCCGCAGGCTTCTCGGTGACCGTTATCTCAGCCTTATCCTGCAGTATCTTCTCCTGCGCTTCAAGGAACTTGTCTGCGTTCTCCTGCGTTCCGCGGTAAACAAGGGAAATGTGTATCTCGCCCTCGGCTTCAAGCTCCGCGAGAACTATCGCCTGTGACGGGGAAACGAGAAGTGTTACAGTCTCAGGCAGATCGGTTTCTTCTTCGCCGTCCGCACGGTATTCGGTTACCTTTTCGTCATTGCCGCGTTTATCTGTAGCCGCGACCACCTGAACATACTGGAGTTCATCGGGTACGACAGTCTCGCCCTTTTCCTGATAATCCACCGCGATTATGGACACGATGTCGCCGGACATGAGCTTGCCGGAAAGTCCCTTTGCAAACGTGGGGAGAGTCACCGACATAACGCGCTTGGAGCCGTTCAGTCCGTAGAGATACACATTTTCGGTCGCGGGAGTATCGCTGATCTTGGTGGAAAGCACATACTCGTCCTTTAACAGCTCAACGGCGGCATACTTGCCGACAACATCTTCCTGCTTGGTTATGACATTCGAGGGCAGATTGTACGCTCCGACCTCAACAGTTTCGATATCCTTGCTTGTGATCTCCGTACCGACCTTGATGTCGTTCTTGATACGCACGATCTTGGTGAGGTTCGCCGCTGAAGCATTGAAAAGCGGTGTTATCACGAAGCAGATAACGAGGGCAATGGCGATGCAGAGAACGCCGAGGACAGTTCTGTTTTTAAGAAATTTCATATATCATTTGTCCTTTCATTGAATATATGTTTTAAACAAAAAAAGTAAGTAAATATCCTATTGTTATGAATGGCAGGAACGGCAGATTTTTCGCTGCCGTCCTACCGCGTACTTTTTGAACAACTGCCGATATCCCGTAGAACACCAGCATCGACAGCTCCGCCGCGAACAGCAGCAGGAGCGTTTTCCAAAGTCCGAGCGACAGGCTCAGAGCCGCAACTGCCTTGACATCACCGCCGCCGATCTTCGTGAACAGCGCTCCGACAAAGAACATCGCCGCGGGCAGCAGTCCCCACAGATTTTCAAAATGAAAATCTATGAAGGCTGCCAAGGCAATCGCAAGCGATATTTCATTTGGTATCGTGCGGTCTTTCAGATCGCAGTACACCTCGATACAGAGCAGGACGATGATGACGGCTGTCTGTATGACCGGCATCAGCCCTTGAACTCGAACATTTCCTCGACCTTTCTGGTCACGGTAGGCATTATGGTGTCACCAAACAGAGCATAAAGACCGCCGAGGAGGAGTGCGCCGATAACTACGGCGATGAGTATCTTAACGCCGCTGTCAACATAGTTCTCTCCGCGGGCGCAAGCTGCAACAGCGGTCATTCTCGCAACTGCGAGTCTTGCTCTGCGGATAACACCGGAAATAGTGTTCTTTACGGTCATTGCCGCGCTCTTGACGAATTTCTTGATGTTCTTGATAATGTTCATAGTATTTTTTCCTTTCGTATTTAAATATTTTTGTTTAACTTACATTGTGATGTCGTCGACAGGCTCGTCGTACACGGGCGTTTCAAACTGAGTCGACTGCTTCTGTATCTGCTCTATTGCGAGCTTGTACGCCTCGACGACCGCGTCGACAAGCTCCTTGCGGAACTCCGCTGTGGTGGGGAAGCAGATGTCCTTGTACTGCCCGTTCGAGGCTTTGTACGACGGCATATTGATGAAGAGCCCATTCTT